>NZ_JPGM01000009.1:0-174765 GCF_000731655.1 Burkholderia sp. MSh2 | reverse complement strand
GTTCACGCCTTCCTCGATCCGTGCACGCACGAACATCCCCGGCAGCAGCACCTTGCCCGGGTTCGGGAACACCGCGCGGATCGTCACCGAGCCGGTGGTCTGGTCGACCGTCACGTCCGAGAACTGCAGCCTGCCCGGCTCCGAATAGGTCTTGCCGTCCTCCAGGATCAGCGACACCTTCGCCGCGCCCGGGCCGGTCGTCTTCAGGCGCCCGCTCTGCACGTCCTGACGCAGCTTCAGCCCTTCGAGGCTCGACTGCGTGAGGTCGACATACACCGGGTCGAGCTGCTGCACCGTCGACATCAGCGTCGCCTGGCTCGCCTGCACGTACGCGCCCGGCGTCACCTGCGAGATGCCGACGCGGCCCGTGATCGGCGACACGACGTCGGTGTAGCCGAGGTTGATCTGCGCGGTATCGACCGCCGCCTTGCCGGCCGCGACGTCCGCCGCGGCCTGGCCCTGCGTGGCCACCGCGTTGTCGTAGTCCTGCTTGCTGACCGCGTTCGCGGCCACCAGCACCTTGTAGCGCGCGACCAGCGCGTTCTGCGTGACGAGATTCGCCTGCGCCCTCGCGAGCGTCGCCTTCGCGCTGTTCAGCGCGGCGATGTACGGCGCCGGGTCGATCTCGTACAGGCGCTGGCCTGCCTTGACGTCGGTGCCTTCGGTGAATTCACGGCGCAACACGATGCCATCGACCCGCGCGCGCACCTGCGCGACGAGGAACGCACTGGTGCGGCCCGGCAGTTCGGCGACGACCGGAACCGCTTGCGGCTGGACGGTGACGACGCCGACTTCCGGCGTTTGCGGCGGCGGCGCCGATTCTTTTTTCCCGCACGCGGCCAGGAAAACGGCGGCCGTTGCAGCAGTGATTAAGCGGTATGGAACCCGTTCGACGCGCATGGAGCGACCTCTCGCAAATAGACGACCTTCAATGGGAATCACCAGATCTCCTCGCGATCTGCACGCGCGGCCGGCATGCTGACGCTGCCCGTCCACCGCGAATGCCGATGCGTATTTCGGGCGTTCGATGCGCCCTGCGGAGCGTTCGTTTGCCGAACTGCTTCCGTATAAAACGAGCCGTGAGCACGCGGGCCGTCAGGCACGCGTTGCCGTGGAGGCCAACCGATCCGCTAGCTCGCGGGCCGGAACGCAGCGCCGGCGAATTCGACGAACGCGCGGGCGGCGGCCGGCATGCGCGCGATACGCGCATGCGCAAGCTTCAGCGTGACGGGCGCGAGCGGGCGAACCGGTGCGACGCGAACCAGCGTGCCGGCCGCCAGATCGGCGTCGACAAGATACGCAGGCAGCACCGCTGCGCCCATGCCGGCCACGGCCAGCCGCCGCGCCATCTCGAGATGCCCGACGCCCGGACTGCCGGGAGCCGTGTCGTGGCGAAGCGCAGCCGTCTCGCCGCCGGCTGCCGGCAGTTCGAGCCGCACGGTCGCGATATCAGGCCAGTCGACCGACGCAGCCGCACCCCCATGCGCGGCGACGTAACCCGGCGCCGCGACGCGCACGGATTCGTAGGCAGCCAGCGTATGGAGCGCATACGCACCGGAAACCGGCATGCCGTCGGTCAGGAATGCGACATCGACATCCTCGGAGGTCAGATCGACGTGCGCATCGGTCAGCGTCACGATCGGCCGCACGTCCGGAAACAGGTCGACGAAGCGATCGAGCAGCGCGCTCAATCGGCTCAGCCCGAACGCAACCGGCGCGGCAATGCGCAGTTCGCCTTCGGGCTTGCTGCCCATCGCGACGAAACGACCGTCGATCTCGTCGATCGCGCCCAGAATCCGCTCCACGCGCACCAGATACAGCTCGCCGATTTCCGTCAGCGACTGATGGCAGGTGCTGCGTTGAAGCAGGCGTGCGCCGAGGCGCGTTTCCAGCGCATCGACCAGCCGGCTCGCCATCGCCGTCGACACGCGCAGCCGCGTCGCCGCCCGGCGAAATCCGCCTTCCCTTGCCACCGTCACGAATGCCCGAATCGATTGAAGTTGGTCCATTTGTCCGGATTTCCCTGCGCGGACGGCTGCCGCGACGCGCGCACCTGTCGCCACGTCGCGGCCGGCCCGCAACGGTCCGGCCAATGCAGCGGCGCCGGCCCCGGCGACGCCGGGCCGGTCGACATGCTCGTGGCAGGCGCATACCGGCATGCAACGGACGCAAGCCGGCCTCGGTTGGCCCGATGCACGATCATTCGAATAGCAGTCCTGAATTCGTTCCAGCACATCCGACGGCAACACCGGCGGTGTCCGTCGAACCTGCGGCGTTCGTACCCGCACCGCCCGAGCGCACTGGAACACGTTTCTTTCAGCAGGTGCAATGGTATGAAAACCGCCGGAAAATGGCTTGCCCGATCCTGCGATTGTTTTGCCTTAATTTCCGAATTTGTGCGCCGCACACCGTGCATCGACGGGTCATGCACGCATCGGCCATGCAGGTCAGGACGATCGGGCTAAATTCCGGCAGGTTTAGGCAATCGCGCATCTGCGACTCGCCGTACGATGTGACCGCCTCACCGGCACCCCGGCCGCGCGCCCGACCGTGAATCGCGTTCGCGAGCCTTGCCCCGGCCACGCCGCCATCCGCTCACGCCATCTGGAGATTGACGCCCGAATGCCGCCGTTACCGCGCACCACGCCCGATCGCGACCCTCGGTCGCCGGTCCTGACGCCCTCGGTCCGGCTCGCGGCCTTGATCGCCGCCTACGCGCCGCACGACGGCACGTTCGAACTCCCGGTGCGCGGCATGCGCATCGCGCGCGCATCGGCGTCGCCGCCGCACTGGCATCACGGCGTGCACCACGCATGCCTGAGCGTGGTCGGGCAAGGCGCGAAATCCCTGCGGGTCGGCGACAACGTCTATGCGATCGACGAATCGCGGATGATGGTCGCGACAGCGGACCTGCCCGTCACCGGCCGCGTCGCGCGCGGCGATCCGGCCGAGCCGTTCCTTTGCGTACAACTCGAACTCGACCCGGCCCGCATCGCGGCACTCACGCCGCGCGTGTTTCCGCGCGGGGTGCCGAGAGCCGTCGACTGCACCGCCCTCGACACGCACGACGCGCCGCCGGAAATCGTCGACGCGGTCATACGGCTGATGCAACTGATCGCACAGCCCGACGACATCGACCTGCTCGCGCCGCTGATCGTCGACGAGATCCTCATCCGGCTGCTGCGCGGCCCGTCGGGCGCGCGCGTCGCGCAGGTCGGCCAGGCCGACTCGACGACGCAACGCATCTCGCGCGCCGTTGCGTGGATTCGCGACCACTACCTCGATCCGATGACGGTCGACTCGCTCGCGCGCCAGGTGGACATGAGCCCGTCGACCTTCCATCATCACTTTCGTGCGGTCACGTCGATGAGCCCGCTACAGTGCCAGAAGGTGCTGCGACTGCAGGAGGCACGCCGCCTGATGTGCCTGTCGGCGATGGACGCGCGACAGGCATGCCGCAGCGTCGGCTATGTGAGCGCGTCGCAATTCAGCCGCGAATACGCGCGCCTGTTCGGCGATGCGCCGGGCCGGGACGTCGTGAGGATGCGCGGCGAAGCGGTGCCGCTGCCCCGCGTCGCGCCGTAATCCGGCCGCACGTCTGCCGGATGCCGGATGCCGGATGCCGGACGATGCTTGCGGCCGGCGGTGCCCGTCACGCGAGCGCGGGGGGCGCGGCCTGGCTGACGTCGACGCGCCTCGGCAGGATGCCGGCCTGGAAGAACACGTCCGCGATGCGCTGCTGATAGGCGAGCGTGTCGCGCGAGACAGGCTCGACACCGAAACGCGCGCGACGAAACGCGAGTGCCACAGCCGGCTCCGGAATCCCCCAAAGCTTCGAGAACTCGGCCGCGCCCTGTGCGCGGTTCGCATCGAGCCATCGCTGCACCGTCGTCAGCTCCGCCACCGCCACATTCAGCACGTCGGCATTGTGCTGCGCGTACGAGCGCGACGCAAAGTAATAGCCGCGATTCTCGACGAGCCCGGTACCGTCCGCGACGATGCGCGCGCCGAACGCTTGCTGAACCACCGCGAGAAACGGATCCCAGATGATCCATGCATCGACCGAACGGTTCTCGAACGCCGCTCGCGCGTCGGAAGGCGATAGCCAGACCGGCGTGATGTCCGCATAGCCGAGCTTCGCGGCCTGCAGCAGCCGGACCAGCAGGAAGTGCGTGTTCGATCCCTTCACCAGCGCGATGCGCTTGCCGCGCAGGTCGGCAAAGGTCCTGACCGGCGAATCCTTCGGAACGACGAGCGCCTCGGCTGCGGGGCCGGCCGGCGTCTGTGCGTAATAGACGAGCGGCGCGCCGGCCGCGAGCGCGAAGATCGGCGGCGCCTCGCCGACATCGCCGAAATCGATCGAGCCCGCGTTCAGCGCTTCGAGTTGCGGCGGCCCCGACGGGAATTCCGCCCACGTGACGCTCACGCCGAGTGTCGCAAGCTTGTCCTGCAGCGTGCCGCGCGCCTTCAACAGGCTGAGCGGCCCTTTCTGGTAGCCGATGCGCAGCGTGCGCGCCCCGGCCGTACTCGCGAGCGCGAAGCCGGGATGCGCGGCGGCGCCCGCCGCGATCGCGAGGCCGGCCTGAAGGAGCCGGCGGCGGTTGATGAATTGTCGATCAGCCATGTCGTGTCGGGTTCGATGACGGGGTGTGGCTTCGCGCGCAGGCATCCGGGGCGCGGTGAAGCGGGTCGAATCGATTCTAGGGGGTGGGCGCCGTGCATCGAACCAACGATGTCCGATATCGAAAGCAAGCCTGTTCATAAGGGCGTGCCGGTGCGCGCGCACTCATGACGACACGACCGGCACCGGCTTCAAATGCAGGACTGCAGATTATTTGCCTCGACGAATCGAGGCGGCGCACGCACCGCGCCGGCGGTGCGTTCAGGAATGGCAGGAGGCGTGCAGCGCCGCCTCGTCGGCGGCCAGCATTTCAGGCACGCATTCGCGCAGGAAATCGACGAACGTACGGATCTTCGCGTCGAGATACTGCCGCGACGGATACAGCGTGTAGACCGTCAGCTTCTGCAGCCGGTAGTCGGGCAGCACGCGCACCAGCGCGCCGCTCGCCAGCGCGGGCACGGCAGACGACATCGGCAACGAACCGATCCCGAGGCCGGCGCGCAGCGCGGCGCCAAGCGCATCGGCGATGTTCACCTGGAAATCCGGCTGGGGCAGGTCGAATGTCTTGCGACCGTCGGGGCCGTCGAGATGCCAGCGATCGCGCGGGAACACCGGCGTGACGATCTGCAGACATGCGTGATTCGCGAGTTCGGCCACCGTGCGCGGCGTACCGCGCTCCTTCAGATACGCGGGCGATGCGCACAGCACGCTGTGCACGTCGCCGAGCCGCTGCGACACGAGCCCGGAATCGGGCAACTCCGTCGCGCTCAACTGCAGCGACACGTCGTAGCCTTCGTCGATGATGTCGGGCACGTGCTGCGACAGCGTCAGCTCGACCGCGACCGCCGGATAGCGCTGCCGGTATCGCACCACCGCCGGCACCACGTAGGCCTGCCCGAAGCTCGTGGTCGCGTGAACATGCAGCCGTCCTGACGGCTTCGCCTGGGCGTCGGCCGCCTCGGCTTCCGCTTCTTCGATATAGCCGAGGATGCGCTGGCAGCGGTCGAGATAGCGTTGCCCGGCATCGGTCAACGCGATGCGGCGCGTGCTGCGATTGAGCAGGCGTGTGCGCAGATGCGTTTCGAGCTGCGCGACCGACCGCGATGCATAGGCGGTCGTGATGTCCAGGCGATGGGCCGCGCTCGTGAAGCTCCCCTCCTCCGCGACCCGGACGAAAATGCGCATCATCTGTAACGTGTCCATCGACCTGTCCCCGGGATTGAGATCACGTCGCGCCACCGAGCGGCCATGGTGCCGGCGGCTCCGGCACTGGCCGGTCTGGCGCGAATTGTGCGGAACAGTACAGCAGCGTTGCCGGCATGTCCAGTTCGCCGTATGCAGCGTGATCCGGATGCCGAATCGTCTGGTCGAGCCGCCAGGCGTGCGGTATATGGGCGCGACGCGAATGCGCCCGCAAGCGGGCGGCACCGGCTCGGCAAAAACGCCTCCGCGACCACGATGCCGCCCCGCGCTTCACATTCCTGTGTAGTGCATTACGAGGCGGGCGCTACGTCGAACGGATTGCCCGACACGATCGTGTCGTCGCGCTCCGCGCCGGTCGTGATCATCGACACCGGTGCGCCTGCGACCGCTTCGATACGTGCGATGAAATCCTGCGCGGCGCGCGGCAGCGCCGCACGCTCGCGGACACCCTTCACGGTGCCCTGCCAGCCGTCGAACTGCTCGTATACAGGCGTCGCGCGCGACTGCGTATCGAGGCTCGCGGGCAGATGATCGACCCGTGCGCCATCGAGCTCGTAGCCGACGCATAGCCGGATCGATTCGAAACCGTCGAGCACGTCGAGCTTGGTGAGCACCAGCGAATCGATGCCCGAGATCCTGACGGCCTGACGCAACTGCGCGGCATCGAGCCATCCGCAGCGCCGCGGACGCCCGGTATTGACGCCGAACTCTCCCCCGCGCGTGCGCAGCGTTTCGCCGGTGGCGTCGGACAGCTCGGTCAGGAACGGCCCGCCGCCGACACGCGTCGCATACGCCTTGGTCACGCCCAGCACGTGACCGAGCTTCGACGCGCCGAGCCCCGTGCCCGCTGCGGCCGCCGAGGCGACGGTGCCCGACGAGGTCACGAACGGGTACGTGCCCCAGTCGATATCCAGCATCACGGCCTGAGCCCCCTCGAACAGGATGCGCTCGCCGCGGTCGATGGCGTCGTTGAGGTCGGCCCAGACGGGGCGCACGAACGGCAGGATTTTCGGTGCGAGATCGACCAGCGTCGCCAGCATCGCGTCGCGCGAGTGCTCGGCAAGCCCCAGGCCGCGGAACCACGCGTTGTGATGGTCGACGAGCACATCGAGCCTGGCGGCGAGCCGGTCCGGCTCCGCCAGATCGGCGACCCGCAGGCCGCGACGCCCGACCTTGTCCTCGTAGGCCGGGCCGATTCCGCGCAGCGTGGTGCCGATGGGTTCCTCGCGCAGACGCTCCTGAGCCTCATCGAGCGCACGATGGATCGGCAGCACCAGCGTTGCGTTCTCCGCGATCGACAGATTGTGCGGCGTCACCGACAGCCCGAGCTCGGCAACCCGCCCGATTTCCGCGAGCAGCGCCTCCGGATCGAGCGCCACGCCATTGCCGATCACGCCGCGCTTGCCGCGGACGACGCCGCTCGGCAGCAGCGCGAGCTTGTACGTCTTGCCGCCGACGACCAGCGTATGGCCCGCGTTGTGGCCGCCGTTGTAGCGGGCGACCAGATCGGCCTGCGCCGCCAGCCAGTCCACGACGCGCCCCTTGCCTTCGTCGCCCCATTGGGCCCCCACGACCACCACGTTCGGCATGCTCTGTACTCCATGTGAGAAATTCAGACAGTCATTCGGCCAAGCCGGCCGTTTGTGTGCCATATTGGCAAAGCTGAAGCACCCGATCAAACGATTAAACCTGAACTCTCGTGTGAGTAAATTTCACGCGAAACGAATCGATGGCACGACGACTCCCTCCGTTGAACTCGCTACGCGCGTTCGAAGCGGCCGCGCGGCTCGGCAGCTTCACGCTGGCCGCCGACGAACTGTGCGTGACGCACGGCGCGATCAGCCGGCACGTTCAGCAACTGGAGGCGTGGCTCGGGCGGCCGCTGTTCGAACGCCACAACCGGCGGGTCGAGCTGACCGACGCGGGCCGCGCATACCTGGCCGAGGTCGGTGCTTCGTTCGACCGGATCGCGCTTGCCACGGCGCAGCACTTCGGCCACACACAACAGCGCGTGCTGCGCGTCAGCGCGCCGGCGACGTTTTCGTTGCGCTGGCTCGTGCCCAGGCTGTCGTCGTTCCAGGTCGCCCATCCGGCCATCGAGGTGCGCCTGTCGACGTCGAACGATCCGATCGACAAGCTGCGCGACAAGGTCGACCTGATCGTTCGCGGCGGCCCGCAGGCGATCGACGGCTTCGTCGCCGAGGAATTCCTGTCCGAGGTGCGGCTGCCGGTGTGCTCGCCGAAGCTGCTGGACGGGCGCCCGTTGCTTACACCCGCCGATCTCGCCGGCTTCACGTTGCTGCACGCGGCAACCTATCCCGGCATGTGGCCGGAGTGGCTCGCGGCGGCCGGGCATCCGAATCTCGTGCCGCGACACGCGCTCACGCTCGAGCATTTCTACCTGACGCTGCAAGGCGCGCTCGACGGACTGGGCGTCGCGATGGGCCCGATCGCGCTCGTCGCGGACGACATCGCCGAAGGTCGGCTCGTACAGCCGTTCAGCGAACCGGCGCTGCCGCCGTGGCGCTACTTCACGTACGTGGCTTCCGCGCGCGCGAACGACGACGCCGTGCGGGCATTCAAGGACTGGCTGAAAGTGGCGGGCAATGCGGCTGCGTCGGGTGGGCGGAACTGACCGCATCGGCGGGCCGGTCAAGTACGCGAAGAAAGACAGGATGACGAATCGAATCACGCTTGCGTGAGAAACGCGTTTGTCTTCGTCGATGCGGGGGGAGACTGCTTGCGATCCGCGCGTTGGGACCAGGATGCACGAGACAGGCCGCGGATCGAACCGCAGCCTGCCGCCGGACGACGGTTACTGGCTTGCGCCTACGCCGGCCTTTTTCTCTGCGTTCTGCAGGTTCTGCGGATAGTTCGGATCATTGGCCGCCGGCTTGTAACCGGCATCTTCGAGTTTCTTCAGCTCGGCAGTGTTCTTCGCACGCGCAGCCTTGTGCTCTGCCTTGCGCTGGGCCTTGGCCGCCTTGCGCGCCTGGCTCTTCGCCGCCTTGGCGTCCTGCGCAGCGGACGTGTCAGCGTCGGTCTGTGCAAAAGCAGGAACTGCCGCGCCGAACAGGAACGCGGCTGCGGTAGCAGCCAACGTGAGTTTTCTGATCTGGATTCGCATCGCTGAACTCTCTTTTCTGGTTTATCACGGATTGAAAGACCATCGAGATACCGCCCCTGTCCCGATCGGTTGTCATGTCGCGATCAGGACTTGTGCATCATAACCGCGTCGCGGAAAACCTGGCGCGAACGTGAAGACGCGATTGGGGATACACGTATGGGAGAAAACGTGGACGCCGCCCGACGGTCGGTCGGCGAAGGCGCGGCGACGTGTCGCGTATCGGCGTGCCGTGCGACAGGCGCAAGCACCGACCGGTGTCGCGTGCGGATCGGTGCGGAGGACGGGTCATGGGCAGGCCGTGCGACGGAGCGTACCCGTGGTCGTCTCATGGGCGGTGTGATGTGGTTTGTCCGCACACGCGCATGCTTGGCGAGAGCCTCGCCCTGCGATGCATGCGCTCTGCAGCAGCAGGCAACCTGTGTGTCACGTTGCCGGTCGACCCGGTTCGGGCGACGGTTCCTCCCATAAACGGCCACGATTCGGTTCGAATGACGCTCAAGGCGATCGCATTGCATCGCCGTGACGCACGGTGGCCGTTCCTTAACCGGCCGCGGCATAGCTGCGCGACACGGAGGGCTATCCGGAGCCGTAAAACGCGTCGCAGGCAGATCCATGTGAGGAAAAGGACGGGCGCGTTACTTGTGGTGAGGATCCATGCCCGAATTGCGTCACGAATGCGCCAAGGGCACTCGGATGCCGCGACGCCTGTCTGGCTGGCCTCGTACGTCGTGCGTTGCGGGAACCGCAAAGTAACACCTGTGAATCCAGCCGATGCAGTTCAAAAATGCATTTGGTCGCAACCCTGGGCACAGATTTCTGATTCGATGACTTCGTCCGCCATGCACAGCGTGCAGATCCTTTTGTGATCGTCGGGTCGGTGAGCCTTTACGGGATTCAAGGAAAAGGCGAAGGGTGAGAAGGTTCGGGATCGGCAAGCATGCTCGGTTGCGGTGAGTTCTTCGCCCTCCATCACTTCACGTTGCTCGACCGCGTCTACGAAATCGACCCATGAGCGTTTGGTTTGCTTGAGTGGCAGCGGATGCGACGGAGGTTTCCAGGGAGCCTGGTTGCCGGTTTTGGTGCCCCTGAACCACAGCATTTCCCTTCGGCTGATCCAAAGGTAGAAAGTTGGAGGACTCCGGGAGGTCGAAGCAGGTCGCTCCATTTTTCTCTGTGTACAGTCGACCGTCTGGATCTGGCATCGGGTGTGGATGACGCCTCGGAAAAAACTTGTTCGCGGACGCGACAGCACGAGTGCAAAAAACCATCCGCCTGCCGTCCGGGACGATTTCGAACTGCCGTGAGCGACACCGACGAGATTCGCATGTCAGGTAGACGATCCGTTTTGACGGTCGATCGCTGGGGCAAGCAAGGTCGAGGAACGTTTTCCTGGCTCCCATAAATGGGAACCTGTGTCTGAAAACGGTCGGTTTTCCCAGTTTTTCTCCCATAGGTTTATACGTATCAGCCGTTGTGAGTGTGTACTCACCTCTCTCGGGAGCCTTATCAGGCCTGAAGCGTGGGCGAAACAAGCCATCAGGCTGTGGATCTTCACGCGTTAGCCGGAGTATTCGCTCGCTTGCGGCACCAGAGACGGCTCCCTTTGGTAGCGGTTTATGGGGTTCGTCTTTCTGTGGCAGCACACGTGTGTTTACATCTTTTGTAAACCACGTTTACTTCTTTAACTACTTTTAGACGGCTCACAGCCTTATCAGACAAGGGTTTGGCAGGTGTTCGGTACCCATTTATGGGAGCACAGGTAGAAAGGTCTGGGGTTTCAGGTCTGTGGATTTGGGGTGAGGGGTACCGTGTTGTGGGGATTCAGGGTTGTGGATATGGGGAATGCGTAGCCGGTTATGGGAAATCAGCCCGGAAATGCATCAGGTAGCCGCCTATGGGAACGAAGACAGGTTGTCGTTTATGGGGCGTTCCTTGCGATCCATGAGCCGGCACGCGCACAGCGTTTTTCTTTCGGTAGCCGGTTATGGGATTCCGCACAGGTATCCGTTTATGGGTGCGAATTCTTGGCCTCCTGATTCCATTTTCCCGTTCCTCTCCGTCAGCACCTCCCATAGGCGGGATCGGTACCGCCCACAGGTGACCATGTATGGGGAATTTGATTGGTAGCCGGTTATGGGAGCGATTTCGAGCCACAGGTTCCAACTTGCAGTCATCGCCGAAGCAGAGGCGGATCGGAAGGTACCCGCTTATGGGAATCGATGAAGGTAGCAAGTTATGGGAGGGAGGCGCACTTCTGCTGCAGGGCATCACGAATCTGTCCGGCGATGGCGATTTCGTCCGGATGCTTCCCATGGATGGTTACCTTACCGGGTGCAAGCCACCGTCCGGTTTTTGTGTCCGGGCATGAAAGGTAGTGACTTGTGGGAGGCGTTTTCGGCTAAAGGTAGATGAATATGGGGCTCCGAACAGATCGTTCGATCCTGAATTTCCCTTTTGTGTCTGAAGGTTAGCTGCGATAGTGCAAGTAGTGCTGGAGCAAGGGCGTTGCCCCTCGACGAGAAAAGGTATAAAGTCCGCTATCAACAAGGTGACCTTATCCGGACATTACGATGCCGCGCAAGCCCGCAAGCAAAGGCTCAGACAAACAGGTTTCGCTGTTTCAGACACCAGAGCCTCCCGACTTGCTGCGCAAGGCGGTCCAGGCGATTCACATCGCGCCCAAGTCGGGGAAGATCGGTCTGCAGCAGCGCAAGATGTTCAGCTCGCTGATCAAGAACGCGCTTCGGCAGGAGGCGTTCGAGCCCGGCCGGACGAGTTTCTCGATCTCGATCGCGTCGCTTTCGCACGAGAGCGGCTTGAACAGCAACAACACGAAATACGTCAAGGATACGGTCAACTCGCTGATCAGTACCGTCGTCAACTGGGACTACCTGGCCGCGGACCGTTCGACCGTCTGGAAAGCGTCCGGCCTGCTGGCGGGTGCGGAGCTCGAGCAGTCGGTGCTGAAGTACAGCTTCTCCGACCAGATTCGCAGCGAGTTGCTCAACCCCGAAATCTACGCGCTGATCGACATGCGGATTGCCCGCGAATTCCGGCGGTCGCACTCGCTCGCGCTGTGGGAAAACACGGTGCGTTACGAAGGGATCGGCATCACCGCGAAGATCCCGCTGCCTAAATTCCGTGACCTCATTCTCGGCCAGGACAAGGCATCGCAATCGTACAAGGAATACAAGCTGTTCAAGAGCAAGGTCCTCGTGCCGTGCATTCAGGAGGTGAACGAAGTATCGGATCACACGCTCGAGCTGATCGAACACAAGTCCGGCCGGAGCGTGGAAGCCGTTCAGTTCAAGGTGACGCGCAAGCAGAGCGCCGACACGGTGGAGGACGGCGACGTCAAGAACGAAGCGCTGGTCGAGGAGGTCGCCAAGCTCGGCATTCCGCGTTCGGAAGCACGCAGGTTGATCACGCAATACGGCGTGCAGCGCATCAAGGCGGCGATCGCCTATACGCTCAATCGGACTACGAAGAAGAATGCTGCGCCGGTCGACAACGTGGCCGCGTATTTCCGCAAGGCGCTGACACACGGCTATACGCTGGCCGACGGGCAGGGAACGGAAGCGGCCGCTCCGGCGAAGGAGTCCGGCCAGAGCAAGCAGGAGCAGATTCGCGACAAATATCTGGCGGCGAAGGTCGAGGAAGCCGGCGCCTATTTCCGCGAACTGGAGATCGACGATCAGACCAGGCTGATCGAGCGCTACAACGAGACGGTGGCCGGCTCGAAGGACCTGACGCTGTCGCCGAAGAAGAAGGCGAGCAAGCTTGCGCAGACCAGTTTCTTCCGCTGGCTGGCGCTGGATACCTGGGGCGAACCGACCTCGGACGACTTGCTGGAATTCCTGCTCAAGAGCAGCCTCGCAGGCAACTGATCCAGGCCTCGCGGCCGGGTGAGCGTCGCGCGCCGGACGTCGTCGTCCGGCGCGCGGAGCAATCTCGACGCGAGGCCTTTGTCCGGTTGAGCGCTACTTTTGCGTGACCGTCGCCAGCTCGGCGACGTACGCGTCGATGACGGTCTTGAGCTTGTCGGCGAGCGCCTCCTGGTGCGACGCGTCGACGCCCTTGAGCTGCAGGTCCAGACGTCCGTCCGGATAGGTCTTCAATTGACCGATCGCTCGCGCGTCGAGCGCGAAGTCGTGACGAACGCTGTAACGCGTCCGTCCCGTTTTCTTGTTGCCGTCGCTCTGCGCCCGCAGGAAATTCTCGAGATCGCGGACCGATTTTTTCCGATCGATCACGGCGGTCAGCAGCCGGTCGGCCGTCGGCTCGCCCAGGCGTTCGAAGATCAGTTTCAGGAAGTACGCCGCTTGCAGGCCGACCACGTCGTTCGCGCTGGCCATCCGTTCGAGGAGTGCGTTCGGGAGCGCGTTGAGCGACAGCGTCTTGCTGATCGATGCCTTGTCCTTGCCGATTTTTTCCGCCAGCGTGTTCTGGTCGGCAAAGACCTTTTCGTCGAGGAGGCGCTTCCACGCGACCGCGTCGTCGAAGATTGTCTGGCGTTCGTGATCGTGGTTGGCCCGATATGCGATCGTGTAGAGCTGCTCGGGCGTGTGGTCCGTGCGGAACGTGGCGTTGATGGTTTCGTCGCCGTTGATGCTCGTTGCACGCAGCCGACGTTGCCCGTCGATCACGACGAGCTTGCCGGGAAACTCCGGAAGCCGCGTGACCTTGATCGGCTCGATCTGCCCTTCCCGTTTCAACGTCAGGGCGAGTTCGTGCAGGCTCGATTCCGAGTAGAACACGCGAGGGTTGAACGGGTTCGGAATGCAATCCTTGACCAGCACCCTCTGCGGCGCGCCGAGATCGGGCGTACCGGCAGGCGTGGCCGCAACCGGTGCGCTGACGGGCGCCGATTCGCCGGCGATGTTCGGTGCGGCTGCCGGCTCGGGCAGCCGCGTTTCGAGCGCTGCATTTTCCTGAGCGAGCCCGCGCAGCAGGCCGGCCGCCAGGTGCAGGTTGCCGGTGGGCTTCTTGTCTTTCGATGTGTCCTTAGCCATGGGCGGCTCCGGTAGCGCGCGTCGACGCGATGTATTGGGCCATTTCCGTGACCAGCTTTTCGATCTCTGCGCGAGCTTCCTTGAGCCCCTTCAGATATCGATTGTGATGATGGATCGTCGTGCCGAGCGCGAACGTCTGACGATAGACCTCGCGTTGTGCGATCTGGCTGTCGAGCAGATGCTCCCCTATTTCTTCAGCCCTTAGAATTTTTAAAATTTCTTCACGCATTTTAGTTTTTCCATTGACACTATTCAGCATCAATGCGGAAGAAAGATTCGGGTTACGGACGGCTCGCATCGATTCGATCATGCGGATCATCGCGACGGTGCTGTACAGATCAGCCGGCGATGGAGACAGCGGTACGAGGCAAAAGTCAGCGACTTCGAGTACGGACGCAATGCGCGGATCTTCGAGGTTGCCTGGACAGTCGACGACGATCACGTCGAAGTTTGCATCCTGCTTCTTGATCTCGCCGCCGATGCCACGGCCGGCCGGTGCGAGGGAAAGAACCGTCATCGGCAAGGTGTTTTCACCACTCGTCACCCAGCGGACTGAAGTGCCTTGAGGGTCGGCATCGATCAGCGCGACCTTGTTGCCGCCGGCTTCGAACGCAGCCGCGATATTGACGGAGATGGTTGTCTTCCCGGTCCCACCTTTTTGATTGCTGACGGCGATCTTGAAAGCCATTAAATTCCTCCACGGATTTCTGCGTAATATATGCAGATATTACGAAAATGTCCAGAAAAGCCTTCGACGGGATGTATTTTTTGACGAGCGCTGTGGTTGTCACGTGACAAGTCCGCTGGATGGCCAACGAGTCCATCGCAAATGATCGTCGAATAAATACAAAAAGCATCTCCGATTCTGTTCAAAGGAGATCGTGAAAATTTGAATGGATTGAAACGGCATCAAACATCAGTGACGACATTCGAGCGTGGCGACTGGGCATCCCACTGCATCTTTTCTTCCGATTCCGCACACTGGAACTCAAACAGCTTTAGGTCGTAGAGAGCATTCCGGGAAGCCGTTGTCACGTGACAACCGCATGAGAGAGCATGAGTTTGATCTGCGGTGCGCTATACGAGAAATGGCGTCCCGATCTCGACGGAAAAGCATCACGACACCAACTCGATATCCGATTGCGGTTCTGAGGCCCAATGGAATTATCGAGCAGCGAGGTGAGTTGTCACGTGACAATCGACTCGGCGAGCAAACCAACGTAGATGCCCGACTATTTTCAACAGGCTACTTTGGGCGAACAGTACCGTCACTGATCGGTGAGTTGAAGGAGCGATCAGGATAGGATTGGCGGACGATACCGAGTCGGTGCATTTGGTTTGCAGTGCGGGTTGGTTGTCGAGTTGTCACGTGACAACAGAAGCGCCGGATCCGGGAATCCAACTGAAAAGGTGGCCCGGGAAACCGTGTGCGAATGCATGGCTAGGTGGAGTAGCCGAAATCCCGATGGCTTTTCGGACCAATGCTCTCATTAGTGACCGCTGAATGCAGGATCAACGTAATACCCGGGATGCTCGCGAAAACATGCTCCGAGAGACCGTTGAATGATATGGCCCCATTAAAATGAGGTGCTCGGATCGGGGTTCTCACACGCCGCATTTGTCAGGGCAGGGGAGTCGCTACGATTTGAGAATTCCGTACCATTGCAAGAGTGGTCTGACGGCGCAAAGCGTCAGCCGCGCAAGCGGGCTTCAATTGACACGCAAATTTGCGCGTTAGGAACGTGTGTCTGTTCGGAGGGACCGGATCGTGAAACATTTTCGAAAAATGGGGCTCTCAAGTAAACCCTTATCTGGCAAGGGCTTGCGCGATCTTTCTCATGTTGTTTCACGAAAAATGAGCCCGATTGCCTTGGGAAATGGGGGCGTATGGATGTGCGGCGTGTGGCGCTTGAAGATTGATGTGAGTGCGGCGCAAAAGGGTTTGTTAAATACGTATTTTGTGGTTTTTGATACGTAATATGGTTGAGTTCACCTTCGAGGTCCATGGCTCGAGGGTGTTCTCCCAAATTTTTGCTCCCTGTCCGGTTATGGATGCGACGCGAGTTGTCACGTGACAACGCATGCTCCGGTTGATCGTTTCCTTGATCTGGCGAACCTCGCTGTATGCGGATCACCGGAAAATTCGGGGTAGACGGTTACGAGGTCGGCAAACGAGATGTGCTCTTTGAAGCAGGGCGCTGCGTCGCATATTCAAACTGGCCGGTGTGGGAGTGCCTGTCGAATGCGATGCTCGCGAGCCCGAGCGTGCGACCGACTTTGAGAGAGGGACAACCGACGGTTCGGCAGGCACCGGTCGAAGGCACCTTTCCGGAAAGGCGCCGAGCAATCCGTCATCGAACGGCCGATTGCACGCAACTCGTCGCGCACCCTCGATTCAACCAGTTCAATCCGCTGCGCGGGCGATCCGGCTATTCGGCCGGCTCCGACAAAGTCAGCACCCGATGTCTTCAGTGCGGCTCTCAGCGGTCAATAACTTGCAGCAATAGATAAGGCAGCGTCCGTCCCGCTCCGCAGACTGTCGATATCTCGTCGCGGTGAATTCCCGAACAACCGGCTGTATTCGCGGTTGAACTGGGTCGGGCTGGCATATCCGACCCTGAACGACGCGGACGCCGCGTCGAGTCTCTCCGACAGCATCAGTCGACGTGCTTCATTGAGCCGTATCCACTTCTGGTATTGCAGCGGGCTCATGCCAGTGAGCTGACGGAAGTGATGATGAAAAGTCGAACTGCTCATCTGAACCTGAGCGGCGAGATCGTCGACTCGCAAAGACTCGTCGAAGTGCATCCGCAACCATTGGATCGCCCGCGACACGCGGTGGCCCTGGCTACCGGCGGACGCAATCTGACGCAGACGAGCACCTTGATCGCTGGTCAGAAGCCTGTAGTAGATTTCCCTTTCGATATACGGCGCGAGAACGGCAATGGCGCCCGGCTCATCCAGCAACGCGAGCAGCCGGCTCAGTGCGTCGTAGAGCGGCTCGGTCATATCGCCGACGACGAGGCCACGACCCGCGGTGGCCTCATCGTGATCTGGCGCGACCTGCATCATCAGTTCGGCCATGACGCGAAAATCGAGTTTGAGCCCGAGACCGAGAAACGGCTTTTCGCGGCTGGCTTCAATGACCTGCGTCGAACCGGGCAAATCGAGCGACGTAATCAGAAAGCGGTTTGCATCGTAGATGTACATGTCGCCACTCTGAATAACCCGTTTCGCACCCTGGACGACGAGACCGAAGCTTGGCTCGACCATGCAGTCCATGGGCTGCGTCGGCGCCTCCCTGCGATGGAAGCTGAGGTTCGGAATGGCGGTGTTGAGGTGGTCGACGCCCTCGGTCCACCGCGCGACGCGCTCGGCGAGCGTCTGCCGCAGCGTGTTCTCCCGGCTGTGTCCGGGTGACTGGCGGATTGAGGAGGGGAGCGCAGCGATGGCAACGCTGCCTTGTGGGTGGGGGATGTATCGGGCAGAGGCCGGAGGCATGACTTCTTTATTCAGGTAATCGAATCGACGGGCAGGCCATCGACGAAAGGCCGGGCCGACAACGTGCTGCCGGGAGCCGGCGCGTCGCCGTGCTCCCGGAAGGCATGTGCTACAACGGGTGGAAGGGGGCTACTACTTCGTTGGCTGCGACTGGCAAAGCTGCCAGCGGCGCGATTGGGTTGCCGGCGCCGCCGCGCGTTCGTCCACCGTGCGCCACCATCGTTCGCCACGGTGCGGTTTGTCGAGGTCGAGGCGCTCGCCCATCCTGGGCGTCGACAACTCGATGCCGCGCACGAGCGCCAGCGCGGTGACGCGTTCGAACGGCTCCTGCCAGCGATGCATTGCGAGATCGAACGTGCCGTTGTGGATCGGGATCAGCCAGCGCCCGCGCAAATCGACGTGTGCCTGCACGGTTTCTTCCGGCTGCATGTGCACGTACGGCCATTGCGCATCGTAGGCGCCTGTTTCGATCAGCGTGACGTCGAACGGACCGAGGCGCTCGCCGATCTCCCGGAAACCGTCGAAGTAGCCCGTATCGCCGCTGAAGAACACACGCAAGTCGTCGTCGACGATGACCCAGGATGCCCAGAGCGTGCTGTTGCCGTCAAACAGGCTGCGCCCCGAGAAGTGCTGGGCGGGGGTTGCGGTCAGCGTCAGGCCGGCCTCGTTGACACTCTGCCACCAATCGAGCTGGCGAACCTTCTTGGCGTCGATGCCCCATTCGACCAGGCGATCGCCGACGCCCAGCGTGGTCACGAACACGTCGGTGGTTGCCGCGAGCGCGAGCACCGTCTCACGGTCGAGGTGGTCGTAATGATCGTGCGACAGGATCACGCCGCGCAGCGGCGGAAGATCTTCGAGCGCAATGGGCGGCGCATGGAAACGTTTCGGACCGATGCGCCGAAACGGCGACGCACGTTCGGCAAATACGGGATCGGTCAGCCAGAATTCGCCTCGCAGCTTGAACAGCAGCGTCGAATGGCCAAGCCGGTACAGGCTGCGATCGGGGGCCGCATCGAGATCCGCGCGGGTCAGAGGATCGACGGGCAGGCCGCCTGCAGGCACGGTATCGCGCGGCTTGTTGACCAGCATGTTCCATACGATCCCGAGCGTCTTGCCGAATCCTTCGACAGGACGCGGCGCGACATTGCTGAAGCGCTGGCCATTGTGCTGAGGCGAACCGCCGGACAGCATGCGACCGCGCCTGGCGGCTGCAAAACCCAGAATGCGGTGAATCAAAACGAGAGGCGATGCCATGTCGGTTCGTCCGGAATAGAAAGTACACTAAACAGTGTAGTTTATTTTTTGGGGAAGTAAACTGCCCGGTGTAAAATTTCTGCATGGAAACCAGCACTCCCCCTCAGCGCCTCACCGATCGAAAGCGCGCGGCCATTGTCGACGCGGCCATCGAGGAATTTCTCGCCGCGGGGTACGACGCGACGAGCATGGATCGCATCGCCGCCCGCGCGGATGTGTCGAAGCGCACGGTCTATAACCACTTCCCGGGCAAGGAAACGCTGTTCGCCGCGATCCTGCAAAAGCTCTGGGATGCGACCCGGTCCGGCGGCTCGCCGGCCTATCGCGCCGACGTGCCGCTGCGCGAGCAACTGCTTGCGTTACTCGATCGCAAATTGCGCCTGATGACCGACGAGGCATTTCTTGCGCTCGCACGCGTCGCGATCGGCGCGGCCATCCATTCGCCTGACCGCGCGCGCGACATGGTCGAGCGTCTCAGCGAGCGCGAGGAAGACATGACGGTCTGGGTGCGTTCCGCTGCGGCGGCCGGGCGCCTGTCGGTCACCGATCCGGTGTTCGCCGCGCATCAGTTGCACGGCGTGGTGAAGGCATTCGCGTTCTGGCCGCAGATCACGATGGGCCAGCCGCCGCTCGCGGCGCCGGAGCAACAGAAAGTCGCGGAATCCGCGGCGGACATGTTTCTCGCGTATTACGCGCGGCCGGACGACGGCGATGCATCGCACGCGGCACCGGGCTGACCGTGCACCGGGCATGCCGGCATGTATCGAGGCCGCGGTGCCATACGCACAACCCGTGCAGGACTCGATAAACGCAGCGCGCCGACGCGGCGGCAAAACCACCTGATCCGCGCCGGCAGGCGCGGAACCGAAACCCATGCTGGCCGGCTACCCGGCGTCGACCGGCGATACTGCCGATACACCTGAAGCCGAACGCGAGCGACGACGAATGAAGAGGCTGTTGATCGTCTACCACACGATGACCGGGGGCACGCATCAGATGGCCGAAGCGGCCGCCGGTGCGGCGCGCGAGCAACCCGGCGTCGACGTCAGGCTGCAGCGCGCGGACGCGACGAGCGCGGACGACGTGCTGGCCGCCGATGCATACCTGTTCGCGACGCCGGAGAATCTCGCGGCGATGTCCGGCCTGATGAAGGACTTTTTCGATCGCTGCTACTACGCGGCGCTCGACCGCGTGAACGGCCGCCCGTATGCGGCGATGATCTGCGCGGGCAGCGACGGGCAGAACGCGTTGCGCCAGATCGACCGGATCGCGACCGGATGGCGGTTGAAGAATGTGGCGCCGGGCCTGATCGTCTGTACTCGCGCGCAGACGCCCGAGCGCATCCTCGCGCCGAAGACGATCGACGACGACGATCTCGCCCGCTGCGCCGAACTGGGAGCCGGCCTTGCAGCGGGACTCGCGCTGGGCGTGTTCTGACGACCGGCACGGCGGTAGCGGCAACCGGGCGAGGGCGATATGGGCATACGACACATGCACGATCTCGTGCGGTACCGTTCCCATGAACACTGGGCCGGCCGAGTGCCGGAATCCTAGCTGCCTTTGACCGATCCTGAAGGCCGGTGGTATTCAGGCCAAAGCAATTTCACGAGATCGCGCGACGCGCCGTACGCATGGCAACTGTCGATCTTGAGCGGCTTTCCCGCGCTGTCGCGCTCCTCGAGCGACGACCGTCGCATGCCGACCATCGTCTGATAGGCCGTGGTGGCGATCGGGCCGAGCAATTCCTTCAGGTGCGTGCAGGTATCGCAGGACGGCAGGCGCTTGCGTACCTCGCTGTTCCAGCCGGCGCCGATGTTCAGCCCGACGAGCGCCTGTAGCGAGTCGCCGCCGCCCGGACACTGCGCATACGGATGCGACCTGAGGAACGTGGAGACGGCGCGCACCACCATGTCTGCGTCGAAAACCAGTGTCACGCCGAGATCGTGGATCGGCGCCAGCGCGGCAACCGTTCGCGTGCCGCCCGGCGGCGTGAAATCGCGGGTCTTGCGGTCCGCGAGGCAGGCCGTCACTTCGAACAGGCCGTCGCTGCGCCGATAGCCGCGCATGTCGATCTGCCGATGGTGAATCTCCTCGCGCGTGACGCCGTCATGCGAGATGTCTTGTGGGGGGACCATGTCACTGCTCCGTTTCGTACAACCGGTTCTTTTCGCAGGCAAGCGGATATCGTCGATTGACCGCACGCGCATTGAAACGGGCCGATGCGTGCAGCCGGCGACATCGATCCGGCCATACTACGCACTTTCCGGCATCCGCGTACGCAGCGGGATCGATGCGGACGCAACGAGTCGCGTACGGGTAGCGATGCGGTCGACACGCGTGGCGGCATATCGCGGGACGTTGTAACGAGCGATGGCCGTGTGCGTCACGTCGCCGCGATCGCCGGCCGGTGCGCAGTCGCGGCGGTGTCCGCGACCGGGGGGCGCAGCCATGGCAGGCGACGCACGCACGCGTCACGATCGTTTTGCATTCGCTGCGCGCGGCACGCCAACATCCTGCACCGGACGTCGATGTGCGCTGTCGCCGGCGTAATCGATCCGCTTGCACGAGACTGTCCCGATTTTTGCCGATGACGGCGAACAGCGTGACTTCCGGGAGCGTATCCATATAATGCGCAACACGACCACGCGGACGCTTTTCCGGCACCCTGAATCGGGCCCATGCGGACCGGCGAGTCAGCCGGCTGTCGCGCGTACCGGTATACTTCCACTCCTGCCTTGTCCGGCATCGTGGCCGGGTGCCTGAAAACAGAGTGGCGTGTGCGATGCGGCCCCGTAGTGCTCCGCATCGGCGGCGGACGGGGTGCACGCAAGACGGCGCAGCTTTTGTGCCGCGTGGCCGCACGAACCACACCTTATATTCCTGGTGGATTGAATTTATGGGTTTTGAACAACTTGCCGAATTGCGGGCGCAGCTCGCAGCGAAGGCCAAGCAGGAGCGCAACGCAAAGCGGCCGGCAGCGCCGACGGACGCCGGCGCGAAGCCGAAGTCCGGCGACCAGCCGCGCCGCGACGCGAAGCCGCGTACCGGCACGAAGCCGGGTGCCGACGCAAAGGCGCCGCATCGCGCGAAGCCCGCTTCGGCGAAACCGTCGGCACCGGTCGATCCGGTGATCGTTGCGATCGGCAAACTGCAGCGGAAATTTCCGCGCGCGTTCCCGAAGAATCCGGCCCCCAAAGTGCCGCTCAAGGTCGGTATCTGGGACGACCTCGCACGCGAAGCACAGGCGGTCGGCCTCAACGAAGCCGAACTGCGCGAAGCCATGTCGACGTGGTGTCGCGGCAACCGTTACTGGTCGTGCCTCGTGGAAGACGCGGTACGGGTCGATCTGCAGGGTAACGAAGCAGGCCGCGTGACGCACGACGATGCGGCGCGGGCGCGCCGGTTGAAGGCACGTCGCCCCGGCAAGGGCGCGGCACAATCGGCCAAGGGTGCGCAACCGCAGCAGCCGAAGGCAGAGCAGCAGGCCGAAGCCGCTGACGCGCAGCAACCGGCGAACGCGGAAGTGCAGGCCGACGCGGCGCCGCAGGTCGAGCAGCAAACGGCCGGAAACGAGTAACGCAGACCGCGCCGTTGCGTACCGCACGGCGCGTGCCCGCATGCAGATCGCATGCGGCGAATTCCCCGACAGGCCGGCCTGCCTCGACAGAGGCGGGCCAGGACTGCTCCCGCCGGCGCCTGAGGCGTCGGACCTGCACAGACTCTCCCTCCATGCATCGCGCGGCTTGACGAAGCATATTCGTCGATCGGCACGACACATGCGATGTTTCGATCTTGCCCTTTGCGCATGACAGGGACACAGGTCTCGAGTGCAGCGATGCTTGATTTAATCAATTCGGTTTCCTGAAAATTTCATTGCAAGAATCGTTGATCGTTGCACGGGCGACCGTATCCGCGTGTCACAGCATCATGGCTCGATAGTATCGAGCGGATCGTCAGGCACCGCATACGTCGGTTCGTTCGAGCCTGCCTGCATTTCGAAAGTGACGGGGCCGTCACATAATCAGACGTCGCGGCCATCGCTCCTTACTGCCCCTTCCAACCGGATCAAGAATCCGAGACGTTCCTCTATTCTCGTCGCACACGCTGCCGCCGCACTGTTCGGCGCTGCGACATCGCTTGCCAGGGCGCTGGTCGGCATGATGCCGCCGTTCATGGTCGCCGGCTTGTTTCAGCATCGGGCGGCACTTGCGCGAACGACACGCGCACACCCATTCGCACGACCGGCTCGAGCACACGCATCGGCATCGGCACGATCGACATCACCGGCATGCGCACGATTTTGCGTACGACGGCAATGAACCGCACACGCATCCGCATGTGCATCTGGCGATCACGCACAGCCATGCGTATTTTCCGGGCATCCATCATCGTCATCGGCATTGACGGCATCGCGACGGCGACGATGCATATCGAAAGGTGACCATTTATGGGATGTGGGGCGCATCGCACGCACCCGCTTTCATCGTTGAGCGATCGCGACGGAGCGTGAGCAGGGCCCGTGCCACGGTTCGAATCTTTCGGATCAGCGAAGCGCACCGAGCGATCAGAGCGCGAAGCGTGTTGCCGGGTGCTTCGCCTGTCGATCCGCATGCGCGCGGCCAGTCGATCGCTCGTATCCGGAATGCAGATGCGAGCACGTCGTCGAACAGCGCATCGACATCGACAATACTCAAGCTGCAACCGATCCAGCTCGTTGCCTGCATCGAGGTCGGGATGCGGTCAGTATGTCGCCAGGGCAACGGGTCGCTGCGCGTGACGACCGTCCAGTTCGCCATCGTTCGGCACAAGCCGGTTTTACGCAGAAGCGGGACATGGCTTCAAAACCGCATGGCGGCAGGAGGGCGGAAGGTGGTTGCTCGATTGACGGTGCGATGACGCACGTGGGCGGCACGGGCCGCCGCGGCGACTATGGCGCCGGGGGAAAGCAGAAACCGAAATCCTCGCAGCCGGGGCATCCGGGTGCGGGCCCTGGCGGGACGCCGAGCGCCGCTGCTGTTTCTTGCGCGAGGAATTTCTTCCAGCGCAGCCGAGCAACGTTGCGTGCGGCGAGCGCAGGAAAATGGCGAGCGAGCATGGCGGATACCGCTTCACGCCCGTCGAGACCGAGATCGCGCCACAGGTGATCGGGGCGCAGGCACGCATGCGCGATGATCGATGCGAGACAGTCGGCGTCGTCGCGGGCAACGGCGGGATTCGCGTCGTCCATCAGCCGCGTGTGCAGCGTCGTGACGAATGCCGCATGAGCAGCCGGCAGCAATGCAATTGCGGCCATCGGCATGAGTGCCGACGCATCGGCGGACGACAGGTGCGGAAACTGCCGCGCAAGCAGGCCGGCGAGTTGCGCAGGGGACAGGCCAAGCAGCGGGAGTTCGTTGCGGCACGCGCGCGCCGCAACGAGCGCGCCGAACAGGCGCGCGTCGGGTGCATCGGCATTGGCCGCCGTGGACAGCAGCGACTGCAGCGCCCGTTGTTGTGCAGGATCGGACGCGACCGTCATCGCAAGCATCCGCATGAAGGCCACACCGTGCGAGCCGCGCGAACGCGCGACGCCAGACGGATCGCCATCGCGATCGTCACACGCTCATTCGACGCCGACGATGACGCTCGAGGCCTTGAAGATCGCGGATGCGGCCGTGCCGCTCGCGAGGCCGAGGCGCGCGACGCTGTCGTTGGTGACGATCGCGACGATCTCGGCGCCGCCCACGGCCTTGATCACGACTTCCGAATTGACCGCGCCCTTCTCGACCGTCGAGACGGTGCCCGCGACGCAGTTGCGTGCCGACACCTTGCTGCTGTCGACGTCGACCATCACGATGACCGACGACGCCTTGACGAGTGCGAACGCCTTCGTGCCGGCCGCGAGGCCCAGCGAAGCCGCGCTGCCGTGGGTAATCACGGCGACGATGTCGAGGCCGTCCTGCGTGCGGAGCGTGATTTCGTCGTTGACGGCACCGGGCTTGACGGCGCTGACCTGACCGGCGAAATGGTTGCGGGCGCTGGTTCGCATGATGGATCTCCGGAAATTGAGCCGCCCGGCGGGCGGAGAGTGAAAGACGGGAACAGCGAACCAGTTTACCGTCAATGCGCTCGCCGCGCGGCACCGGTTTGCGATGCCCGGCATTCCGGTTACGAACGACGGCGGGGCAGGCCGCGGCCCGGGCAAGGATCGTCCGACAGGCGGATCGGAGGCGGCGCGGTCTTGCCGAGAGCGTGCTGCACTGCGGGACCGACAGGAACCGCTGCGTGTCGCGAAACGCCCGCCCCGCCGTTTGGAGCCGGCGGCGCGGACCTTCGCCGCGGCGTCACTTGGCCGCAGCGGGTGTGACGGCCGGCGCACCGGCCGCCGACGTCTGCTTCGCCGCATCGGGCGTCGCGTCGCCCTCCCAGCCACCGCCCAGTGCGAGGAACAACCGCACCTGATCGGCGGCGACCTGTCCCTCGGCGGCCGCGACCTGCGCCTGCACGCTTGTCAGCGTGCGCGTGGCGTCGAGGTCGGAGATGAACGACTCGCGGCCGGCCACATAGAGACGATGCGTTTCGTCGGCGGAGTTGCGGGCCGATTCGTAGGCCGTGCGCAGTGCTTCCGTGCGCTGCACGTCGGCCGCGTAGGTCGCAAGGCTCGACTGCGTTTCGCGCAGCGCGTTCAGCACGACGCCGTCGAAGTGCGCGAGCGCGCCGCCGGTCGACGCTTCGGCTTCGCGCACGCGCGCACGCTGGCCGTTGACGGGGAACGACCAGCTGATCAGCGGGCCGAACGACCAGCGGTTCGTCGTCGACGAGAACAGGTCGGCGGCGACGCCGACCGAGCCGGCCGACGCACCGATGCTGACCGACGGATACAGCGCGGCGGTCGCCACGCCGATCCGCGCGGTCGCGGCGGCGAGCTGCCGCTCGGCTTCGCGCACGTCGGGGCGGCGGCGCAGCAGCGCGGCGCCGTCGCCGATCGGAATCGGCTGGCGCAGCCTCGGCAGGCGTTCGCATTCGGCGACGGCCTTCGGCAGGTCGGCCGGCGCACGCGCGAGCAGCGCGGCGAGCTGGTATTGCGCGACCTTGCGACGGCCTTCGAAGCGCGGGATGTCGGCGGCGAGCGTGCGCACCTGGGTCACGCCGCGCGTCACGTCGGTCTGGTTGCCACGGCCGGCATCGCGCAGCCGCTGCGACAGCGCGACGCGTTGCTTCTGCAGTGCGAGCGACTGTTTCGCGACCGCCAGCTCGTCGCCGGCCGAACACGATTCGACGTACGCGCGCACGACGTCGGCGACGACCGTGATGCGCGCCAGATCGCCGGCGGCCTGGACGGCCTCGCTGTCCGCGCGCGCAGCTTCGACGCCGCGCCGCAGCTTGCCGAACAGGTCGATCTCGTACGACACGTTGATGCCGACCGCACCTTCGTTGACGACCGGCAGCTTGTTCTCGAGCAGGTACTGCTCGGCCGATTCCTGTGCGCGCTGCACGGCGGCGGTTGCGCCGCCCGAGAATCCGCCTTGCTCGTTCGCGACTTCCAGCGCCGCGCGCGAGCGCGCGAGGTTGGCCGCGGCGACGCGCAGGTCGGTGTTCGATTTCAGCGCATCGCGCACGAGCCCGTTGAGCACGGGGTCGTCGTAGAGCTGCCACCAGTTGCCGGGCACGGGATCGCGCGACACGAGCGTGCCGTTCGCGTCGTCGAGCGCATGGTTCGCGAGCGGCGCATTCACGTACGCCTGCTGCGGCAGCGTGTAATCGGGGCCGACGGACTTGCACGCGCCGAGCGCAAGCGCGAGCGGCGCGAGCGTTGCCGCGAGGCGCAGACCGTGGCGCTTCATTGCGATGCTCCCGCCGTGCTTGCGGCCATGCCGGAAGCCGTCGATGCGGCCGATGCCGCCGCGCTTGCGCCGGCCGCCGGCTTCGCGTCGTTGCGGCGGCGCGTGTCGTCGTCGCGCATCGACACGGTCGCGGTGCGGCCCGCGATCATCCGGAAATCGTCGGGCACGTCGTCGAGCACGACGCGCACCGGCACGCGTTGCGCGAGCCGCACCCAGCTGAACGCCGGGTTCACGTTCGGCAGCAGGTTCGCGCCCTGCGTGCGGTCACGATCCTCGATCGCGGCGACGATGCTCTGCACATGGCCGCGCAGCGTGTGCGGCTCGCCCATCACGACGATGTCGACCGGCTGGCCGATGTGAATGCCGCGCAGCTTGGTTTCCTCGAAGTAGCCGTCGACGCGGAACGAATTGCGGTCGACGACCGACAGCACCGCGCGGCCGGCCGGCACGTATTCGCCGACGCGCGGCGCGCGGTCGTTCAGGTAGCCGTCCACGGGACTGACGATCGTCGTGCGCTGCAGGTTGAGCTTCGCGGTGTCGAGCGATACCTGCGCATCGGCGACGGCGGCCTCGCCCTGTTCGACGCGCGTGCGGCTTTCCTCGACCTGCTCGCTCGCGACCAGGTTGCCGAGCTGCAGGTTGCGCGCGTATTCGCGCTTCGCCTGGGCGAGCGTCGCGCGGCGCTGCGCGAGCGTGGCTTCGGCGAGCCGTTCCGCGAGCGTGTAGCGCGCCTGGTCGATCACGAACAGCACCTGCCCGCGCCGCACTTCCTGGTTGTCGGCGACCTGGACCGACGTGATGAGGCCCGTCACGTCCGGCGCGACCTGGATCACGTCGGCGCGCACGTGGCCGTCGCGCGTCCACGGCGAGAACATGTAGTAATTGACGATCCGCCACAGCACGACGGCGGCCACGACGACGACGATCAGGGTGAGCAGGATTTGCCCTGCCGAGAGCCAGGTTTTTTTCACGTTAGGTAGCCACGAGATGGTGGGAAACGATCACGACGGCGGCAAACACGAACACGTAGATGCCGAGGTCGAAGATCGAACGGTGCCAGACGAGGCGGTAGAAGCCGACGCGCTCGAGCGCGGCGCGCACGACGATGTTGATCAGGTACGCGATCAGCATCAGCACGAGCGGAGCCGGCACGAAGACGCCGAAGAGGTCGATTTCGCCGATCATGGTCGCACTCGGAAAGACGGGGTGGGGAACAGGATCATGCGTGTGCTCCGTCCTGCGCCTGCGGCGGTTGCCCCGCAGCGGCCGGATACAGCGACAGGCGCAGGCCGACGAGCGCGTGCAGCGTGTCGCGCAGCCGGCGATGCGTCGCAGGCGTGGCCGGTGCCGCAGGCGCGGCTTCGGCTTCGGCCGGCGTGGCGCCCGGCAGGGTGCGGCCGGCTACGCGGCGCAGCGCATCGTCGATCGTCGTGAGCAGTGCCGGCGGCGCGGGCTGGCGTGCGTTCGCGGCCGCGCAGCGGGCGTAGTGATCGGTGACGCCGGCCAGCACGCGATCGATCGCATCGGGCACGTCGCCCGACAGCCGGCGGCGCGAGCGGCGCAGGTCGAGCGCATTCAGCGCGATGCGCAGGTCGCGGAAGCTTTCGATGGACGGGTGGCGGTGGTCGTCGGATGCGCCGAGGCGCGGCAGCAACTGCGTGACGCGGTCGAGCATCCGCGATGCGTGATTGCGCTGGTCGTCGAGCGGCTGCGTCGATGCCGAGCGCGCGACATCCTCCCAGCCCGAGCGCAGCAGGCGCCGCACCGCGAGTTCCGCGCCGAACGGGCGCGTCGCGCGCGTCCACACGTAGGCAAACAGCAGCCCGGCGACACCCGCGAGATTGCTGTTCAGGAACACGAAGAAATCGGCGTCGTACGCACCCTGGATGCTGATGAAGGTGGCGGTGTTCACCGCGACGAGCATCGTTACCATGTTGAACTGCGGGCGCGGCAGCAGCGTGCCGATCAGGATGAACGGGCCCGCGAACATCACGACGAGCATCGCGAAATCGTGCACGTGAGGCAGCACGACGAACAGGTACAGGCCGGCGAACACGACGCTCGCGGCGGTCGACAGGAAGAACTTGAACACCAGCGGCGCCGGCTCGTCGAGCGCGGCGAAGAAGCTGCACGACACGGCCACGAGCGTGACGGCGGCGGCGCCGTCGTGCCAGCCGGACGCGATCCACAGCCAGCTCGCGAACACGATCGCGGCGGCGACGGTCAGCGTGGAGAAGAGCATCATGCCGCGATCGAAGAAGCGCTCGGTGCCGCCGAGCCGCCAGTGCCGGTAGCGCGGTTGCCAGACGCCCGATTCGTTGCCGATCAGCGCGCGCAGCGAGCGGCAGTCCTGCCAGATGTCGATGACCTGGCGCAGCCGCCACAGCGCGTTCGACAGCAGCGCGCCGTCCCAGCTCGCGAGCGCGTGGTCGGCCGGCTGCAGCGCGGCGATGCGTTCGCGCAGGCGTTCCGCGACGGGGTCGTCGATCAGGTCGCCGTCTGCACCGGACCTGACGGCGGGCAGCGGCGCATCGAACCATGTCGCGGCGTCGGCGAGCAGCTCGTCGAGCCCGGGCGGCCGGATGTGCAGGTCGCGCATCAGCGCGATCAACGGATCGGCGAGCGACGACATCAGCGGCAGGAACAGTTGCATCCGGCCCGCGAGCGCCTGCGCGCGCGCGAGGATGCGCGGGTGCGCGTGGTCGTAGCCCAGCTGGCTCAGCAGGAATTCGAGGCCCGTGATGGTCGCCGCGAGGCGTTGCCGGCATGCGGACAGCGCCTTGCCGGCAATGTGCCCGGACAGCGTTTCGCGGCCATAGAACGCGGCGTCCTTGAACCACGCGTCGGTGCGCTCGATCAGCGTCGGCGCGAGCCGGTTCGGGAAGATCGCGCTGCCGACCACGCTCGCGCACACGATGCCGAGCACGATTTCCTCGGTGCGCGCGATCGCGACGTCGAACACGGTGCCCGGATCGGTCACCGTCGGCAGCGCGATCAGCGGCATCGTGTAGCCGGCGAGCATGAACACGTAGCTGCGCGCGGTGCGGTCGGAGATCGCGAGGTACAGCAGCGTGCCGCACCAGGCGGCGACGATGATCGCGAACAGCAACGGGGTCTCGACGAACGGCGGCACGAAGAAGATCGCGGCGGCCGCGCCGAGCGCGGTGCCGAGCGCGCGATACAGCGCCTTCGAGCGCGTGGCGCCGACGAACGGGTTCGACACGATGTAGACGCTCGCCATCGCCCAGTACGGGCGCGGCAACTGGAAGTACAGGCCGAGGTACAGCGCAAGCATCGACGCGGCGAACGTCTTGCCCGAGAACAGCCAGTCGCGAAGGCTCGGATAGGTCATGACGCGGGATCGGCGGCGGGCGGTGCGGGAGGTGCCGCTTCGGCGCTGTTGAACGCGTTCAGCACGCGCAGCGTCGCTTCGAGATCGGCGCGCGTGACGCCCTTGAGGACTTGCGCGCGCAGCACGCGCAGGTCCTGCTCCATCCCGGCGGTGACCGCACGGCCGGCGGCCGTCAGCGAGATCGTCTTCGCGCGGCGGTCGTGCGGATCCTCGTCGCGGCGTGCGAGGCCGGCCGCGCACAGCTGGTCGAGCAGGCGCACGAGCGACGGCCCTTCGATGCCGACGTGTTCGGCGAGCGCGCCCTGCCGCACGCCTTCGCCGAGACGGCCGGCGATCAGCAGCGGCGTCGCGCAGGCCTCGGACACGTTGTACGCGTTCAGGACGCCGTCGCTGGTGCGGCGCCACTTGCGCGCGGACAGCACGAGCAGGCTGCTGACGGCGAGGCGGAGATCGTGCAGGTTGGTCATGGGCGAGATGATAGGGGCAAAAACATTCGATAGCAAACTATCGTTTTTGTCACCCGGACGACATCTCGCACGCGGTTCGGCCGGCCGGTCTGAAGCAATTTAGGCGGCGTGCCGGGGATGGTCAAGCTGTAAGCTTGCGGCCCGGAAGAACGGGCGGCGGCCGCGCTCGAATGATCAGATGAAAGCCGTCCGGCGGGCGCGTCGAGCGGGTCAGGCGGATGCGAAGGCCGGGTTCGGGAAAACCGGCTTCGCGAAACGGCGCGCGGCGTGCATATTGTGGCTGTCGCAAGCATCCCGGAGACGCCGCACGTGACCCCCTCATCCTCGCAGTCCGCCGCCCCGGCATCGCTCGACGCATGGCTCGGCAAGACCGAAACCTTCGCCGACGACATTACCGCGTTCCCGTTGAACGCACTGGCCGCCACGCTAGACCGCCCGTCGCCGGGCGGGATCGTGCCGCCGATGTGGCACTGGCTTTACTTCCTGCCGGTCGCGCCGCTGGCCGAACTGGGCCCCGACGGCCACCCGAGGCGCGGCGGTTTCCTGCCGCCCGTGCCGCTGCCGCGCCGCATGTGGGCCGGCGGCCGCCTGACGTTCCATGCGCCGCTGCGCACGGGGCGGCGCGCGACGCGCGAATCGACGATCGCGCACCTCGAGGACAAGACCGGGCGCAGCGGCCGGCTCGTGTTCGTGACGGTGCAGCACCGGATCGAATGCGACGGCGCGCTGTGCGTCGAGGAGGAGCACGACATCGTCTATCGCGACGCGCCGCGGCCGGGCGCCCCCGCGCCGAAGCCGGTCGCGGCGCCGGCGGGCGAGACGTGGTCGCGCACCGTCACGGCCGATGCCGTGATGCTGTTCCGCTATTCGGCGCTGACCTTCAACGGGCACCGCATCCACTACGACCGCAGTTACGTGACGCAGGAGGAGGGCTATCCGGGGCTGGTCGTGCACGGCCCGCTGATCGCGACGCTGCTCGTCGATCTCGTGCACCGCGAACGGCCCGGCGCGACACTCACGAGCTTCGCGTTTCGCGCGGTGCGCCCGACGTTCGACGGGCAGCCGTTCACGCTGTGCGGCAAGCCGTCGGACGACGGCACGACGATCGAGCTATGGGCGAAGGATCGCGACGGCTGGCTGACGATGCAGGCCAAGGCCACGCTGGCGTAACGCGGGCGTGTGATGCTCAACCAGGCAGCGCGGCAACGGCGAGCACGGCCTTGACGACTTCGTCTTCCATGCCCTTGATATCGGACGGGAAGCGGTTGCGCTGCGGGATGAATACGCTCAGCCCTTCGATCTGCGCGGTGATCAGCGCCGATCGGCGCGCGAGGTGCAGCGGCGACAGCCCGGGGTTGATCGCCGCGACGAAGCCGGCAATCATCTGGCGCTGGAACAGGTAGGCGTCTTCCATCGCCTGCCGCGCAAACTCGTGCGCGTGCGCGAGCGCCCAGAAGTTCACGAACAGGCTTTGCGTTCTCGGCAGCTTCGCATCCTCGATCAGCAGCCGCACCACCTTTTCCAGCCGCGCCTCCGGAGACAGCGCATCGTCGGTCCGGACGCTGTCGTAAGTCTTCGAATACTCCGCGATGGATTCGGCGATGATCGCCGCGTAGAGATCCTCGCGCGCGGGAAAGTAGTGTTGCAGGTTCGACAGCGCGATGCCTGCGCCGGCCGCTACCTTGCGCATCGTCAGGCCGCCGTAGCCGTCGACGAGGAAGATCTCGATCGCGCTCTCGAGAATGCGGCCCACCGTATTGCGGCCGCGCCGGGTCAGCGTGCGCGCACCGTCGGTTGCCTTCGTATCCGACGGGGATTCCGATCGACGTGGCGACGCGGGGTCCGCGCGAATGTCGTCAGGGTTCGTCGATTTCGGTTCCATCGAAGTCTCTCCTTCACGGGCAACGCGTGCCCGGCTCATCCAGATGTCAAGCTGATTGTAGGTTAAGCGACCTATCGGCTCAAGACGAACCGGTTGCGTGCGGGCGCGCGGCGGCCAGGAGACGTTGCCTGAGTTCGTTTGCGCGTGAGCTGTGCGTGATTTTTACGCGCATCGATACCTCGTTCGAGTGCCCCGATTTCCGTCTGTTTGCCGACCGACATGCCTGTCATGCAGCCCGTTGCGACGTCATGTTGTTTGTAGGTCAATTAACCTAATAAGAAGGTAGAATGCGATGATCGGGTGTGCCGGTCGGATTTGGCGGTAACCACCTACAGCTTGCTGCGATCCGGATCAAGAAGAAAAGGCGTTAAAAATTCCGCTAAATATGCTGAATTCGATGTGACTTTTCCACGTGACGCATTGTGCCGGCGTGCAAGGGTTTCACCCGACTTGTGGCATTGAATGGCCATGCGTATAACGCTAAATAGGTCGAATGACTCAATTTGGAGGCGAGGAAGATGGCAGGGACGCAAATTCCCGGCGTGACCCGACGAACGGCGGCCGCGCTGTCGCTCGCCATGCTGCGGGCCGTCGCCAGGGCCGAACCCGGGTGCCTGCCCGATGCCGGCCGGCGCGCATTCGGGATCGACAGTGCGATGTGCCATGCGATCGACAAGTCGCAGGGCGCGATTGTCGGCCCGAGCCTCTTCGGCGTGTTCGGGAGGCCCGTCGGCAAGCTGCCGGGCTTGACGTACAGTCGGGCGCCGGCGGCGTCGACTGGCAAGTGGGACGTGCGGGAACTCGACCTGTTCCTGAAGGCGCCGGCCGTCGAGCGGCCCGGTACGTCGATGCCGTTTGCCGGCGTCGGGAACGACACGCAGCGCGCGTCGACGATCTGCTACCAGAGGGGAATGCGCTGACGCGCGTCCCGGCTGGGCCGTCAGCCAGTGGGGCGCGGTTCTCGCGACCGACGATGGCGGCGACACCTGGGTCACGCCGCGACTCGATACGCCGTAACACGCCTTTCACCAACGAGGACATTCATGTCGCTACTCAAAGACAATATCCCGCGCCGGGTGCTGCTGGTGCACGCTCATCCGGAACCTCAATCGTTCACGTCGTCGATGTTCCATGCGGCGCGCGATGTGCTGCTGCAGGCCGGCGACGAGGTCCGGACCTCGGATCTCTATGCGCTGGACTTCAATCCGGTGGCGAGCGCGTCGGATTTTGTCGCGCGCGACAACCCGGACTACCTCGTTTATGCGAAGGAGCAGCGGTCGGCGCGCGACAAGGGCGTGCTGGCGGCCGATATCGCCGAGGAAGTCGACAAGGTGCTGTGGGCCGATCTCGTGATCCTCAACTTTCCGATCTTCTGGTTCTCGACGCCTGCCATCCTGAAGGGCTGGATCGACCGCGTCTTTCTGTCGGGCCCGTTCTACGGCGGCATGCGCTTTTACGATCGCGGCGGGCTGAAGGGCAAGCGCGCGTGGGTCACGGCAACCCTCGGCGGCCGGCCGCACATGTTCGGAAAGGATGCCGTCCATGGGGAACTCGACGCGATGCTCGCGCACCTGCTGCGCGGCACGCTCGGCTACGTCGGCTTCGACGTACTCGAGCCGTTCTTCGGCTATCACATTCCGTATCTCGACGAAGCGGCGCGCGCGGAGATTTTCGATGCGTTTCGCGATCAGGTCGCGAACTGGCGCACGCGGCCGACGCTGTCGTTCCCGTCGCTGGACGATTTCGACGAACGCCTGTATCCGCGCGCGGCATCGGGCGGGGCATCGCGCTGAATCGTGCGCAAGCACTGCCGTATCGCGGTGCATGCGGACCTCGACTTTCAACGTTCCCCGTACCGGAGCACATGATGTCCAGCAAGACCCCGCTCGACTCCGCGCGTTTCGCCGGATGGAGCGCCATCGTCGGCGCGTTGCTGATCTATGTCACGGCCGGCCTGTCGACGATGGCGACAGGTCTGGATACCGAACTCGTGTTCCGCGGCGACGACATGCTGGCGCTGCCCGCCGGATCCCTCGCCGCGTTCAGGTGGGCGATGGTGACGGACGTGTTCGGGTTCTATCTTTCGTTCCTGCCGGTCGGCGCGTGGCTGTGGCACGCGTTCGATCGGGAGTCCGCCGCGCAGCGGGTGACCGGCCTGGCCGCGCTGGCGATGTTCGTGACGCTCGGCGTGTGCGGCGCGGCGTTGCAGATGGCGGCGCTCGGTCCGCTTTCCGACATGTATGTGCGCGGTACGCCCGAAGCGAGGACGGCGGCGGCGGTCTCGTGGACGACGATCGCGCACGTCGCGCAACGCGGGCTCTGGTGGTTCGAAGGGCCGGTGATGGCCTTCTGGATGGCGACGACGGGCAGCCGCCTGAAGCAGGCGGCATGGGGCGGCGGCAGTCTGCTGCAGTTCCTGGCGGTGCTGGTCGGCGCATTCTTCGTGTCGGGCCTGTTTCCGCAGCTCAACGGCGTGACGGCGGGCCTCGAAATGGCCGTGGTGGTGATCCTGCCGCTGTGGATGATCCGGTTCGGCGTCGGGGCGCTGCGCCGGGCGGACGACCGCGCAATCGTCGACGGTTTCGCGCGGAGCGGCGGCCGGCCGTGATCCGTGCGTCGCCCTCCGTTCGGTGTCGAACGGTGGGCGACGAATGGGATGCCGTTTATGGGAGACCGGGTTCCGCCATGCCGTGCGTCGGCCCGACCGGGCGGCGACCGGCACGCGTTGCGGCGAACCGCTGTAAGCTGCATATCGGCCGCACACCGCACGCCGCACGCCGTTCGGCCAGCCCATCCACGTACTGATTCGGGAGCCCCCATCTTGGCCACCTACATTGTATTTACGCGGGAAAGCACGCAGGACCAGCATGAACTCGACGTCTACCAGAGCAAGGTCGGCGCGACGCTCGCCGGGCATCCGGTGAAGGTGCTCGCGGCCTACGGGCCGCAGGAAACGCTCGAGGGCGAGGGCCCGGAAGGCGTCGTGATCGTCGAGTTCCCGTCGAAGGAGGCCGCGCACGCGTGGTATCACGGCCCCGACTACCAGACCGTCGTCCAGCACCGGTTCAAGGGCGCGCGCTATCGCGCCGTGCTGGTCGAAGGCGTCTGAACGCCCGGCATCGGGCGCATCCTGTGGAGCCTTGCGACGCAGGACGTCCGGCCTGCCCATGAATCCATCGACTTCCGCCACCGCAGCCGTTCGCCCGCCGATGGGCCGCGCCGCGATTGCGCTGCTCGCGATCAGCGTCGCGTTGTATCTGGTTGCCATGTTTGCGGTGCCGTTCCGTACCGGCGCGCCCGATCCGCACCCATGGGCCGCCGGCTGGCAGGTGTTGCTGACCGGCTGGATGGGCGTGCTCGGCGGCATCTACGCATGGCTCGCGAATCCGCTCGTGTTCGGCGCATGGCTGCTGACGGCGAGGCGTTACCGGACGCAGGCGGTCGTACTGGCCGTGCTCGCGTTGCTGTTCGGGCTGAGCTTCCTGTCGCAGCACCAGATTGCGGTCAACGAAGCGGGAGACGTCGAACCCGTGCATCTCGACGCGATCGGCTATTGGTGCTGGCTCGCGAGTTTTACCGCAGCCGTGGTCGGCGCGGTGCTGTTGCCGGGGCGGAAGCGGTAGCGTGCGGTGCAGCCGCATGCGCTTCCACTTGTCTCATGAACGGGGCAACGCCCGAGAGCGGCACGCGGTCGGACCGCGTGCCGGATCCGCCGGTCGATCCACTGTCGCGCCTGTTCACGTGCGCAGACAAGCCGGTCGATCATGCCGGTCCGGCAATCCTCAATTGCATCCGAATCGATCGATTCGATACAGGATGTCGGCGACTTCCTCCTTGTTCAGGATGTCTCCTTTCAAGGTGGAGGCTTTGACGGACGGCTGGAAATCGCGCCTGTGTTGATTGAATGATGCCGGCGCGATTTCGCGAAGCCCGCACATCGCATACAGCTTCGCTTCAACGGTTGCGTGCCTGGATTGCAGTGTCTCGACGAAGCGGGTTTGCGCGCCCGGCGTTGCCAGTATTTCCCGATAGATTTTTTCCTCCGGGCTGACGTGGCCCGCAAACCCTGTCGCTCCCAGGGAAAAGACACCGATTTCCTGGAAGCTCGCCTTCGGATCGGCTTGAGAGGGACTGGGCGCCGCAAGAATCGGGCTTGAAAGAGCCAGCAATACGACGAGAATTTTTTTCAAGGGCGGTGTTTGTTCCGTGCGGAGATATCGGAATTTCCGGTATTCCGCCACACCTCATGCGTCGACGTGTGGCGGATCAACCGTGCGCGTGCCCGCTTACCGCACGTGCGGCAGCAACGCCCGCAACCAGTACGACACCGCCACCGCGCCGCCATCCGGCGTGCCGATCGCGCGCTCGCCGAGATAGCTCGCGCGCCCCGCGCGCGGCGTCATGCGTGCGGTTTCCTGCGCGCCGTGCTCGGCCGCTTCGACAGCAGCCGCCCAGGCGCCCGCGGGTTCGCGATCGTTGTCGAGCCCGCGTTCGAACGCCGCGACGGCCGGCACCAGCGCATCGAGCATCGTCCGGTCGCCGGCGCGCGCGCCGCCCAGTTCGCTGATCGAATCCACCGCGCCGCGGAATGCCGCGGCCCAGTCGCGCGGCGACGGTTCGGCGAGGTCGGCCAGCCGGCGCGACGCGCGCAGCAGCGCGGTCGCATAGAACGGCCCCGAACTGCCGGCGATCGCGCGGCGCAACGCGGCGCCAAGCGCCGCGAGCGCACCGGCCGGCGTGCCGTACGCGGTCTCGGGCAGTGCGAGGATCGCCTGCGCGGCGCGCAGCATGCTTGCGCCGAGATCGCCGTCGCCGGCCGCCGCATCGAGATCGGTGAGCGTCTGCTCGTGATCGATCAGGGTCTGCGCGACCGCGTGCAGCGCCGGCTGCAGGCGGGCCGCCCATGCTTGCCCGGCCGCGTCGAGAGGCGTCGGCGGCGCGTCGTGCGCCGCTGCCGACGCCACGCGGATCTGCGTATTCACGGCGCCGCCGCCGGGCCATGCGCGCGCCTGCGTCGGCGCGTCGAGCAGCGCCGCGCGTTCGTCGTTCAGCCGCAGCACCGAGATCGAACAGCCGGGCATGTTCAGCGCCGACAGGAACGTGCCGGCCCAGGCGCGCGCGACGACGATGCCGCGCCGGCTCAGGTTGTCGTACGCCGCGCGCAGCACGATCGCGAGTTCCATGTCCGGCGTCGCGCCGAGGCCGTTGACGAACAGCGCGACACGCTCGCCGCGGTCGAGTACGAGATCGGCGGCGATGCTCGACAGCAGCGTCTCGACCAGTGCGTCGGCGGGCAGCGGCGCGCGGCGTTCGATGCCCTTCTCGCCGTGGATGCCGAGGCCCAGTTCGATCTCGTGATCGGCGAGGCTGAAGCCCGATTTGTCCGCGCCCGGGATCGTGCAGCCGTCGAGTGCGACGCCCATCGTGCCGAGCTCGGCCGCGGCGTCGCGTGCGATCGCCGCGACGCGGGAGAGCGGCAGCCCGCGCGCGGCGGCCGCGCCGGCGAGCTTGTGGATCAGCACGGTGCCGGCGATCCCGCGGCGCTGGCCGCGTTCGACGCGGCCGCGCAGCGACACGTCGTCGGCGACGATGACCGTCTCGACCGGGATGCCTTCCGCCCGCGCCAGTTCGGCAGCGAGCCCGAAATTGAGCCGGTCGCCCGTGTAGTTCTTCACGATCAGCAGCGCGCCGTTCGGGCCGGCGCTCGCGCGGATCGCGGCGAGCACGGCGTCGGTGGACGGCGACGTGAAGACTTCGCCGCAGACGGCCGCGCTCAGCATCCCCTCGCCGACATAACCGCCGTGCGCGGGCTCGTGGCCGCTGCCGCCGCCGGAGAGGATCGCGACGGAGCGCTGGGCCGGCTCGGGCAGCGGCTGGCGGACGAGCACGTGCTCGTCGCCGAGGATCGCGAGATGCGGCGACTGTCGTGCGATGCCTTCCAGCATTTCGCGAACGACATCGGACGGGCGGTTGACAAGCTTTTTCATGGCCAGGGTTCCGGACGGGTGAACAACGCTCGACCGGGCCCGCTCGGGCGCCGGACGGCGTCGTGGTTTCGGAGGTTCGTGCGGGCGCCCGAGTATCGGCATGGCCGGCATCGCCGGGCGCATGCGGCCACGCGGTGGAACACGGCAGGCGACGACGGGCGCGCGCGTTGCGCCACGATACATCAGGTTCGGATGTCGCGGCATGCGGTGGGGCACGATCACGGCAGGCGGCGGCCGGCCGTGGCCCGCATGGCGCTACTTCGCGCTACTTCGCCGCCGCGATCGCCTTCGCGCGAATCAGCCGTGCGGCCTGGATCCGGTTCTTTCAACCCGGAACAAAGACTTTGATTTCCTGAAGTCTTTCCTCCGGGTAGATTGATGGGCGTTGTTGCTGCAAAGATCGGGCTTGAAGGAGCGAACAATACGGGGCGACTTCTTTCATCCGCAAAGTTTCTTCCGTGCGGAAATTCCGGACGTTCCCGGGGCCGTGGGCGAAAGTGGAATCTGTATCGACTGTCTTTCTTTTCCGAATCGACGTCTGGGCGCACATGCTGTAGACAAGCTTTCCAGACGACCGAAGCGATAGCGCGGTCAGGTAAAGTCACCGACTTCGGCAGGAAAATCCCGAGCGGCTGTATGTTGCTCGATGAACATTGCGGAAGAACAGGATGCTCAAGAATCGATCGTCGGATCAGCGGCGCGAAGTGATCGAGGTCGCGAGGTTGTTGTTCGCACATGGCGCTTCGACATTCTCTTTCCGGGCGTTTCAGCTTCTATTTGCATGGATCGTGCTTCGTGGCGATGGTGCGGCCAAATATCTTGCGGCCGTGGTCGCGGCGTCCTGGATCGTCAATCTCGTGGCCTTCCCGCTGAGCGGGATGATGATCGACCGATATGGCGGGGTGAGGGCCCTGAGATTCTCGGTAACGGCATCGTTTGTGGCCGTGCTGGTGTTTTTTGGGCAGCAGCTATCGGGTGCGTTCAATCCGGTCGTTGCGGCTAGCGTATTGATAGCGATGTCTGCTCTCGACGGAATGATGTCAATTTCCCCGAATGCAATCATTGCAAGTTTTGTTCAAGGAAAGCAGCTAACCCGCTATCTTGGATACGCCGCCGGCGTAAACTCCTTGCAGGTCATCGTTGGCGCAATCATCGGGGGCGCTTCGGTCGTCGCGATCGGAGTGACGGGGGCGCTACTTCTGATTCTCGTGCTGTTTGCCGCCTCGGTATGTGCCGTGTGGTCGATGTCGTCAAGGAATTGTGTTCGGGATCGGAATGCGTCTGCTCGAGGGGTGCTCAGGGAAACTTTCATGGGGTTTCGTGCGCTACTGAAAATAGACCCGGAAAAATGGCTGTGTGTTTCGTCGGTTGTAATCAATTTCGTGCTGACGCCATTTCTGTCAATAGTGATTCCGGTGTTTATAAAGTCCATGCTGCATGCACCGGTCAGCTATCTGGCCGCGGCCGAAATTCTGTTTGGCGCCGGAATGCTGCTTGGTGCATTTTCCGCACCGAGGTTAATTGAATACGGTATGTCCCGATTGAAGATCATAATATCGGGGAATTCGATGGTGGGAGCCGGAATGGTGATCGTGATTTTCGTGAATTCCGATGCTATCCGGGGACTCGTTGTGACGACAATCGGATTCGCGCTGAGTCTCGGCAATGTTACCTGTGGCTCGCTCAGGGGATATGCCGCCCCAAATGACATTCGGGGACGGCTGGAAGCTGCAGTCTTTGCATGCTGCGTTGCGTCGATTCCGATCGGAAGCTGGGTGTTCGGATATTTCGTTGCGACCGGCTCGATCGTCTTCCTCGGGCGTGCGATGGCGATCGCAGGAGTTGCGATCATTCTGTCCCAAATCGGCTTGTTGATATCGAGGAATACAGTGCGCATATTGACAATGCCGGAGAGTGAGCTTCGAGGGCTGTATGGTCGAATGTATCCCGATGCTTTCAAGGGTTAAAGCGTTGGTGAATTCCATGAGGTGTTGATCCGACGTGCCATCGAGGATGTCGCGACACGCAGCGTGGGCGCGACTACGGCAGGCGGCGGCCGGCCGTGGCCCGCATGGCGCTACTTCGCGCTACTTCGCCGCCGCGATCGCCTTCGCGCGAATCAGCCGTGCGCGCAGCACGTTGCGGCTGATGCCGAGCAGCCGTGCGGCCTGAATCTGGTTGCGGTGGCTGAATTCGAACGCGACACGCATCACGGTGTCCTCGATGCGCTCGAACAGGTTGCCGTGATCCTCGTCGAACAGGTCGCGCAGCGCGCGTTCGAGCGCGGCCTGCGCGCCGGCGTCCGGCTCCGGCGCGCGCACGGCGTCCGGCGGCAAGCCCGGCGACGCGATGTGCAGGTCGGAGTCCTGCAGCGCATCGTGGCGGCTCACGAGCAGCGCGTGGTGGATCACGTTCTCGAGCTCGCGGATGTTGCCGGGCCAGCCGTGCGCCTCGAGCCGGCGCTCGGCGCGCGGATCGATGCTGCGCGGGCCGTAGCCGAGGCGGCTGCGGTAGTCGTCGAAGAAGTGGCGCGCGAGCGGCAGGATGTCGCCCGGACGCTCGCGCAGCGTCGGCACCGCGAGCTGCACGACGTTGAGCCGGTAGAACAGGTCGCCGCGAAACTGCCCGGTCGCGACCGCCTGCTGCAGATCCACGTTGGTCGCGGCAACCACGCGCACGTCGATCGGCACGCCGGTGCGCGAACCGAGCCGCACGACCTCGCGCTCCTGCAGCACGCGCAGCAGCTTGACCTGCATCGACAGCGGCAGGTCGCCGATCTCGTCGAGAAACAGCGTGCCGCCGTTGGCAGCCTCGAACCAGCCGGGCTTCGCGCTGAAGGCGCCGGTAAACGCCCCCTTCTCGTGGCCGAACAGCTCGCTCTCGACCAGCGTCTCGGAGAACGCGCCGCAATTCACGGCGACGAACGGCCGGTCGCTGCGGCGGCTCAGGCTGTGCACGTGTCGCGCGATCAGTTCCTTGCCGGTGCCTGTCTCGCCGACGATCAGCACGTTCGCGTCGCTCGGCGCGACCAGGCGAATCCGTTCGAGCAGCGCGACCGAACGCGGATCGACGAATACCTGCGCACGGGCGCGGATCGACGTCGCGAGCGCCGGGCGGTCGGGCATCGTGAGGACGGGCGCCGCAGCGGGCCACGCATCGGAAGGGGAATGGTTCATGAGTAGAAGCCCGGCGTCGGACAGGTTCGCTTGAGCGCCCATTCGCCAAGCTCGCGGAGCTTGTACGCGAGCGGGTCGTGGAGCGTGTGGGTGCGCAGGTTGCGCCAGTGGCGGTCGAGCCGGAGTGCGCCGTGCGTCGCGCGCGCGCCGGCGACGTCGAACATGCGCGTGCAGAGATCGAGCCCGGTGCGCGCGGCCGACACCTTCGCCGCGGCCGTCGCGAGCGCGACCTGGCCGCGCTCCGCGTGGGTGAGCGCGGTGTCGCGCGCCCATGCGGCATCGAGGCGATCGGCCGCGCGGTCGGCGAGCACGCGTGCGCCTTCGAGCCCGATCCAGAATTCTCCGTACTGGCCGAGGATGTAGGGATCGTCGCCGGTGCTCGCGACCTGCGCGGCGGGCCACGGCCGCGCCTCGTGCAGCGTGTAGTGCCGCGCGTCGTTGAACGCGGCTTCGGCGATGCCGAGATACACGTTCGTCAGCACGAGCTGCGCGACGAGCGGGCGCAGGCATGCGAACGGCGTCGTCAGCGGGCCGGGGTCCGTCAGCAGTTCGTGACTCTCGACGCGTACCTTCTCGAACGTGACCGTGCCGCTGTCGGTCTGGCGCTGGCCGATGTTGTTCCAGTCGTCGGCGATCGCGATGCCGCTGCGCTGGGTCGGCACGGCCGCGATCAGGAACGCGCGCGTATCGGCATCGTGCGCGGACGCGATCAGCATCTGCGAATCGAGCGCTCCCGAGCAGAAGCTCTTCTGGCCGCTGAATTCGCGCCACGCGCCGTGCGAGCGGCTGACCGTGCGCTCGTCGAGCGGGTTCAGCGCATTGCCCCAGAACCACTGCTGCCGCGCGGTGCGCTCGAACCACGATTCCCATTGCGCGGGCGCGCCGAACAGCCGCACGGTCGCGAGCATCAGGTGATGGAAGCCGAACACGTGCGCGAGCGAGCTGTCGGCGGCCGCGAGCACGCGGACCACGTCGAGCGTCGTGCGCCAGTTCGCGCCGAGGCCGCCGTAAGCGGCCGGAATGCTGAGCGCGAGCAGGCCGCTGTCGCGCAGCAGATCGCGCTCGGCCTTCGGCGTGCCGCCCTGCTGGTCGCGTTCGGCGGCGGTGCGCGCGAAGCCGGCCGCGAGGCGCTCGGCCGTCTGCAGGGCCCCGTCGTGGTCCGGTTCGTCGCGGGACGGCGCGACGACGCGCAGGTCGGCCGCGCGTGGCGATACGGAAATGGATGTCATGGCGATGAGTGCGTCGGGTCGCTGCGCGACAACGGCCGGGCCGCGACCGGCGTGGCTGACCGGGTGCTGCGTGATCAGCAGAGTGTTCAACGTTTTGCGTAACGCTGGAAACATCGATTTCTGATAACCAATGCCGGATTGCTGCGCTGGACGCAGCGATGCGCGCCGCGTGCCTGCCGGAATCCGCGCCGAAGCGGAAAGGCGGGCGCGGCCCGCGCCGCGCTGCTGATCACGCAGCAGCGAATCAGCATGGCTGTTTCCCCGGGTTCATCTTCATGCGGAATAAGGTTGTGACGCGGCGGCTGGCACGCATATCCGTCCGCGACGATTCGCGAAAAGGCCATGACAGGCCGGCGATCGCGACGCATTTCGTCATGCAGACGATTGCCCCGGGGCCGCCGCGGACGGAGTGGCACGCTCCTTGCTGAACCCTGGCGTGACGGGTGCAGCGGCGCCCGACTCGACAATGGGAATGCAACCGATGAGCCAGGCAATCAACGTGGTCGCGATATCCGGCGGCCTGCAACGACCGTCGCGCACGCTGGCGCTGACCGAGGCGATCGTCGCTTCGCTCGGCGCCGCGCTGCCGATCGACACGCGGCTGATCGAACTCGGCGAGATCGGCGGCCGACTGGGCGGCGCGCTCACGCGCGCGCAGGCGCCGGCCGACCTCGACGAGCTGATTCGCGCGATCGAGACGGCCGATGCGCTGGTTGTCGCGAGCCCCGTGTATCGCGCGTCGTATACGGGCCTGTTCAAGCATCTGTTCGATCTCGTGCATCACGAGGCACTGGCCGATGTGCCGGTGCTGCTTGCGGCCACCGGCGGCAGCGAGCGGCATGCGCTCGTGATCGACCATCAGTTGCGCCCGCTGTTCAGCTTCTTCCAGGCCCGCACGCTGCCGATCGGCGTATATGCGTCCGAAAGCGATTTCGACCGCTACCGGATCGCGAACCCGGCGCTGCGCGCGCGTATCGCGCTGGCCGTCGAGCGCGCCGTGCCGCAACTGCGCCCGCGCGCGCTTTCCGTCGCGGCCGCCTAGGCCGTCCGCGTTTTTCTTCCGACCAGGACACACTCATGAGCCATACCGACCCTTCCGCCGACGGCGTCAAGTTCGCCTACTGGGTGCCGAACGTCAGCGGCGGCCTCGTCGTCAGCACGATCGAGCAGCGCACCGACTGGAGCCTCGAATACAACCAGCAGCTCGCGCGCACGGCCGAGGCCGCCGGCTTCGAGTACGCGCTGAGCCAGATCCGCTTCACGGCCGGCTACGGCGCCGAATACCAGCACGAGTCGGTATCGTTCAGCCAGGCGCTGCTGCACGCGACGACCCGGCTCAAGGTGCTCGCCGCGATCCTGCCGGGGCCGTGGCATCCGGCCGTGGTCGCGAAGCAGCTCGCGACGATCGACCACATCTCGAACGGGCGCATCGCGATCAACGTGGTGAGCGGCTGGTTCAAGGGCGAATTCACCGCGATCGGCGAGCCGTGGCTCGAGCATGACGAGCGCTACCGGCGCTCGAAGGAGTTCATCCAGGCGCTGAAGGGCATCTGGACGCAGGACAACTTCACGTTCAAGGGCGACTTCTACCGCTTCAACGACTACACGCTGAGCCCGAAGCCGGTGCAGAAGCCGCATCCGGAGATCTTCCAGGGCGGCAGCTCGCGCGCGGCGCGCGACAACGCGGCCAGCGTGTCGGACTGGTATTTCACGAACGGCAATACGCCGGAGAACCTGAAAGCGCAGATCGACGACATCCGCGCGAAGGCGGCCGCGAACCACCATCGCGTGCGCATCGGCGTCAACGCGTTCGTGATCGCGCGCGACACCGAGGAAGAGGCGAAGGCCGTGCTCGACGACATCATCCGGCATGCGCACGTCGAGGCCGTCCACGCGTTCGGCGATGCGGTGAAGCAGGCCGGCAGCGCGTCGCCGGAAGGCGAAGGCAACTGGGCGAAATCGACGTTCGAGGATCTCGTGCAGTACAACGACGGCTTCCGTACCAACCTGATCGGCACGCCGCAGCAAATCGCCGAGCGGATCGTCGCGCTGAAGGCGATCGGCGTCGATCTCGTGCTCGCGGGCTTCTTGCATTTCATCGAGGAGGTCGAGTACTTCGGCCGGCGCGTGCTGCCGCTCGTGCGCGAACTCGAGGCAAGGCGACAGGCGCTCGCTGCGTGACGCGGGGCGGGCGAAGGGGAGATGGGCGGCACGCGCCGTTCGCATCCCCGGCTTGACGTTTCGGATATCGAAACAGGAGGCCGGCGGCAGCCTGCATGGCGTCGCCGGCCGGTTCATGGGCTTCACCGGACATTTCATGGCTACGGAAATCATCGAGGAAAACACGCAATTGCAGGCGGGCGCGACGCCCGTTCCCGTCATCGGCTCCGACGCCGAGGCGCTCGACGTCGCGCACCGGGTGGCGGCGCAACTGGCGGAGCACGCCGCGTTGCGCGACCGCGAGCGGAAGCTGCCGTTCGACGAGATCGAGCTGTTCTCGTCGAGCGGCCTGTGGGGCATCACCGTGCCGCGTGAGTACGGCGGCGCGGAAGTGTCGAACGTGACGCTCGCGGAAGTGATCGCGATCGTGTCGCAGGCGGACCCGTCGCTCGGCCAGATCCCGCAGAACCACTACTGCCTGATCGAGGACATCCGCCTCGAGGGCAGCGATGCACAGAAGCGCTTCTTCTTCGACCTCGTGCTGAAGGGCACGCGCTACGGCAATGCGTTTTCCGAAGCGGGCGGCAAGGACGTGCTCGATATCCGCACGCGCGTCCGCCGCGACGGCGATGCCTTCGTGCTGAACGGCCGCAAGTTCTATTCGACCGGCACGCTGTACGCGCACTGGATCCCGGTGCTTGCGCTCGACGAATCGGACCAGGCCGTGCTCGCGTTCGTGCGGCAGGGCGCGCCGGGGCTGACCGTGGTGGACGACTGGAGCGGCTTCGGGCAGCGCACGACCGCGAGCGGCACGGTGATCGTCGAGAACGTGCGGGTGAGCCCGTTCGAGATCTTCCACACGCAGCGTTCGTACGATCGCCCGACCTTCGCGGGCCCGTTCGCGCAGATCACGACTGCCGCGATCGACCTCGGCATCGCGCGCGCCGCGTTGCAGGACACGATCGAGTTCGTGCAGCAGCACGCGCGCCCGTGGATCGACAGCGGCGTCGCGCGCGCGAGCGACGATCCGCTGACGGTCGCGCAAATTGGCGACATCGCATATCGCGTGCACGCGGCCGAGGCGCTGCTCGCGCGAGCGGGGCGCTTCGTCGACGCGGCCAAGCGCGAGCCGGACGAAGGAACGGTCGCGCAGGCGGCGATCGCGGTGGGCGAGGCTAAGATCGCGACGACCGAGGTGTCGCTGCTCGCCGCGAGCAAACTGTTCGAGCTCGGCGGCAGCAAGTCGACGCTGGCGAAATACAACTTCGACCGCCACTGGCGCAACGCACGCGTGCACACGCTGCACGACCCGGTGCGCTGGAAGTATCACGCGATCGGCAACTACTACCTCAACGGCGTGAAGCCCGCGCGCCATTCCTGGAACTGACCGGCGCGCCGCGCACGGTTTTCCGATACGCACGGCGGCGCGCAGGCGCACATCGGCAGCGGCGACTGGCGCCGCCGCCGATGCCGCCGCCGCGCCGTTGCATTCCTGACAAGGCAGATCGATGAGTCATCCGGCAACTTCCACGCAGGCGCTGCCTGCGCACGACGCCGCACCGCAGGCGGGCGGCCTGCGGCGCAATTACCTGAGCCTGCCCGAGCTGATCGCGCAGTCGATCGGCCTCGTCGGCGTGTCGGGCGGGATCGGCGTGCTGATTCCCGCCGTGTTCGCGACGGCCGGCAACGGCACCTGGCTCGCCTACCTGTTCGCGATCGTCGCGCTGCTGTTCTCGTCGTGGAGCATCGCGGTGTTCGCGCGCGATTCCGCGTCGCCGGGCGCGCTGTATGCGTACGTGTCGGCCGGGATCGGGCCGATCTGGGGCGCCATCTGCGGCTGGTCGCTGCTGATCGCCTATGCGGTGGCCGCCGCGGGCATCCTGCAGGGGACGATCAACACGTTTCTCGTGCTCGGCCGCGAAACGGGGCTGCTCGGCGGCGCGACGCCGGTCGGCACGGTGCTCGCCCTCACGGTCGCGACCGCGTTCGCTGCGTGGTACATCGCGTTTCGCGACATCCGGCTCTCGACGCGCTTCACGCTGTTCGTCGAGCTGGCGACGCTGCTGCTGATCGCCGTCGTCGTGATCGCGACGATCGCGTTCGGCGGGCGTCCCGTCGACCACGCGCAACTGACGCTCGAAGGCGTGAAGCCCACGCAGCTCCAGCTCGGCATGGTGCTCGCATTCTTCAGCTTCACCGGCTTCGAGAGCGCGACCGTGCTCGGCGCGGAAGCGCGCGATCCATTCCGCGCGATTCCGCGCGCGGTGCTGATCAGCGTCGTCGGGCCCGCGCTGCTGTTCGTGATCGGCGCGTACGGGATGGTGAGCGCGTTCCACGGGCAGACGCCGCCGCTCGACCGGGTCGACGGCCCGCTCGCGGTGCTCGCGCATCGGCTCGGCGCCGGCTGGGTCGGCGTGCTGATCGACGCGGGCGTCGCGTTGAGCTTCTTCGCGGCGTTCTTCTCGTCGATCAACGCGGCGGCGCGCATCGTCTATACGTTCGGACGGCAGGGCGTGCTGCACGCGTCGACCGGGCGCGCGCACGCGCGGAACGCCACGCCGCACGTCGCGGTGGCGCTGATCGCGGCGCTGGCGCTGGCGACCGCGCTGGTGTTCACCGCGCGCGGCACGGCGCTGCTCGATGCGTACGGCTATCTCAGCTCGATCGCGACGTATGGCTGGCTGCTCGCCTACGTGCTGGTGGCGATCGGCGCGCCGCTCTACCTGCGCCGCCAGCGCAGGCTGCGCGCGCGGCATGTGGCGATCAGCGCGGTCGCGGTCGTGCTGCTCGCGATTCCGCTGGCAGGCAGCGTGTACCCGGTGCCGGACGGCGTCTATGCGTGGCTGCCTTACGTGTTCGTCGCGCTGCTGGCGATCGGGCTCGGCTGGTTCCTGGTGCTGCGGGTGCGGTTTCCGGAGCGGTTGCGCGAACTGGAGGCCGACCTGCTGACGAAATGACGGCGCGCGGCCGCCGGAGGCTTGCGGGCGGCCCGCGGCGGCGCCGGCCGGCGAGGGTGCCGGTCGGCCGTTTCGATGCCGCGCGGCGGGCTCACGCGCCTGCCGCCATCCTCGACGCCTCGACTGCCATCTGCACGCCGAGCCCGCCGAGCACGAGCCCCATCGCCCAGCGCTGCGCGAGCAGCAGCGTCGGGCGTCCCTGCAGGAACGTCGCGAGGCTGCCGGAGCAGATCGCCACCAGCCCGTTCGCGCAAGCGAACGCGGCGATCAGCAGCGAGCCGAGAAACAGCGATTGACCGAGCACGCTGCCGTTCCGGTAGTCGATGAACTGCGGCAGCAACGAAATGAACAGCATCGCGAGCTTCGGGTTCAGCACGCTGGTCGTCGCCCCCATCGCCAGCAGCCGGAGCGGCCGTTCGCCGGGCAGCGCGCGGATCTCGAACGGCGAGCGCCCGCCGGGCCGGACGGCCTGCCACGCCAGATACAGCAGGTAGGCCGAACCGATCGCGGCCAGCACGCTGCCCGCATGCGGCACGCTCATGAACAGCGTCGTGATGCCGAACGCCGCGCCGAACATGTAGAACAGGTATCCGATCATCACGCCGCCGAGCGAAATGAGCCCCGCCGTGCGCCCTTGCGCGATCGAGCGCGACATCACGTAGACCATGTTCGGGCCGGGCGTGACCGCGAGCATGCCGCCAATGACGAGAAATCCGTAGATCGATCCGGACGTATGCATGGTTCCGATTCCTGCAACGAGTAAGGGCTGACGGAATGGATTGTCCGGCCGTGGAGTCGAACAGTAAAACGGGATAAACTGAATAGATTGATCAGTTTTTCTGAATAGAATGAAAAAACTCGACCTCGATGTGCTCGCGATGGTGGTGGCCGTCGCGGAATCCGGATCGTTCGCGCAGGGCGCGCAGGCCGTGCATCGCTCGCCGTCGGCGGTGAGCATGCAGATCCGGGCGCTGGAGGAGGCGCTCGGCAAGCCGCTGTTCATCCGCGACACGCGCAACGTGACGGCGACCGACGACGGCCGGACGCTCGCCGAATACGGCCGCCGGATGCTGGCGATGCGCGACGAGGCGTGGGCGTCGGTGGTGCGCCCGGAGATCCGCGGGCGCGTGACGATCGGCGTGCCCGACGACTACATTTCCTCGCTGCTGCCGCAGGTGCTCGGCAAATTCGCCGCGATGCATCCGCGCGTGGAAGTGCGCGTGATCGGCCAGCCGAGCAGCGCGCTCGTGCCGATGCTGAAGGACAACACGGTCGACCTCGCGTGCCTCACGCGGATCAAGGGCGTGACCGGCGAGCTGATCCGGCTCGAGCCGCTCGTCTGGGTCGGCTCGCCGAAACGCAACGTGTGGGAGGAGCGGCCGCTGCCGGTAGCCTTTTTCACGCACGGCGGCAGCATGGCGCGCGATCACGCGGTCAAGGCGCTGAACCGGCACAACATCCCGTTCCGCATGTCGTACGAAAGCCCGAGCCACCTCGGGCTGCTCAGCATGGTGGAGGCCGGGCTGGCGGTCGCGCCGCTGGCGCGCTGCTGCATTCCCGATCATCTCGTGCAGTTGTCTGAAAGCCACGGGCTGCCGCCGCTGGGCGAACTCGAAGTCGTGCTTGCGCGCAGCGCGCAGTCCGCGCGCCCGCCGTGCGACTACCTCGCCGAGCAGATCCTGGGCGAATGGCGGACCTGACCGGCCCGGCGGCGGCGTATCAGCAGGATTCCAGCAGCCATTCGCGGAACGCGACGAGCGACGGCAGCGTTTCGTTCTCCGGCGGGTAGACGAGGTAATAGCTGCGCCGGCTGACGATCGCGTCGCCGATCGATACCAGCTCGCGGCGGCTCAGTTCGTCCTCCACCAGCACCTTCGGCACCAGCCCGATCCCGATCCCGGCGCGTACGGCCTGGATCAGGTGTGACGTCAGCTCGAAACTCGGGCCGATGCGCATCTGGCGATGGTCGAGCCGGTAGTGCGTGAACCATTCCGCCCACGCCTGCTGGTTGCTCGTCACGCCGAGCAGCGTCTGCTTCGCGGCCCACGCGGGCGTGTGGGCGTCGGCCTTGCGGCGGCTGCCGGCGTCGGGCGGCGCGATCGCGATCAGGAATTCGTTGTACAGCCGATGCGCGTGGAGGCCCGGCCAGTCGTCCGCGCCGACGGTGATGGCCGCGTCGAGCTCGTCGTTGAGGAAATCGATGCCGCCGATGCGCGAATGCAGGTGCACGGTCACGCCCGGATGCGCGGCGTAGAACCCGTGCAGGTGCGGCAGCAGCCATTTCGAGCCGAAGGTGGGCAGCGTCGCGAGCCGCAGCGTGCCGGCGCCGGCCTGGTGCGACATCGCCTGCAGCGTCGCGCCGCGGATGCGCCCGAGCGCGCCGCTCAACTCCGCGAAGTAGCGGCGCCCGACTTCCGTCAGCTTCACGGAGCGGCCCTCGCGCCGGAACAGCGGCACGCCGAGCTGATCCTCGAGCGTCTGGACCTGCCGGCTGATCGCGCTCTGGCTCAGCGACAGCTCCTCGGCGGCGCGCGTATAGCTTTCGTGCCGCGCCGCCGCCTCGAACACGAGCAGCAGCGACATCGACGGGGTGAGACGACGGTAATTCATGAGTTTTATGCAATATTCGCCGGGTGAGAATTCGTTTGTTCCTCGCGGAGATTCCAAAGATACTGGAATTCCCGGTCGCGTGGAAACTTGCTCAAAACTCATGTTTCGGTACGCGCGAATCCGCCGGCTCCACCCCTAATGCGCGTCCCTCCCATGTCGATCGCCCCGTTGCCCCGCCCCGCCAGCCCGCCCGCGAATGCTTACCGTGAGTTTCTCGCCGCGCTGCGGGCCGCCGGATTCGCCGGGGAAATTCGGACGGACCATGCGAACCGGACGGTGCAGGCCACCGACAATTCGATCTACCAGCGCCTGCCGCAAGCGGTGCTCTGCCCCGCGCATGCGGACGACGTCCGGCTGCTGGCGCGGCTGCTCGCCGAGCCCGCGCATCGCGACGTCGCGGTGGCGCCGCGCGGCGGCGGCACGGGCACCAACGGGCAGTCGCTGACCGACGGCGTGATCGTCGACCTGTCGCGCAACATGAACCGGATCCTCGAAATCGACGTCGAAGGCCGCTGGGTGCGCGTGCAGGCGGGCGTCGTCAAGGATCAGCTCAACGCGGCGCTGAAGCCGCACGGGCTGTTCTTCGCGCCGGAACTGTCGACGTCGAACCGCGCGACCGTCGGCGGGATGATCAACACCGACGCGAGCGGGCAGGGCAGCTGCACGTACGGCAAGACGCGCGATCATGTGCTCGAACTCGATTTCGTGCTGATGGGCGGCGAGCATCTGCACAGCGATGCGCTCGACGACGAGGAACTGGCGCGCCGCTGCGCGCGGCAGGATCGCGTCGGCAAGGTGTATCGCACCGCGCGGCGCATCAGCGACGACAAGGCGGCGCTGATCGACGCGAAGTTTCCGAAGCTCAACCGCTGCCTGACCGGCTACGACCTCGCGCACCTGCGCGAAGCCGACGGCCGCTTCAACCTGAACAGCGTGCTGTGCGGCGCGGAAGGCTCGCTCGGCTTCGTCGTCGAGGCAAAGCTCAACGTGCTGCCGATCCCGAAGTACTCGGTGCTGGTGAACGTGCGCTACGCGGGGTTCATGGACGCGCTGCGCGACGCGCGCGCGCTGCTCGAACACCGGCCGCTGTCGATCGAGACGGTCGATTCGAAGGTGCTGATGCTCGCGATGAAGGATTTCGTGTGGAGCGGCGTGGCCGAGTATTTTCCGCAGGACGACCGGCGGTCGACGCTCGGCATCAACCTGATCGAATTCAGCGGCGACGACGAACACGAAGTCGATGCGCGCGTCGGCGCGTTCGTCGCGCATCTGCGCGCCGATACGAGCGTGGAGCGCCTCGGTCATACGCTCGCGGCCGGCGACGATGCGGTGAAGCGCGTCTATGCGATGCGCAAGCGCGCGGTCGGCCTGCTCGGCAACGTGCAGGGCGAGGCGCGCCCGCAGCCGTTCGTCGAGGACACCGCGGTGCCGCCCGAGAATCTCGCCGCGTACATCGCGGAATTCCGCGCGCTGCTCGACGGCCACGGGCTGCAGTACGGGATGTTCGGGCACGTCGATGCCGGCGTGCTGCACGTGCGCCCGGCGCTCGACATGAAGGACCCGAAGCAGGCGGCGCTGGTGCGGCCCGTGTCGGACGCGGTGGCGGCGCTCACGCAGCGGCACGGTGGTTTGCTGTGGGGCGAGCACGGCAAGGGCGTGCGCTCCGAATACGCGCCGGCGTTCTTCGGCGAGCTGTATCCGTCGCTGCAGCAGCTGAAGGCCGCGTTCGATCCGCACAACCAGTTCAACCCGGGCAAGATCGCGACGCCGCCCGACCCCGCGATGCGGCTGCTGAAGATCGACGAGGTGCCGACGCGCGGCGATCACGACCGGCAGATCGACGAGCGCGTGTGGCAAAGCTACGGCACCGCGATGCACTGCAACGGCAACGGCGCGTGCTACAACTTCGATCCGGACGACGCGATGTGTCCGTCGTGGAAGGCGACCCGCGAGCGCGTGCACTCGCCGAAGGGGCGTGCGTCGCTGATGCGCGAATGGTTGCGCCTGCAGGGGCAGGCCGGCGTCGACGTCGTCGCGGCGGCGCGCGCGCGCCAGCCGTTCCTGAGCGGCCTTGCCCGGCGCTGGCGCAACAGCCGCGCGGCGCGCGGCGGCGCAGCCGACTTCTCGCACGAGGTGTACGACGCGATGGCCGGCTGCCTCGCATGCAAGTCGTGCGCGGGGCAGTGCCCGGTGAAGGTGAACGTCCCGGAGTTCCGCTCGCGGTTTCTCGAGCTGTATCACCAGCGTTACCTGCGGCCGCTGCGCGACTACCTGATCGGCTCGCTCGAATTCACGATGCCGTGGATGGCGCGGGTGCCCGCGCTGTACAACGGGCTGATGCGTGCGGGATGGGTGCGCACGCTGCTGGAGCGGCACGTCGGCATGGTCGACAGCCCGCTCCTGAGCCGCTTCGATCTCGCGGCGGTGATCCACCGGTGGGGCGTGAAGCCGGCCGATCCGCACGCGCTTGCCGCGCTGGACGATGCGCAGCGCGCGCGCAGCGTCGTCATCGTGCAGGACACGTTCACGCGCTATTTCGACACCGAGCAGCTGGCGACGCTGATCGAGCTGGCCGCGCGCACGGGTTTCCAGGTGTGGCTCGCGCCGCTCGCGCCGAACGGCAAGGCGCTGCACGTGCAGGGCTTCCTGCGGGCGTTCGAACGGGCGGCGATCCGCAATGCCGCCCAGCTGGCCGCGCTGGCGCGCTCGGGCGTTGCGCTGGTCGGGCTCGATCCGGCGATGACGCTCACGTACCGGCAGGAATACCTGAAGGTGACGGGGCTTTCCGAGGCGCCGAAGGTCGCGCTGCCGCAGGAATGGCTGCTGGAGGCGCTGCCGGAGGCCGGGGCGGGCGGCGGCGTGCCGCGTGCGGCCGGTTCGTACCGGCTGCTGCCGCACTGTACCGAGAAGACCAATGCGCCGGACAGCGGCAAGCAATGGGTGCAGGTGTTCGCGCGACGCGGGCTGCGTTTGCAGGTTCAGGCGACCGGGTGCTGCGGGATGTCGGGCACCTACGGGCACGAGGCGCGCAATCTCGCGACGTCGAAGACGATCTATGCGCAGTCGTGGGCGGCGCACGTCGACGGGCCGGACGCGGAAGGCGAGGCGCTGGCGACCGGGTATTCGTGCCGCAGCCAGGTGAAGCGCCTGTCGTCGACGCGGGTGCGCCATCCGTTGCAGGCGCTGCTCGACCACGTTCGCGCGGCGGGGTGACGATCGGGCGGCGCGTAGCGCGCGGCCCGCGAGACGACAGCCATTCCGGCGTCGCGCGGCGGGCGTCCCGACGCGGCCGACGCATGGCCGGGCTCAGGCGTCGGCTTTTACCGTCTTGCGGGTGCGCGGCTTGTCCGCCGCGGGAAACACGCCGACGCCGCGCGGCCGTTTCGGTTCGATCCGCATCTGCCGGATCACGCGCCGGAAGTCGATCTCGTGCGCGGCCAGCGTGCCGATCAGTTTCGCGATGACCGCGAGGTGGGACGGGACGGTGCCCTTGCTCGAATAGTTGGTGATGGAACTTTCATTCATCCGGATCAGGCGGGCGAACTCGCGCGCCGTCAACTGTGCCTTCTTCAACTCCTGTTGAAATTCCGCATACGCCATTGCACACATGATGCTTCGTCTCCGTGAATCAGAAATCGGCCGGCGCGGCGCCGGCGCCGACGGGTGGCGTTCCCGTCGTGCCGGCGCCGCGGCGGATTACATCTTGACCTGGTCGAGGAAGGTCTTCTTGCCGCTCTTGTAGCCGTAGATCGAGATGATCCCGTGCGTCAGGTCGCCCTTCGAATCGAAGGTCGTCGTGCCGATCACGCCGTCGTACTTCGTCGCCGGCATCGCGGCGAGGATCCTGGCCGGATCCGTCGAGTTCGCGCGCTTCATCGCGTCGACCGCGATGTAGACCGCGTCGTACGCGAACGGTGCGTCGAACTTGATGCCCTGGTTGAAGCGCTTCTCGTACTTCGCGACGAACGCCGCGCCGCCCGGCATCTTCTCGAGCGCCGCGCCGGCTTGCGAGCACAGCACGTTGTCGGCCGCCGGGCCGGCCAGCTCGGCCAGCGAGTCGGTGCACACGCCGTCGCCCGACAGGATCTTCGCGCGCAGGCCGAGCTGCTTCGCCTGCTTCGCGAGCGGGCCGCCGGTGGCGTCCATGCCGCCGTACATGATCGCGTCCGGGTTCTCGCCCTTGATCTTCGTGAGAATCGCGCGGAAGTCGACCGCCTTGTCGTTGGTCGCGTCGTGCGACACCACCTTCAGGCCGAGCGCCTTGGCCTTCTTCTCGAACTCGTTCGCGAGGCCCTGGCCGTAGGCGGTCGAATCGTCGACCACCGCCACGCTCTTCACGCCCTTCGCCTGTGCGTAGCTCGCGAGTGCCGGGCCTTGCTGCGCGTCGGTGGCCACCACGCGGTACGTGGTCTTGAAGCCTTGCTGCGTGTAGGTCGGGTTCGTGGCCGACGGCGAGATCTGCACGATGCCCGCGTCGCTGTAGATCTTCGACGCCGGGATCGACGTGCCCGAGTTCAGGTGGCCGATGACGGCGACGACCTTGTCGTCGACGAGCTTCTGCGCGACCTGCGTGGCCTGGCGCGGGTCGGCCGCGTCATCCTGCGCGTCGAGCTGCAGCGTGACCTTCTTGCCGCCGATCGTGAGCCCCTTCGCATTGATTTCCTCGACCGCGAGGCGCGCACCGTTCTCGTTGTCCTTGCCGAGGTGCGAGATGCCGCCCGTCGTCGGTTCGACGCTGCCGATCTTGACGACCTGGTCGGCCATCGCGGTCGATGCGGCCGCGAATGCGGCTGCAGCCAGCGCGACGGTGATCAGGGGTTTGCAGCGCATGCCGACAGTGCTTCGTTCCATCTGCCATCTCCGAATTGAATGATCTTTCTCTTGACGTCTCGACCGGCCGACGGCGAGGTCGGGGCGATCGGACGCGTCTCCATACCCATCACGGGCTTCACTTGCACGGCGTTCCGCCGCTCGCCGCGCCGCCCGGTCGAGCCGGTGGACGGGCGCCCGGCGCCGTGCAATTCGTATGAATATATATGAAGCCGGATTGGCGCGCTGCAGCGAATCGCGTCGCGAGGCGGCCACGGCGCGCCCGGCGCCCCGATGCAGTACGCGGCGGAGGCCGGAAATCGTGCGCCGCAGCGGACTGCAGGCTGCGATTCGCTGTCGGCGGCCTTACGGACGCATCCATTATTCGGCCGGTCGACGCGGCGAAGCCATGGACACTGACGCGCGGTCAATCCGGAACTGTTCGGTCGATTTGTCTGCACAGTTCGGACCCCACGATCGTGCCGCCGATGGCGCAGCCGCGTTTCATCGAGATCGATCTCCTGGTTTTATGCAACTAACGGTCAAATCCGGCCGCGCCTGCGAACGGGCGCGAAGCAACTGCCTGCGCGATGCATCCGGTCTTGCGGAAGCCGGGGTACACTTCGACCGCTCGCCGGCAAGGTATCGGGCAGCGATGGGGCCGGCCGCTGTCGCCGCGATCCTAGGAGCGTCCGCGCAACGCCACGAAGATCACGCCGGCGATCGCCAGCAGGCCGCCGCATACCGTCTCGATGCCGGGCCGCTCGCCCGTCAGCGCCATCGACAGGAGCGTCGCGACCGCCGGCGTCAGATAGAGGAAATTGGCGGCGCGCGCCGCGCCGAAGTAGCCGAGCGCGAAGGTCCACGTCGCGTAGCCCAGCGCGGCCGGAAAGATGCCGAGCATCAGGACCGCCAGCAGCGTGTCGCGCGATCCGCCGCCGAGCGCGACGAGCGCGCCGGGCAGCCACGGCGTGAGCAGCAGCGCGCCGGCCAGCAGCGTGTACGCGGTGCAGGCCAGCGCGCCGTACACCGGAATCAGCCGCCGCTGCAGCACGAAGTAGCTGGCCGAGCACAGGGCCGCGCCGAGAATCAGCGTGCTGCCCGCGCCGAGCACCAGGCCGCCCGGCTGCCCGCTCGCGATCACCGCGATGCCGGCGAGGCTGACCAGCGAGCCGAGCCAGCCCCAGCGATTGAAGCGCTCGCCCAGAAACACGGATGCCAGCAGCGCCGTGAAGATCGGCAGCGTGTTCACGATGAAGCTGGCCGCGCCGGGCGACACGGTCTGCTCGCCGGTATTGAGCAGCGCGTTGTAGAGCGCGATGCCGAGAAAGCCGCACAGCAGGAAGCGCCGCGTGTCGCGCCGCGTCGGCAGGCTCGGCCGCCGCACCGCCAGCCAGACGGCGATCAGCACGGCCGCGGTGGCGAAGCGCGCCGCCGCGAGCTGGAGCGGGGTCAGGCCGTGCAGGCCGATCCGGATGAACGGGAAGGCGGACGCCCACGAGACGATCGTGAAGGCGACCGCGCCGGCCGCTGCCAGCGGCTGCCGCGCAGTGCGCGGCGAAGGGTTGGAGAGCGTGTTCATGCGGCCATGATGCGGCGCGGCGAGATGTTAAGCTAGCGCACAGATCAGCACACGGATATGACCATGATTCACAGCTCGAGCCGGCGGCCGGCCGGTGCGTCGGCCCGCGCGAAGCAGGGATCGGAGGCGGTGTCCGCCGCGGTGCCGGCGTCGGCGCCGGGCTCGCGGCCGCCGCTCGCGAGCCTGGAGACGGTGTGCACGGTCGCGCGCGAGGGATCGTTCCTGGCGGCCGCCGAAGTCTCCGGCGTCACGCACGGCGCGATCAGCCGCCGGGTGGCCGCCGTCGAGAACTGGCTTGGCCTGATGCTGTTCGAGCGGCATGCGCGCGGCGTGCGCCTGACACCGGACGGGCAGCGTTTCGTCGGCCGGATCGAGCAGGCATTCGCGATCATCGACAGCGCGGCCGATCAGTGGCGCTCGCCGCGCACGCCGCGACTGGTCCGGTTGAGCGTGGTGCCCGCGTTCGCGCAGCTGTGGCTGTTCGAGCGGCAGCATGCGCTCGAGCACGCGGCGCCCGCGTTGCGGATCGAGCTCGGCATCGAGCTTCGCAACGTGGATATCGCCGGCGGCGAAGCGGATCTGTCGATCCGGTACGGGCGCGGCAACTGGCGTAGGCTCGAGACGCGCGCGTTCATGCCCGAGCGGCTATATCCTGTCGCGCATCCGCGGCTCGCCGCGCAACTGGCAGGGGAGCGCCGCCGTCGCGGCGATGCCGCGCTGCTCGACATGCCGTTGCTGCACGACTCCGACGTGACCGGCTGGCGCACGTGGTTCGATGCACTGGGGGTGCCGTTCAAGCCGCGCGCGCAGGACCGCCGTTTCGAGGACTACAACCTCGTGCTGGCCGCGGCCGAGGCGGGGCTCGGCGTCGCGCTGGCGCGCGTGCCGCTCGCCGACGCCTATCTCGCGCGCAGCGGGCTCGTGCGCGTGAGCCGGCACGAGGTCGATTCGGTGCTCCGGTATTACTTCGTGCATGCGAAGGGAGAAAACCGGCCGGAGGTGCTGGCGTTGATGGACAGGATGCGGGCGGCGTTGGGGAACGGCGGCTAGGCGCCCCGGCCGGGGCGCGGGAAACGGCGCGCAATGCGCGGCGCTAGGCTTGGGCCGCCGGATCGACGACAATGCGACCGCGAAAAACGATGAGGTGGAGAGAAATGAACGAGAATCGAACATGTTTGCAGCCGTGCGGATGCACGGGAGGTCAGCGATGAACAGGCCGGACAAGTCGTCGAAGGCGCGTGCGGCGCTCGACCAGCTGTTTTCGGGCATGGCGCCCGCGGAAGCGACGCGCGCGTCGCGGCCGGGCAATCCGTTCGAAACGGATGGCAACGTGGCGTCCGCCGGCCCGGGCGGGCGCCGCGGGGTTGACGTCACGCTGTCGACCCGGATCCAGCTGCGCGGCTATCCGAACGCGGACGCCTTCATGAAGCGCATGGCAGAAGCCTGGGGGCTGGAGTGGGGCATGTACGACAGCGTCAAGGCAATCGCCACGCTGCCGGCCGGATGGCGATCGCGCCGGCTGCCGGAAGTCACGCAGATCGTCGACACGCACGACGTGCTGCGTGCGGAGAGCAGCCTGCAGGGCGGCGAGATGTCGTATCTGAAAGTGCATCCGCGCTACTACATCGACGCCCGCAAGGGGTTCGGCTGGGGCAAGTCGTCGAAGGCGTCCGACGATCCGGATCTGGACGGCCCCGACTGGAACTGCTTCGTGGTCGATCGCGAAAAATCCATCGAAGTGCACGAACTGACCACCTCGTCGCTGAAGGCCGACATGGACAACGCCCGCGCGACGTTGCTGAAATGGCTGGACGAGAACTATCCGAAACATCGCGATCCTTTCGCGTACTGGACGGATTGCGAAGGCGGCGCGTAAGTTTGCGCGATCGCCCGATCCGGTATCGCGCGCGTACGCCGCGCGTTCCGGGCGAACGGGGTGCCTGCCGTTTCGATGCGGGTGCCGGTCCCGATGGGAGGATCCGTTGAAGCGGGCCGGTCCGATTCCGGTTCTCTGGGCTGCCTTCGGCGCCGCGACCGGATCGACCGTCGCCGAACTGCTGCTCTGGTCGGCCGTGGGCGACGACGCGATCGGGAACCTGTGGCGCGACACGCGCCTCACGGCCGTCATCGTGATGGGGCGTCACGTGCTCGTCCCGGCCGCCGGCCTCGATGCGTCGATCCTGGGCGCGGCGACCCTCGTGCATCTCGGCTTGTCGCTCGCCTATGCAGCCGTGCTGGCGACGATGATCCGCCGCCTGTCGCTAGCGGCCGCGCTACTCGCGGGCGGCGTGTTCGGCCTCGTGCTGTACGGCGTCAACCTGTACGGGTTCACCGCGATTTTTCCGTGGTTCATTCCGGTGCGTGGCGCGATCACGCTGGCGGCTCACCTGGTATTCGGCATCACGGCCGCGGCGGTCTGGCGTATCGCCGCGCGGCGGGGCGCAACGGCGCTACAGGATCGACGCTAGCCTCGGCACGCGAAGCAGCAGGCCGGCAATCAGATGGCACGCGACGCACGCGATGCAGCCGGTCACGGCGAACTTCAGGAACGGGGCGGCCGGCACGGTTCTCCACGCGAGGGCGACGGCGACCAGCACGGGCGGATGGATGACGTAGACGGTGTAGGCGCGTCGCGACAGCGGTTGCCACACGCCCTTCAGCCGTTCGAAGCGGCGCTGGAAACGGCTGACGAGAAACAGTATCGCGCCCCACGCAACCAGCGGCTCCCAGAACGCATAGATCACCGCCTGCGGACGGCCGCGCAGCGCGGGCACGTGCTTCGCGAGCAGGTAGGCGAGCGGCAGGACCGGCAGCGCCAGCCACGCGATGCGCCACCACAGGGCGACCTGCCGCGCCGGAAGGCGCTCGATCCAGCGTCCGCCCGCCGTCCGGCAGCCGGCGGCGTACAACACGACGTAGCTGGCGAAGTACCCGAGCTGGAGCCCCGATACGTTGACGCCGACCGGCCATCGGGACCGCAGCGCCAGCGCCGCGCCTCCCGTCAGCAGGGCCGCCGCGGCCAGGGTCCGGTCCGACGGGAAGCGTGGCGGAGCGGGCCGGTTCGCACCGCGCGCCCCGGTGCGCGGGAACGCGGTGCGCCAGAGCGCCGCGGCCACGCTGAACATCAGCAACGCCTCGGCGAACCACATCGGGCCGTTCTCGAACGTGCCGCTGCGCCACAGGCGGCCCAGCGTCGCCGCGAACGGGTGCCCCGCGCCGGCTTGCGCCAGCGCGATCGTCGCGGGGCCGATCAGGAAGCCGTATGCCAGCAGGGGCAGGCCGAGCCTGAGGAACCGGTCGGCCAGGAAACGGGCGGGGCCCTTGCGGTCGAGGGAGCCCGTCGTGTAGTAGCCCGCGAGAAAGAAGAACAGGCCCATGAAGAACGCCTGGTTGATCGCGCAGAAGAGCGTCAGCAGCGCGGATTGCACCGACGGGCCCGCGGCGACCTCGTGGTAGTACCAGCCGCCGACCGCACCGTAGGTGATCGCGCAGTGGTGAAACACCACCAGCAACGTCAGGCAGGCGCGCAATGCGTCCAGCCCGGCGTTGCGAGACACGGCAACCAAGTTGTCCGGCCGGAAGACCGAATCGACCGCAAGATCCTGAGTGCGCATGGCATGGCCCGTAGTGGGGCGGGCCGGTCACGACCCGCATTGCGACGAGAGGTGTACATCCGGCGGGCGTCGCGCTCGGCAACCTGCGCCGCCGCCATGACGCCCCGTCGTTCGATGGCCGGCGCGATGCCTAGTCGAGCCGCCCGCGCAGGTCGTCGAACGGAATCATCACATGCGTGCGGTACGCGGGCCGCGCCTGCAGTCGTTCGTACCATGCCTGCACGTGCGGGAGGTCCGGCCGGGCGATGTCGAGTTCGAAATAGCGATACAGATGCGTGCCGGCCGCGATGTCGGCGAGCGAGAGCGTGTCGCCCGCGAGAAACGCCTGCCCGGCCAGCGCCGCGTCGAGCTGCCGGAAATGCTGCGCGCACTGCGCGATGCTCTGCGCGACGCGCTCGGTGTCGCGCTGTTCGGGCGGCGTCCGGTAATAGCCGCGAAACACGCCGTTGAGGAACGCCGGCTGCAGCGTGGTCTGCGACCAGTCCATCCAGCGGTCGGCGCGCGACCGCTCGGCCGGATCGGCGGGCCAGAAGGCGGGCGCGCCGTAGCGCGCGGCGAGGTAGCGCAGGATGCTGTGAGATTCCCAGACGACCGTGCCGCCGTCGTCGATCACGGGCACGCGCCCGTGCGGGTTCATCGCGAGAAAACCCGGCGTGTCGAGCTCGCCGAACGACCCGCCGGCCGGCACGTGCCGATGCGCGAGCGCGAGCTCGTCGACGAGCCACATCACCTTCTGGACGTTGAACGCGTTGCGGCGCCCCCATACGGTCAGCATTCGGGTCTCCTTGTGTTGTGCGGAACGGGAACGCCGACAGTGTAAACGCGACAGGCGCGCACCGAGGTGCGCGCCTGCCGGTTGTCGTCGTCGCGCGACGACGCGATCAGAACTTGTGGCGGATGCCGACGATCGCGAGTTCCTGCGTGTCGGTGCCGGAGTTCACGCCGTACGAGCCGACCGACGCGTCGGCCTTCACGAGCGCGCCGTTCGCGTTGAGCGTGTTGCCGCTCGCCTTCTGGTAGCCGAACAGGGCGTACAGGTCGGTGCGCTTCGACAGCGCGTAATCCGCGCCGAGGTTGACCTGGTTGTAGTGCGCGGAAGCCGGGCCCGTCAGCGACGTGTAGTTGTAGCCCACGCCCGCGCGCAGCGCCGGCGAGAACTGCCAGTTGAAGAACGCCGAGCCGTTGTTGAACTTCGCGTTCTGGGTGAAGGCCGACAGCGTGTCCGCGCCGTACTGCGTGTTCGAATACGCGAGGCCGAAGGTGGCCGGCCCGGCGACGTACTGGCCGGCCACGCGCACGATCTGGATCGACTTCGCGCTCGAGAAGCCCTGGTTGATCACGGTGTTGAACAGCGTGTCCGAGCTGCTCGACCAGGTGCGCACGCCATTCGTGACCGAGGAGCCGCCGTTCGCGTAGAAGAAGCCGGCGCCGAGCGACAGCGGGCCGTTCGCGTAACTTGCGCCGAAGCTGTACGTGCGGCCGCTGCCGGTGGCGCCCGCGACGCCGCCGAAGCCGTACAGGCCTTCGAACTGGAAGCCGGAGATCAGCGGGCTCGTGTATTTCACCGAGTTGCTGACGCGCAGGCTGTTGTCGTAGTTGTCGAGGTCGCCCGGCGTCGCGAACACGCCGCCGAAGTAGTTGTCCTGCGTAAGGCCCTGCACGAGGTCGACGACCGGATCGTACTGGCGGCCGAGCGTGACGGTGCCGTACGTGCTGCTCGCGAGGCCGACGACGGCCTTGCGGCCGAATTCGCGGCCGCCCTGGCCGAGCGCGCCCGTGCCGATGTTGAAGCCGTTTTCGAGCTGGAACAGCGCGGACAGGCCGCCGCCGAGATCCTCGGTGCCGCGCAGCCCCCAGCGGCTGCCCGACAGGTTGCCGCTGCTGAACTTGACGAGGCTCGACGCGTTGCTGCCGTTCGCGTTCTGCGCGTTGTGCACGTATGCGATGCCCGCATCGGCGATGCCGTACAGCGTGACGCTGCTTTGTGCATGTGCGCCGGCGGCGAAGAGCGCGGCCGGCAGCGCGAGCAGTGCGAATGACCGGATTGGTTTCATTATCGGGTTCCCCTGTTGGTCGATGAGTCTGGCGAATCGGTGAACGATACGGATCGCGTATCGTCAAGGGAACCAATAAATTGTCGGATCGTTATGAGGCCGCACGGGGATCGGTGCGCGCGCAACGGCATGACGCTGGCTGCCCGGTGCGAGCGTCGCCGGTTGCCGAGGCTGCCCGGCACCGCGCGGCATGCTTCAATGCCGATCGCCCCTGGGCGCGTACAGACGCGGCTGCGCCGCGTTCAACGCATCGTCCGCACCCGGTTGCCCGGGAAACACCCCGTTGCGGTCGGGCCACAGCAACTGGACGCACGGGAACTCGTCGTTGCCGTAGAACCAGCGGCTCCAGCCGAGGTGCGCGGCGTAGTGCGCCTTCGCCACCGGCATCAGGAGCGCGTTCGCGTTGCCGTAGACAGCCGCCGTGACTTCACCGACCGGCGGCGGTGTATCCGCCGCGATCATCCGGTAGACGTCCCACAGCACGTCGTGGACGATGCGCGCCGGCAACGAGAACACGATGATCTCCGGAAAGCCGTGGTTCACCCAGAACCCGGTCGTGAACGAGAAGCCCGGATTGTCCGCTTCCGCGAACACTTCGGTGCGGAACCATCCGTGCTCGCGGATCCGGCTCACGAAGCGTTGCTCGACGTCGTCGAGTACGGAATCGGGCGCATCCAGCGCAGTGGCGATATCCGGTCGCGTGGTCATGGCGTATTCCTTGATCCGTGTCGGTCGATATGAAACCGGGCGGCGGCGTGCAGCCGCCGGGCATGCGATCGCGGTCGGTGACGCCGCCGATCGACGTGCGCCATCTTGCCATGGCGGCCCGGGCGGCGCGGATCGCGCCGCTGGCTTGCTGCGCAGCTTCCCTGGTTTCGCGGGGGAACCCGCCCGCCGCGCGGGTGCGCCCACAGCGCCGCATGGATGCTGCCGCCCTTCAGCAACTGCCGGTGCGAACCTTCCTCGACGATGCGCCCTTCATCGAGCACGATCCTTCCGTCACGGCCGGCCCGGGATGAGGCGCAAGCACGGTCTTGTGCCTGCCCGCCGGTTCAAGTAGATGACCGGGGCCGGGGATTCAACGGGATTCTCCGACAAGAAAATCATAAAATTAAGCATGCCTAATCAGTTGACATTTGAGCGAGGATTGTCGCTTTTATCGAGCAGGAATTGAAGAATTCGTTACGAACGTCGACGAAGTGACGACATTAATCGGGCCGGGTCGTCGATAGAGTGGTCACCCCAAGTGCCGGGCGCTTCGTGCAACGGCACCTCGAGCCGACATTCCGGCTTTGCTCTACGGCCGGGGGGCACGTGGGCCTGCCAACACAACACGGGGTCTCTATGAAGTTTTCTTTGCAGGTGGCATACGCCTGTTTCCTGGTCGCGACCGTCGGCCCGATCGCGGGGTGTGGGGGAGGCGACGGAGGAGACGGCAAGCCGCCGGCTGTCGTACCGACGAAGCCGGCAGATAGTGGGGGGAGCCCGACCCCTGTCGCTCCTGCGAATCCACCGACACCGCCTGCCGACGATACCCGCTGCGATGCCCAGGACCGGACGACTCCGGCGACTGCCACGGCGGATGTGGATCGACGCGCGACCGGCCTGATCGTGACGCTGCTGCCCACCACGGGAATGGGCCCCGGCGCCCGGGCGATGGCCACACTCGATCCGGCCCGTCGCTTCGACGCCGTGATCGCCCGGGTGATGTCGAGGACGACCGGCAAGAGCGTGAGCAAGCAGGTCTATGCCGCGACGAGAGCCAGTCCGGCGCCACGCGTGGCACGAATGCTGTTCGCGTCGACAGCGCTCATTGCCGTCGACGACGTCGTTTCCGCGGACCGTCTTGCGCCGCTCGCATCGGCGTTCGCGGCGGACCCGGACGTGGCCGGCGTGGAGCTAGACGACGCTATGACCGTGCGGGCGATACCGACGGACCCGGAGTTTGCAAGGCAATGGAATTTCATGAGCGGGGCGGCCGGCATCGATTTACCCGGCGCCTGGGACATTACGACGGGGGCGCCGAGTGTCGTGACCGCCGTGCTGGACACCGGATATGTTCCGCACGCCGATCTCGTCGGCAACCTGCTCCCCGGGTACGACTTTCTCACCAGCACGATCACCGGCAACAACGGTCACGGGCGCGGGCCGGACGCAACCGATCCCGGCGACTGGGTCACGAAAGACGAGTCCAACGATCCGACAGGCCCGTTCCGCAAGTGCGACCCGCACACGAGTTCCTGGCACGGCACGAGGGTGGCGGGCCTGATCGGAGCGAGCGCGAACAACGGCATCGGGATCGTCGGCGCGAATTGGTATGGCAAGATCCTGCCGGTTCGAGTGCTCGGCAAATGCGGCGGACCGACCAGCGACCTCATCGACGGACTTCGGTGGGCGGCCGGAATAGCCGTTCCGAACGTACCTGCGAATCCCTACCCTGCCAAAGTGATCAACTTGAGCCTCGGCGGCAACGGCCCATGCGGCGACGCACTCCAGCATGCGATCGACGATGTCGTCGCGGCCGGCTCGACGATCGTCGTCGCCGCCGGGAACGATGGTGTCCGGTCCGCCCGGGACCGACCGGCCAACTGTCGAGGGGTCATTGCCGTCGGGTCGACCGACAACACCGGCCGTCGTGCGTGGGACAGCAATTTCGGCCCGAACATCACGCTGAGCGCGCCCGGCGCCAACGTATGGTCGACCACGAATACGGGTACCAGCGTTCCCCGAAGCGACGCGTATAACGCGGGGAGCGGCGCCAGCTATGCGGCCCCCCAGGTTGCCGGGGTCGTCTCGCTGATGCTGACCGTCAACCCGGCCCTCTCGCCGGCAAGAATCGCGGACATCCTGAAGCAGACGGCCCGATCCGGGGCGGCAGGAGCGTCGCTGTCCTGTCGCGCCCGTCCGGCTGGTGCGGGTATCGTCGATGCGGCTGCTGCGGTGGCGGCGGCGCAAAGACAAGGCGCCGCCGTGCCCCAGGGGAACCTTCCAGGAGCGTCGGTCGGTGGCGCAGCAAGCGCGCCGGGCGCCGTTCCGGCGCAAGGCGCGACGGTATCGCACCCGATCGACGGCCAAACCGATACAGGCACTCATTACCTGGATAGTGTCGGAAACGTCATTGCGACTAAGCCGGGCGCGTGACAGGCCGGCATGGCGACCTCGTAGGGTGGCACTGGTTCCGGTCGACGGTAGCCTGCTGATCTACTTTGGTATGGCAGGAAGCGATGGCCAGGTCGCACGGAGTTTTTCCCGACCCGGCAGCTTGTCTGTCATGGCGCCTGGGGCAGGTACTCCTCGACGGCGGGGCGACGGGCGCCCGGAGCCGGGAGCCGTCTGCCCCGGTCAATCCGCGATCACTCGATTTGCGTTGTGACGGCGGATGGCTGTCGCAAACCTGCTCGACGAATGTTGTGGATGCGAGCGGAATTCGCGGTGGTGACCTCACGGGCGGCACACGGGCCGCTTCCGCGCGTAGAGGCGGATCATGCGTCGCACTCTGAAGAAAGTCCTTGATTGTCTATCTATGAGTAGATAAAGTTCGATCCATGGAACCGAAACCGACCGTCCGCGAACAGATTCTCGACCACGCGATCACGCTGATGATGCTGCGCGGTTACAACGGCTTCAGCTATCGAGACCTGTCCGACTTGGTGGGCGTGAAGACGTCGAGCATCCACTACTACTTCCCGTCGAAGGACGATCTCGTGCTGGAAGCGGTGGCGGTCTACAGCGACGAAGTCGTCGCGGCCATGCGGGCGATCGATCCGGCGTTGCCGGCCGACGTGAAGCTGAGCCTGTACACGAAGCTGTTCGGCCGGACGCTCGGCGACGGCGACCGCATCTGCCTGTGCGGGATGCTGGCGGCCGACATCGAATCGCTGCCGGAGAACGTGCGGCAGGCGGTGCAGGCGTTCTTCAAGGCCAACGAAAGCTGGCTCGCGGAATTGCTGGCGCAGGGCGCGAAGGAAGGCACGCTGCAGTTCAGCGGCAAGCCCGAGACGGCCGCGCGCACGTTGTACGCGGCGTTCCAGGGCAGCGTGCTGGCCAGCCGGCTGTTCCATACGCGGGCGCGTCTCGAGGATGTCGAGGCCGTCTGGAAAACGCGGCCCTGACAGGCAGCGCAAGCGGTCGGGCGGTTCGCCGCCTTTTTTCGGGTTTGGTTGTCTATCTGCAGATAGATAGACGATTGGAGCAGGTGGATCGATCCCCTGCATTTTTTTGGGGCTGTTTATCTATCTATGAGTAGATAAGCAAGCGCGATGCCGGCGGCAGCGCCACCGGCAAGCGGCCCCGGGTTGGAAGGCTGTTTCACTCACTGATTGAAAAGGAGTCTGTCATGTCGATCGAAAAAGTGCTGTACCGCGCCCATGCAAAAGCCACCGGCGGCCGCGACGGCCGTGCGACGGTGCCCGAGAGCAACCTCGACCTGAAGCTGACCACGCCGCGCGAGCTGGGCGGCGCGGGCGGTGCGGGCGCGAACCCCGAGCAACTGTTCGCCGCCGGCTACAGCGCGTGCTTCATCGGCGCGATGAAGTTCGTCGCGGCCCGCGACAAGATCGCGATGCCCGCGGACGCCGCGATCGAAGGCAGCGTCGGTATCGGCGCGATCCCGAACGGCTTCGGCATCGAGGTCGAACTGAAGATCTCGCTGCCGGGCCTCGATCGCGACACCGCGCAAACGCTGATCGACCGTGCGCACGTCGTCTGTCCGTACTCGAACGCGACGCGCGGCAACATCGACGTCACGCTGACGCTCGCCTGATGTCACGTACTGCGAAACATCCATCGTCATTCACCTGTTGAGCCAAGGAATACCATCATGAAGATCGTCAAGCCGCTGCTGATCGCTGCCGCCGTCGCAGCCGCCCTGTCCTCCGCCCCTGCCGCGTTCGCCGCCGGCGCCGACACCGTCCGGCCCGATGCGACGACGAGCGGGTTCCTCGCCGCGCTGAACGGCCAGAAGGGCCCGGGCCTCGAAACGCTGAGCCCCGCGAAGGCGCGCCAGGTGCTGGTCGACGCGCAGAACGGCGCGAAGGTGGATCTGTCCGGCATCGACGTGTCGAATCGCGCGATCGAGCAGGACGGCCTGTCGGTGCCGGTCACGATCGTGCGCCCGCAGGGCGCGACGGGCACGCTGCCGGTGTTCATGTTCTTCCACGGCGGCGGCTGGATTCTCGGCGATTTCCCGACGCACGAGCGCCTGGTGCGCGATCTCGTCGTGCAGTCGGGCGCCGTCGCGGTGTTCGTGAACTACACGCCGTCGCCGGAAGCGCATTACCCGGTCGCGATCAACCAGGCCTATGCGGCGACGAAGTGGGTGGCCGCGCACGGCGCGGAGATCGGCGTCGACGGCAGCCGCCTCGCGGTGGTGGGCAACAGTGTCGGCGGGAACATGGCGGCCGTCGTGGCGCTGATGGCGAAGGACAAGGGCGGACCCGCGATCCGCTTCCAGGGGCTGCTGTGGCCGGTGACGGACCACAACTTCGACACGGGTTCTTACAACACGTATCAGCAGGGCCACTTCCTGACGCGGCCGATGATGAAGTGGTTCTGGGACGCCTACACGAAGAACGACGCGCAACGCAACGAGATCTACGCGTCGCCGCTGCGCGCGAGCACCGCGCAGTTGACGGGCCTGCCGCCCGCGCTGATCCAGGTCGCGCAGTTCGACGTGCTGCGTGACGAAGGCGAAGCGTACGGCCGCAAGCTCGACGCGGCCGGCGTGGACGCGACGACCACGCGCTACGACGGCACGATTCACGATTTCGGTCTGCTGAACGTGCTGGCCGGCGATGCGCCGACGAAGGCCGCGATGAAGGCGATGGGCAATGAAATCGCGACGCGGCTGAAGTAACGCGGCGGGTTCGCGGCCGCGTTGTGGCCCGGGGCGGGCGCAGCGCGGCCGCGCATCATCGGAAGGCGGGCGGAGGCTCGCCTTTGTTGCATGCGGGCGGCGGGGTGGGCGTTTGATGCGGATTGCTTGCTGCCTGCTGCCTGCTGCCTGCTACCTGCTACCTGCTGCCTGCTGCCTGCTGCCTGCTGCCTGCTGCCTGCTACCTGCTACCTGCTACCTGCTACCTGCTACCTGCTACCTGCTACCTGCTACCCGTGCGTGAGCGCCCACGCCTTTACGCCCCGGTGCGGCATCGCCATTACCTTCGTGAACGCCGCCGCGCCGGGCAGGGCAGGCACCGTGCGCGTGCCGGGTCGGCGTGGAAGCCGGCGCGTTCGACGGGCGCGGAATGGGGTTGAACGGCGTGCCGGCGGCCTTCGTCGTATCGATTCCGCTGGCGTGCTACCGTTGTCGCGCCGCGTTTGAGCACCGGCCGGGCGGGGCGCCCGGGCGTTATCGGTTTCCCGGATGGCGCGGACGCGGTGCCGAAACGGCGGCGCCGGCGGCGCGCACGTATCGGCGCCGTTATCGGGAGAATTCGGCAACGCACACGGACAATCTCGCGGCGATCGGCTAACGTTGCATCGGCGCCGTTGTCGCAGGCCGTCGCGTGCGCGCCGGTGTCTTACCCACAACCAACAATCGACAAGGAGATCCGGCCATGAAGCAGTCTCGCGTGGTTTCGGTAGCAGTGGCAGTCATGGCGTCGTGCGGTCTGCTGTTGACCGCCGCGCCGGCGGCGTACGCGCAGGACCCGGCGTCAGCGCCGACGCAGAAGCAGCTCGACAAGGCGCAGAAGAAGGCCGCCCGCAAGGCGGCCCGGGCGCGGCACGCATCGGACCTGAAGTCGATCGGCACGGGCAGCGGCTACCGGCTGACCAACGACCAGAGCAACTATCCGCAGAACGCCGCGCAGAAGGCGCCCGCGACGAAGGCGGCGCCCGCCGCGCCGGCGTCGGGCCAGTAACGGCCGGAAAGCCGCACAACGCGCAAACGGCGCCGGATCGACCGGCGCCGTTTGCGTTTGCGCTTGCGTGACGTGACGTCACATGGCGGGGTAGTGCGGCGTGTTACGACGCGAGCTTGCTCGCCAGCGTCGCGACGTGCTTGCCCTGGTAACGCGCGATATCGAGTTCGTTCGCGCTCGGCTGGCGGCTGCCGTCCGCGCCCGCGAGCGTCGTCGCGCCGTACGGCGTGCCGCCGGTGATTTCGTTCATGTTGACGAGCCCGCTGCAGGCGTACGGCACCCCCACGATCACCATCCCGTGGTGCAGCAGCGTCGTGTGGAACGACGTGATCGTCGTTTCCTGGCCGCCGTGCTGCGTGCCGGTCGACGCGAACACGCTGCCGATCTTGCCGACGAGCGCGCCCTTCATCCACAGGCCGCCGGTCTGGTCGAGGAACGTGCGCATCTGGCCGGCCATGTTGCCGAAGCGGGTCGGCGTGCCGAAGATGATCGCATCGTAGTCGGCGAGTTCGTCCACCGTGGCGACCGGCGCAGCCTGGTCGACCTTCACGCCGATCGCCTTTGCCTGGTCGACGGGAATCGTTTCCGGCACGCGCTTGAGCGTGACCTCGACGCCGGGCACCGACCGTGCGCCTTCCGCGATGTGTTGCGCCATCGTTTCGACGTGCCCGTAGGACGAGTAGTAGAGAACGAGTACCTTGGCCATGTTGCGAATCTCCGATTAAAAGGGCCCCGCTTCAGCGGGGCCCGGTTTCCCGAACGGGCGTCATGCCCATTCGGCCGTGACTTCGACCGGGCGCAGGTCGAACACCAGCACTTCGGCGTCGTCGCCGTCGGCGAACGTCAGCGTTCGTTCGCCGCGGATGCGTGCGCCGTCGCCCTCGCCGAGCGTCTTGCCGTTGACCGTCAGGCTGCCGCGTGCAACGTGCACGTAGGCAAAGCGGTCCGGCGCCAGGTCCAGCGTGGCGCGCTCAGCGCCGTCGAACAGGCCCGCGTAAATCCGCGTGTCCTGCCGGATCTTCAGCGAACCGGCGTCGCCGTTGGGCGACACGACCAGCGTGAGCTTGCCGCGCTTGTCGCCGGCCGCGACATTCGTCTGCTGATAACGCGGCTCGGCGCCCTTCTCGGCCGGCCCGACCCAGATCTGCAGGAAGTGGACCGGTATTTCCGGCGAGTGGTTGAACTCGCTGTGGCGCACGCCGGTGCCCGCGCTCATCAGCTGCACGTCGCCCGGCACGATCACCGAACCGGTACCCATCGAGTCCTTGTGTTCCAGCGCGCCGTCGAGCACGTACGACAGGATCTCCATGTCGCGGTGCGGGTGCGTGCCGAAGCCGCGGGCCGGTGCGACGCGGTCGTCGTTGATCACGAGCAGGTCGGAGAAGCCGACCTGCTTCGGATCGTAGTAATTCGCGAACGAAAACGTATGACGGGAGCTGAGCCAGCCATGCTCCGCACGGCCACGTTGGTTTGCTGCACGGATTTCGATCATGATTTCTGTCCTTGAAGTCGCCGGACCTCGGAAGTGGGCCCGGCCGTTCGTTGAGATGAATCTTAGGTCAATCGATTTGACAAATAAATCGCCGTAGAGATAATGACTGTCGCTATGGAGTGGACAATATGGAACTCAACGACTTGCGGATCTTCGTTGCGACCGTCGACGCGGGCAGCTTCACGGCGGCGGCCGATCAGCTGATGCTGTCCAAGCAGTTCGTCAGCCGGCGCACGATGGCGCTGGAGGCGTCGCTCGGCGTGCGGCTTCTGCACCGCAATACGCGCAATCTCGCGGTGACCGAATCGGGGCAGGAGTTTTATGTGCGGGCCCAGCGGATCCTCGCGGAGATCGCCGACGCCGAGCAGGCGATGTCGGTGCGCAGCACCGAGCTGCACGGGTCGCTGAAGATCAGCGCGCCGTTGTCGTTCGGGATCACCCATGTGTCGCCGCTGATCGCCGAATTCCTGGTCGCGCATCCGGCCGTGCGGCTGAACCTCGACCTGACCGACCGGCGCGTCGACCTGATCGGCGAGGGTTTCGATCTCGTGCTGCGGATCGGCTCGCTGGAGGATTCGACGCTGATCGCGCGCCCGCTGGGTGCGTGGCAGATGATCGCGTGCGCGAGCCCCGCGTACCTGAAGCGGCACGGCACGCCGGCGACGCCGGCCGATCTGGCCGGCCACACGTGCGTGCTGTACGGGCGCGAGCGGCGCGTCGGCTGGGAGTTCCGCGTCGATGGCGCCGCGCGCACGTTCGACGTGCAGGGGCCGCTCGTCGCGAACAACGGCGAAGTCGTGCGCGACGCGGCGATCGCGGGGCTCGGCATCGCGCTGCTGCCGCACTTCATCGTCGGCGCGGCGCTCGACAGCGGCGCGCTCGTGCCGGTGCTCGACGCGTATGCGCCGTCGCCGATCACCCTCAATGCGGTGTTTCCGCAGCATCGGGAAGGGTTCGTCACGCTGCGCACGTTCATCGGGTTTCTCGCCGAGCGGCTCGGGAACGCCGCGCCGGCGGCGAAGGGCAGGGCGGGTCGGGCGCGGTAGCGGGCGGGGGCGCGGTGAACAGGGCGTCATTCTCCGCAGGATGTGTGGAGAATGACGAGTCGTGCGGTGAATCGGCGGGGGGGTCTCCGCATCGTGCGCGGAGATTGCCGTTCCATCGGTTCGACGACGGCAACGGCCGCATTGCGCGCGCTCGGGGATCGGGGCCTGGCGCGTGCCGCCCGCAGTCCGCAGCGCTTCCCCAGCCTGTCGGCGCGAATCCGGCGCGAGCGCAATGCGAATTGCGAACGACGTGCCGGAGCGTACGCAGCGCGGCGCGCCTGACGTCACGGAATGGCCCGCGTGGTTCCCGACCGCGCCCGGCAGGGCTGTCGATCACGCGCACACGGCGCTCGCGCCATCGGGTCAAGGCGCGCCTCTTCGATCGTTTCCGCACCGACCGGGCGGCAGACCACTGGCCCAAGCGATTGCCCGCGTCTGGCACTATCCCGCGCCTTTTTGTCTTCGAATACTGGATTCGACGCCGGATGCCGTTCAGGCGATATCCGCCGCCCCCGCGTACCGCCCTTCCGCACGAACCGGCTTTCGAGGAGACACGCATGCTCAGGTACCTGATCGGCATCGGTATTCCGTATCTCGGCGTGATGGGCGTGCTGCCCTGGGTCGCCGCGCAGGATCGCTACGTGCTGGGCGTGCCGTTCGTCTTCATGTGGATCTTCGCGTGGTTCGTGCTGACCTCCGGCTGCCTGTTCGCATGCTGGATGCTGTTCGATCGCCGCGCGGGCGGCGCCGCATAGCGCGCGCATCCGCTGTCCCGCGGCGCGCCGGCCGCACGGGCTTTCCGGCGAACCCCACGCTTTCCGTCCTTTGGCCGAGGTGCGCATGTCAACGATCGTCTTCGTCGCGCTGATCGCGCTGTCGCTCTATCTCGCCGTCCGGTCCGGCCGCGGCCGCGGCAAGCAGAGCGTGCACGACTTCTTCGTCGCGTCGCGCCAGTTCGGCACGGCGCTCGTGTTCTTCCTGACCGCGGGCGAGATCTACAGCATCGGCACGATGGTCGGCTTTCCCGGCGGCATCTACGCGAAAGGGCCGACCTACGGCGTCTGGTTTCTCGGCTACATCCTGCTCGCCTACCCGATCGGCTATTTCGTCGGCCCGAAGATCTGGGAGGCCGGCAAGCGGCACAACGCGATCACGCTGCCCGACCTGTTCAAGGGCCACTACCGCAGCCGCGGGCTCGAGCTTGCCGTGGCGTGCGCGTCGATCCTGTTCCTGATCCCGTGGGGGCAACTGCAGTTCACCGGGCTCGTCGCGGCGCTCAAGGGGCTCGGCTGGCAGGTCCAGCCGCTGTACCTGATCCTCGTGTGCGCGGCGCTCGCGTTCACCTATATCGCGATCTCCGGCGTGCGCGCGTCGGCGTATATCGCCATCCTGAAGGACATCCTGATGGTGCTCGCGATCGTCGTGACCGGCGTGGCCGTCGCGTGGCAGGCGGGCGGCGTGCACCCGGTGTTCGACGCCGCGAGCCGCCAGGTCAGCAACACGATGAGCGGCGCGCAACTGCGCTTCTCGATGAGCACGATGCTGTTCCAGTCGCTCGGCTTCTACCTGATGCCGTTCGCCGCGCAGAATTTCTTCACCGCGCGCGGGCCCGACGCGATCCGGCGTACGCAGGTGGCGATGCCGCTCTACATGCTGATGTATCCGTTCCTCGTGATCGCGTCGTACTACGCGATCACCGCGCACCTCACGCTCGCGTCGCCGAACGACGCGTTCTTCGCCGCCGTCATGCATCTGCTGCCCGGCTGGCTGATCGGCCTCGTCGCGGCGGGCGCCGCGCTGTCGGGGCTGCTCGTGCTGGCCGGCATCTGCCTCGCGATCGGACCCATCGTCACGCGCAACCTGATGCCGAACCTGCCCGAGTCGCGCCAGAAGCGCGCGGCGAAATACGTGATCGTCGGCTACCTGCTGCTGTCGATCGCGACCACGCTGCTCACGCCGAACCTGATGCTCACGCTGATCAACACCACGTACTACGGCGTCACGCAGTTCCTGCCGGGCGTGCTGATCCTGCTCGCGGGACGCCGGGTGCGGCCCGTCGCGGTGGGCGCCGGGATGATCTGCGGCCAGGCGCTCGCGATGGTCTTCTACGTGTTCCATGTGGGCTTCGGCGGCGTCAACCTCGGCCTCGTGTGCCTGGTCGTCAACGTGCTCGTCGTCGCGGCCGTGCATGCCATGCTGCACGGTCGTCCCGTGAAGCAATACGCCGTATCCTGACGCATCGGCGATCCGCCGCAAGGAGAGCAGCTTCCCATGCCAGCATCCGCTTCCCCGGGCGCCCCCGTGACGGTTTTCACGGCGCGCCGCATCCTGACGATGAATCCCGCGCAGCCGTCGGCCACGCACGTGGCCGTGCGCGACGGCCGCATCCTCGCGGTCGGCGAGGCCGCCGACGCGGCCGCGTGGCCCGCGCGGTTCGGCGCCTGCACGACCGATACGACGCTGCGCGACAAGGTGCTGATGCCGGGGCTCGTCGAAGGGCACTGCCACCTGATGGAAGGCGCGATGTGGGACGCCGTGTACGTCGGCTACTACGACCGGCGCGGCCCCGACGGCACGCTGTGGCCGGGCCTGCGCTCGCTCGATGCGGTGCTCGAGCGGCTCGCCGGCGCCGAGCGCGCGATGACCGACGACGGGCCGCTGCTCGCATGGGGCTTCGATCCGATCTTCTTCGGTACGGCGCGGCTGAGCGTGCGCGAGCTCGACCGCGTGTCGGCGCGCCGGCCGATCGCGATCCTGCATGCGAGCGTGCACCTGATGAACGTGAACGGCGCGATGCTCGCGCGGGCGGGCATCGACGAGGACACCGACGTCGACGGCGTGTCGCGCGATGCGGACGGCCGCCCGACCGGCGAGCTGCAGGAGTTCGCGGCGATGTTGCCGGTCTATCAGGCGATCGGCGGCAAGCTGGCGATTTCGGCCAGCGAGAAGCCGCATGCGATCCGGAACTTCGGGCGCGTCGCGCAGCTCGCGGGCGTGACGACGGCTACCGATCTCGTCAACGACCTGTCGGCCGACGGCAACCGGACGCTGCACGAAGTGACCGCCGATCCGGATTACCCGGTGCGGATCGTGCCGGCGTTCGCGCCGCAGCGTAACCCGGCGCGCTCGGCCGACAGCGTGCTCGCGGAGATCGGGCGCAATACCGACAAGCTGCATTTCGGGCCCGTGAAGTTCATCGTCGACGGCTCGATCCAGGGTTTTACCGCGCGCGTGCGCTGGCCCGGCTACGCGGGCGGGCAGCCGAACGGGCTGTGGCTGATTCCGCCCGCGCAGCTCGTCGACGTGTTCGAGCCGTTTCATCGCGCGGGGCTGCAACTGCACGTGCATACCAACGGCGACGAAGCGACCGACGTCGTGCTCGACGCGATGACGACGCTGCTCGCGCGCCATCCGCGCCCCGATCATCGCCATACGCTGCAGCATTGCCAGATGGCGGACGCCGCACAGCTCGCACGCATTCGCGCGCTCGGGATGTGCGTGAACTTCTTCGCGAATCACCTGTACTACTGGGGCGATGCGCACTACAGCCAGACCATCGGCCCCGATCGCGCGAACCGGATGGACGCGGCCGGCTCCGCGCGGCGGCTCGGCATTCCGTTCGCGCTGCATTCGGATGCGCCGATCACGCCGCTGAACCCGCTGTTTACCGCGTGGTGCGCGGTGCAGCGCGAGACGGCGTCCGGGCGCGTGCTCGGCGAGGGCGAGCGGCTCGGCGTGGACGACGCGCTGCACGCGATCACGCTGGGCGCGGCGTACACGTTGCGGATGGATCATCTCGTCGGCAGCATCGAGGTCGGCAAGTTCGCGGATTTCGCGGTGCTCGACGACGATCCGTCGCGGTGCGCGCCGGCACGCCTGAAGGAACTGGCCGTGTGGGGCACCGTGCTCGGCGGGCGCGTGTTCCGGTCGCCGCGATGAGCGCGACCGCCGGCATCGTCGAGCCCGCCGCGGCCGCGCGCGCGCCGATCGACCTCGCGGTGGTCGGCGGCTATCTCGGCGCGGGCAAGACGACCGTCGTCAACGCGATCCTGCAGGCGCCGCATGGCCGGCGCATCGCGGTGCTGGTCAACGATTTCGGCGCGGTGAACATCGACGCACGCCTCGTGCGCGCGCGCGGCGACGACGTGATCGAACTCGACAACGGCTGCATCTGCTGCACGATCGGCGGCGCGCTCGTCGATGCACTGACGCGCATCGCGACGCGCGAAATCAGGCCCGAGCTGCTGCTCGTCGAAGCGAGCGGCGTGGCCGACCCGGCGAAGATCGCGCAGATCGGATTGCTGAACGGCGCGTTCCGGCTGACGTCGGTGCTCGTCGTCGCCGATGCGCTCGCGTGGCGCGACACGCTCGCCGATCCGCTCGTCGGCGCAATGGCGCAGCGCCAGCTCGACGGCGCGGGCGCGATCGTCGTGACCAAGCTCGACCTGCTGGCGCCGGCGCGGCGCGATGCGGCGCTCGACGCGGTGCGCGCGGGTGCGCCGACCGATATCGTGGTCGCGGCGCGGCATGGCGAGATCCCGCTGGCGCTGTTGTTCGACGCGGCCGTGCCGGAGGGCCGCCGCGTGCCGGCCATCGCGCGTCCGCACCGGCCGATCGGGCACGATGCGATGCCGGCCTTCGCGAGCGTGACCGTCGCCGCGCCGGACGTGCTCGACAAGGTGCGGTTGCGCGCGTGGCTGAAGGCGCTGCCGCGCACGATCCTGCGTGCGAAGGGCATCGTGCGCGTGGCCGATGCGCACGGCACGCCGGCCACGCGCGTGTGCCAGGTCGCCGCGCGGCGCATCCGCTTCTCGTCGCCGGAGGACGAAGGGCCGGGCGCGCACGACGGCGGCGGCGTCATGGTGTTCATCGGGATCCTCGATGCGGCGACGGAGGCCGCGCTGCGCGACGGCATCGCGCAATGCCGCGCGACCGACGCCACGGCCGCGCCGGCATCCACCGATCGATTGATCGGCGTCGCGCATTCGGGTTAGGCTTCGGCGAGCCCCGGCACGGGCCCCGTGCCGGGCCGGGCGTTGCCCCGTGGAATGCGGCCGCAGGCTGCGTTGACGGGCGCGCCACCCAGCGACGATCCAGACATGACTCTTCCGAACCGATCGAATCCCGGCGGGCAAGCCGCGATGCCTGCATGCGATGTGCGCCGCCCGCCACGGCGATCCGTCGCGGCATCCGCGCTGCTGATGCTGACGTTGTTGCCGCTCGCCGCGCATGCGGCCGGCTTCGACTGCGCGAAGGCGGCTTCGCCGGCGGAGAAGGCGATCTGCGCGGATGCCGGGCTGTCGAAGCTCGACGGCGAACTGGCGGCGGCGTGGCGGCAGGCGCTCGCGAAAGGCGGCGACACGGCCGCGTCGAAGGCCGCGCAGCTGAAGTGGCTCAAGCAGCGCGACCGCTGCGGCGACGATGCGCTGTGCCTGGACGACCGCTACCGCGAACGGCTCGCGAGCCTGAACGGCACGCCGCTGGCCGCCGACCGCTGGCAGCAGACGTGGTACCGCGACAGCGGCAATCCGTCGTTCGGCGGCGTGCTGACGTTGACCGGTACGGCGCCGCATCTTCATTTCGAACTGAGCGCCAACAACGGCGCGAATGTCGGCGAGCTGGGCGGCGATATCGAACTGCACGGCAACCACGGCACGTTCCGGCACGATCGATGCCGGCTCGATTTCAGCCGCACGGGCGCCCGCGTGCAGGTCGTGCAGCAGGGCGACGACGCCGATTGCGGCGCGGGCGCGGGCGTCGTCTACCTGGGCGACTACGTGACGGCGTCGCAGGCGCAGGCGAAGCCGCCCGCGGATCTCGTGAGCCTGGACGTGCTCGCCGACGCGCAGCAGAATGCGGCCGCGCACCGGCTGCTGGGCGCCGATTACCAGGCGCTCGTCGATACGGTCAATTACGGCGCCGACGAGAAGGATCTCGACGGGCTCGGCGCACGCGTGACGTCGTACTGGGTGCGCGGCATCGCGACCACGAATGCGGCGATCGTGATGCGCCGCGGCACCGGGCTGTGGATCGGGCTGCTCGTGTTCGATGCGCAGAGCAACGTACGGATGCGCTATTACTCGAACGTGCCCGCGTGGAAGCGGACCGTGCCGAAGACGATCCGTGCGTGGCACGACACGCTCGACAAGACGCTGCCGGTCGACCTGATGCCGTGAGCGGGCGGGGCGCCGCGCGCCGTCATTTCCTGGCGACCGCGCGTGTCTTCGGCAGCGGCCGCGCGGGCGCTGCGGCCGATGCCCGCGTCCGCAATTCGGGCAGGACGGCATGGCCGGCCCCAGTGGCGCCGTGCTCGAGCGCATCGAGCAGCGCGTGCGCGGCCTGGCGCCCGATCGCGTCGGTGTCGACCCACATCGTCGTTAGCGGCGGCTGGATCTCGCGCGCGAGCGCGATGTCGTCGAACCCGGTGACCGACAGTTGCGCGGGCACGTCGATGCCGAGCGCCTGCGCCTCGAGCAACACGCCGAGCGCGAGCGTGTCGTTGCCGCAGATCACGGCCGTCGGCCGCGTCGCCGCGTCGCTGCCGGCGATCGCGCGCAGGCTGGCCCGCCCGAAGGCGATGGTGGCCGGGCCCTCGTGCTGATGCACGGGGCGCACCGCGAGCCCGCGCGCGGCAAGCGTGTCGTGGATGCCGCGCAGGCGGGCCTGCACGCGGTCGTTGTCGGCCGACGGCTGCATGACGATCGCGAAATCGCGGTGGCCGAGGTCCAGCAGATGGGTGGTGAGCTGCGCGAACGCCGCGCGGTTGTCGAAGCCGACGCAGCAGTGCGGGCTGTCGTCGCGATACGCGTAGGTGACGACATACGGCACGCGATGCAGCGCGAGCAGTTCGAACAGTTCCGGCGGATACGCCTCGCCGACCAGCGACACGGCTTCCACGCCGCGCGACAGCATCGCGCGCACCTGCGCCAGCGCCTGCGCGGGATCGTAGTTCGAGCAGCCGAGGAACAGCGTGACGCCGTGCCCGGCCATGACCGCCTGCATGCCCGCGACCTGCGACGCGAACACCTGGTCGTCGAGCGTCGGGATGATCGCGCCCGTGATGTGGGTGCGGGTGGATGCGAGCGCGCGGCCGGCCGCATTCGGAATCCAGTTCAGTGCGCGCGCCGCGTCGCGCACGCGCTGCTGCACGTCGGCCGACACCTTGCCGGGATCGTTGTAGACGCGCGAGACGGTCGCGGTCGACACGCCGGCGAGCCTGGCGACGTCGCCGAGCACCGAGCGGCCGCTGCCGCGGCGCGTCCGGGTCGCGCCGCCGCGGGACGGAGGCGTGCTCATCGGCCGTCTCCCGGCGGGGCGGCGGCGCCGCCGCGCGTGATCAATTGCGTCATTGTTTACCCTCGATTCGTGGTGGCGACACTTGCATTCCCGTTCGCCCTTGTGAGAATGTAAGCGCTATCTTGACGTCGTTCCACATGATGCCGGACATCCATTCTATCCATATCGTGAAATTTTCAGCGTTGAAGGCCGGTTCGGCTATTTTGTTCGTCGTTGATGTAAGCGGTTACATTCGTTCATGACGCACTTTCATCCACCGCGAATCGCTGTCGTCGGCAGCGTGAACATCGACCTCGTCACACGCGCGCCGCGCCTGCCGGTGCCGGGCGAGACGTTGCTCGGCACGGATTTCCAGACCGTTCACGGCGGCAAGGGGGCGAACCAGGCGGTCGCGGCCGCGCGCCTGGGTGCGTCGGTCGCGATGATCGGCTGCGTCGGCGACGACGCGTTCGGCGCGCGCCTGCACGACGCGCTGGCGGCCGAGCGCATCGACGTGACGCACCTGCATCGCGTCGCCGGCACGGCGACCGGGGTCGCCGCGATCACGGTCGACGGCGGCGGGGCGAACAGCATCGTCGTCGTGCCCGGCGCGAACGCGTGCGTCGATACCGGCCGGATCGATGCGGCCCGCGAAGCGATCGCCGGCGCCGCGCTGCTCGTATGCCAGCTCGAGGTGCCGGTCGCCGCCGTGGCGCACGCCGTCGCCCGTGCGTGCGCGCACCGCACGCCGGTGCTGCTGAATCCCGCGCCCGCGCAGCCGCTGCACGATGCGTTGCTGGCGCGGGTCGACTACCTCGTCGTCAACGAAACCGAAGCCGAATCGCTGACCGGCGTCGCCGTCGGCGACGACGCGTCGGCCGTGCGCGCCGCCGATGCGCTGCGCGCGCGGGGCGTCGGCAACGTGCTGGTCACGCTTGGCGCGCGCGGCGTCTGCTGGCGCGGCAGCGCGGGCAACGGCCGGCTGCATGCGATGGCGGTGGTTGCCGTCGATACGACCGCGGCCGGCGACACGTTCGTCGGCGGGTTCGCGGCGGCGCGCGCGGGCGGCGCGTCGATGGACGACGCGATCGGCTTCGGCCAGCGCGCGGCCGCGATCAGCGTGACGCGCCACGGCGCGCAGACCTCGATCCCGACGCGCGAGGACGTGGCGCGCCTGAATGCCTGAATGCCTGAATTCCGCACGAGACGGACTGGCCGGAACCGGCCGACACCAGTGACATGGAGACATACGCAATGAACGACAACGCAACCGTTCCGCACGCACCGCCGCGCATCCGGCGCGGGCAACGCATCGCGCTCGCGCTGCTGATGGCGAGCGGCATCGTCAACTATCTCGATCGCGGCACGCTGGCCGTGGCAAGCGCGGCGATCCGGGGCGATCTCGGCCTGTCGCTCGCGCAGACGGGGCTGCTGCTGTCGGCGTTTTCGTGGAGCTATGCGCTGTGCCAGTTCCCGGTCGGCGGGCTGGTCGACCGGGTCGGCCCGCGCCGGCTGCTCGGGGCCGGGCTGATCGTGTGGTCGTTCGCGCAGGCGGCGGGCGGCATCGTGTCGACGTTCGGCTGGTTCATCGTCGCGCGCATCGTGCTCGGCATCGGCGAGGCGCCGCAGTTCCCGTCGGCCGCGCGCGTGGTGAGCAACTGGTTTCCGCTGCGCGCACGCGGCACGCCGACCGGCATCTTCAATGCCGCATCGCCGCTCGGCACCGCGCTCGCGCCGTTGCTGCTGTCGATCCTCGTCGCGTCGTTCGACTGGCGCTGGGCGTTCATCGTCACCGGCGCGGCCGGGCTCGTCGTCGCGCTCGTCTGGTTTGCGCTGTATCGCGACCCGGTGCGCGCGCAACTGACCGCGGCCGAGCGCAGCTATCTCGACGCCGACGCACCCGCCGCGGTCGCGGCGCCGAAGCTGACCTTCGGCGAATGGCGCAGCCTGTTCTCGCACGGGTCGACCTGGGGGATGCTGATCGGCTATTTCGGCTCGGTGTACCTGAACTGGGTGTACCTGACCTGGCTGCCGGGCTACCTGACGATGGAGCGGCACATGAGCCTGATCCGCACCGGCTTTGCCGCGTCGGTGCCGTTCCTGTGCGGGTTCGTCGGCTCGCTGGTGGCGGGCTGGCTGTCGGATCTGGTCACGCGCCGCAGCCGTTCGCCGGTCGTGAGCCGGCGCAATGCGGTGGTGGTCGCGATGCTCGGCATGGTTGCGTTCACGATCCCGGCCGCGCTCGTGCAGAGCAACACGGTTGCGCTCGCATGCATTTCGGTCGTGATCTTTCTTGCCAACGCGGCATCGGCCTGCTCGTGGGCGCTCGCGACGGCGGCCGCGCCGCCGAGCCGTGTCGCGTCGCTCGGCGCGATCCAGAATTTCGGCGGCTTCATCGGCGGCGCGCTCGCGCCGATCCTGACGGGCCTCATTGCGCAGACGTGGTCGTTCGTGCCGGCGCTGCTGACGGCCGCGGCGATCGCGTTCGCGGGCGCGATGGCCTACCTGCTGCTGGTGCGCAAGCCGATTCCCGAGCAGGCCGCGAACGGCGCGCCCGGGCCATTGCCGGCCTGAGCGCCTGGCCCGCCCCCCGCATTCACTGAAGGAAGGAGAAACAGATGCAACACCCGCAGCAATCGGACGTGACCATCGAGGGGATCGTCCCGGTCATGCTGACGCCGTTCGACGACGCCGGCGCGATCGACTACGCAGGGCTCGAACGCCTCGTCGAATGGTATCTGGCGCACGGCGCGGATGCGCTGTTCGCGGTCGCGCAATCGAGCGAGATGCAGTTCCTGAGCCTGGCCGAGCGCGCGGCGCTCGCGCGTTTCGTGGTCGGGCGGGTGGCCGGACGCGTGCCCGTCGTTGCGTCCGGGCACGTCAGCGACGATCTCGATGCGCAGGTCGCGGAGCTGTGCGCGGCGGCCGAATCCGGCGCGCAGGCCGTCGTGCTCGTGACCAATCGCCTCGATCCGCAGCGGCGGGGCAGTGCGGCGTTGCTCGACCATCTGCACCGGCTGCTCGCGCGCCTGCCGTCGGATCTGCCGCTCGGGCTGTACGAGTGCCCGGCGCCGTACCGGCGGCTCCTGTCAGACGACGAACTGCGTGCGTGCATCGACACGGGCCGGTTCGTGATGCTCAAGGACGTGAGCTGCGACCTGGAAACGGTGAAGCGGCGGGTCGCGCTGGCCGACGGCTCGCCGCTGAAGATCCTGAACGCGAACGCCGCGATTGCGTGGGATGCGATGAAGGCGGGTTCCGCCGGCTTCAACGGCGTGTTCACGAACTTCCATCCGGATCTTTACCGGTGGTTGCGCACGCACGCACATACGAATCCGGCGCTGGCCGAGGAACTCTCGACGTTCCTGGTCGTTTCGGCGGTGTCGGAGGCGCTCGGGTACCCGGCGCTCGCGAAGCTCTATCACCAGCGGATCGGCACCTTCGCATCGATCCGTTGCCGCGCGATCGACTACGACGTGCGCGAGCGCTTCTGGGCGCTCGATGCGGTGCTCGACAAGATCGTGGCCGGCACCGAGCATTTCCGCCGGCGCATTGCCGCACGGTAAGTCACGCTCGCCGCGTGCCGCGGGGATCTCGCGGCGCGCGGCGGCCGGCTGCCTGTTTCAACCGCGCTGTCGGGTCCGGCTGACGGCCTGACGGGCGGTCAGCCGGGAGGCCGGTTCCGGCACATCCGGCACATCCGGCACATCCGGCACATCCGGCACATCCGGCACATCCGGCACATCCGGCACATCCGGCACACCCGGTACACCCGGTACACCCGGTACACCCGGTACACCCGGTACACCCGGTACACCCGGTACACCCGGTACACCCGGTACACCCGGTACACCCGGTACACCCGGTACACCCGGTACACCCGGTACACCCGGTACACCCGGTACACCCGGTACACCCGGTACACCCGGCACACCCGGCACACCCGGCACACCCGGCGCTCCGCCGACACGCAGCACCTTCCCTCCACGCTCCCCATCCCCGCCTGCCGCTCGTGATCCGTGCGTGCAAGGCCGTCGTGCGATGCCCTTCCGATTCGCCGCTGCCGGCCATTCGGCGCATGTGTACGCAGCACGACAAAAGCACACAAATCTGATCAATCCCCCCCGTCGTTTCTTGTAACGATTCGTAATATTATGCCGCCCAGCGTTTTTTACCGACGAACCGTTGACTCCGCATCCGCTTCCCATGCAACAAGTGACGACGACAAGCCCGCAGCCGATCCTGGCGACGCCGGTTGATGCCATGCTGCACGCCGTGATCGACGAGGCCGTTCACCGGAGCGTGTCGGACGCGACGACGCGCAGCGGCTACATGCGGTGCGCCGACTACGCGATCGTCGGCGCGCAGGTGCTGACGCTGCTGACCGGCAAGCCTTACCGGCCGTACGCGGGGGGCGAAGTGCTGGATTTCGGCGAGGGCAACCTGTACGCGCTGTGCACGACGCGCGAGCGGCGTCGCACGGCGCGCCATCTGTCGCACCTGGCGCGATACCACTGCTGGATCGAGGCGCGTCACGAGGTTGGCGGCCTCACGCGCAAGGAGATCGTGGATTTTACGCTGCGTCACGACGAGACCGTCGCGAGCAATCTGGGGGTGCCGTTCGCCCGCGCGTACCGGGCGTACTTCTGGGGCTGGGACGACGAGCACGCGGTGCCGGCCGAATTGCACGACCATCCGGCCTTCGCGAAGCAGGGCCCCGTGTGGCGCTGGGCCGAGCGCGAATGCACGTCGCTGCTGCGCGCCTACGAGCGCGAGCGGCCAAGCTATTTCGGGCGTCAGGTGTCGCGTGCGATCGATTTGTTCGCCGATCGTGTGGAAGGGCTCGGCTGACGGGACGGCACGCCCGAGGGCGGGCGAACCGCAGGCGGAGAGCCTGCCGCGCTGGCGCGAACGGGGGCTGCGAACCCGGCGGGCGCCTGCGTGCCGCCGGGCATGACCGGCGGCGCCGGACGGGATGCCGCGCGCGGCGGCCGATTCGCCGAGCGGGGCCGCCGATGCGTGGATCGCGCGGCCCGTTCGTGTTACTTGTTCGCCAGCGTGCCGCTGCTGTTGGCGCCGCCGAACAGACGCGTCAGGTACTGCGTGTTCGAGTTCATCTTGGCCATCAGCGTATTGAGCGCCGTGAATTGCGCCTGGTATTGCTTGGTCAGCTGCGACGAGTAGTCGGCCAGATCCGCCTGCTGCTGCGTGACGCGCTTCAGGTCGGCGTTCAGCGCCTTCGTGCGCACATCGATCATCCCGTCCTTCTTCGTGAACGGCGCGATCTGCTCGGCCATGCGCGTGCCGATCCCGTTCGTCGTGTTGAACAGGCGCGCGACCCCCGACTGGTTGGTGGCCAGCGCGTTGTCGAGCTTCGCGGTGTCGATCTTCAGCGTGCCGTCCTTCTCGAGCGAGATGCCGATCGACATCAGGTTCGTGTGACCGTTGCCGCCGTCGTTGGCGACGCCGACCGAGACGGTCGATGCGAGCGCGTTGCGGATCGTGTTCAGCGTCGAATCGCCGATCAGCGCGCCCTGCGAGCTGGCCCCTTCGGTGTAGCTCGTCAGCGTGCTCATCGTCTTCACGACGGTGTTGTACAGGTTCACGAAATTCGTGATGGTCGACGCCTGCGCCTTCGCATCGGTGCTGACCGTCAGCGTCTGCGTATCGGTGGCGCTGACCGCGGCCGCCGACAGGTTCAGCGTGACGCCGTTCAGCACGCCCGACACCGCGTTGCTCGCGCTGGTCGATGCGATGCCGTTGAGCGTGAACTTCGCGTCCTGGGCGGCGGTGCTCTGCCGCCATGCGGCCGCGCTGTTGGCCGATTCGATCGTCGACGCGCCGCCGGACGTGTCGGCCTTGGACGTGACGCCGAGGCTCGACAGCCCGTTGTCGCCGGACAGGTTGCCCACCGCGACGTTGATCGCGTTCGCCGAGCCCGTCTTCGTCGAGGCGAGCACGAGGTGGGCGCCGTCGGTGCCGTTGATGACCGTCGCGCTGATCCCGGCGTTGTCCGACGCGTTGTTGATCGCGGCCGCGATGCCCGACAGCGTGTTGTTGTTGCTGCCGATCTCGACCTTGAAGGACTGGTTGCCGAGCGACAGCGTCAGCGTGCCGGTGCCGAGCGCCTTGCTCCCGTCGAAGCCCGACGAAGCCAGGGCCTGCGAGGTCGCGATCTGCGTGACGCCGACCGTGTAGGTGCCGGCGACCGCGCCCACGCCGGCCGTGGCGGTCAGGCCCTTGCCGCTTGCGGTCGCGTTGAACGTCGACTGCAGGCCGCCGTTCTTCAGCGACGTGAGGCTCGCCTCGAGCGCGCCCAGCGCCGACGACAGTGCGCCGAACGCGGAAATCTGCGTCGAGCTGGTGGCCTGCGACGACGCAAGCGCCGCGACCCGGCCGGCCGTCTTCGCGTTCACCAGCGTCTTGACGAGCGTGCCGACGTCCATCGACGAATTGCCGGTCGAGCCGTTGATGATCGATTGCGCCGCCTGTTGCATCAGGCTGTTTGCGGTCGCGCTGGTGTTCACAGCCGAATTCGTTGCCATGGGTGATCTCCGGTTGAAATGCGATCCCGTGGCGCGCGGCCGTCGAGGCGATCCGGGCGGCCTCGCGGCGATTCGCCTGCGTGCCGCCTCCGCTGCGACTTGTTCCGGGTACACGGGAATGTCGGGAAAACGTAAGAACGTGCGCTATCGTATAATCAATCCGGTATTAATTGGTAATTTTTTGTAATGGCTATTATGAAAAATGTAGCCGGAAGCGCGGTGAATCAACACACGCTAAAGATTTGCGATTTTTTGCCGTAAACACGCTGCCCCCTTTGAATCCATTCAGGGATCGCCGCCGCTATCGGAGATTTTCCGGGGGCGGAAATGGGGGGAATCTCCCGCCCGTACTGCTCGATAGCGTTCGGGACCGCGACGGCCGGTGAATGCGCGCAGCGCGCACCGGCAGGCTGGCATTGCGCCGGAACCCTTGTGCGCCTGGCGATATCCGCTGCGTTCGACATCATGTGCCTGCCCGTCGAGCGCTTTCGTTTTCCAATACCTGTTTTCGGGCCAGAATCCGGGCCGGGTGTCTTCACCTGAAGTCAATTACGCCGCGCATTGCAATACCGGTCGAATTGCGGAAATGAAGCGGGTCTTGCGCGACTCGCATATCGAACCGGTTGTGCAATGGCGGCAGCGATGCAATGTCTCGGCCGATTTGCGTCAATTGGCGATCGTAAATCCGATTCAATCGGGTTACGCGAAAGAATCGGCGCATTTCATTTTCTTGAAACACGGAACCGGGGAATTTGCAGGGTCCGCCGGCCGTTGCCTGCCGGACTCGTCGCCTCCAATTGTCCACTTTGGCGAGACAGCCAATCATGTTTTGACGGATTGATGATTTCTGGTGAGACAGTAGACTGCACCCGTGCTTCGCCAGAACCGATCCGGAGCGCGCAGGGGAAGGCGCGAACGGATGGATTCTTCGGCGGCGGGCCATGTGGCCTGCTGTCCGATTGCGCGACGCGTGATTCGCTGCCGACCTGGCGCGCCGATGCGGCGCGCATCGGCCGCGAATGCACCAAACCGTCAATTCAAGGGTGATTGCGATGCGTTACATTTCGCTGGAATCGAAGAAGGACGAGCTGCTGCTGGCCGCTCGCGTGCTGATGATGATCCTGTTCGTGCTGTTCGGCTGGCAGAAGCTGAACGGCTTCTCGGGCACGGTCGCGTACATGGCGTCGACGGGGAACCCGGCGCCCGAGCTGGCCGCCGTGATCGCGGTGGCGGTCGAGCTGGCCGGCGGCCTGCTGATCGCGGTCGGCTTCTACACGCGCCCGCTCGCCGTGGTGTTCGCCGCCTATACGCTCGCGACCGCGCTGATCGGCCATCGCTACTGGGCGCTGCAAGGGATGGAGCAGTACATGGCGATGATCAACTTCTACAAGAACGTGAGCATCATCGGCGGACTGCTGTTGCTCGCGCTGACGGGGCCGGGACGGTATTCGCTCGACCGCAAGTAACGCCGGCGACGTTTCCGTCCGGCCTCGGGGGCCCGGCGCATGAAAGTGCGCCGGGCCTTTTTCGTATCGGCGGGCATGGCGCACTACGCCGCGCCCAGGCCGACCCAGTAGCCGGGTTGATAGGGCACCGGCAGAAACCGCTCGTGCAGCTCGCGAAACGTGGCGTCGGGGTCGAGATCCGCGAACCGTTCCGGATGCAGCCAGCGGGCCAGGCATTGCAGCGCGACGAAGTCGTACGGGTTGTCGTAGAACGCATGCCAGATCGCGTACACGCGCCCGGCGGCGACCGCGCGCAAGGTGCGGTAGCCGGGGCGTGTCATGAGCCGCCGGAGACGGTTGCGGCTCTCGGCGAGGTTCGCGCCCGGCCCGAGCTTGACCCAGTCTCCCGCGGGCGAATAGCGCGACCAGTTGGCCCCGGTGACGATCACGACGTCCGGCCCGGACGCGACGACCTGTTCCGGATGCAGCGCGCCGAAGCGCCGTTGCAGGAACCGGTCGCCGAGGTTCTCGCCGCCGGCGGCGTCGACGAGTGCGCCGAAGTTGCCGTGGCCGTAGCTGAGGCAGCAATCGCCGTACAGGCCGGCCGCTCGCTCGAGCATGACGAGCGGCCGGGATGCGATCGTTCGAACCGGCTCCGTCACCCGCCGTATCTGCGTGTCGCGAAACGCGAGGAATTCGTGTGCGCGCGCCTCGCATCCCAGCAGTTCGCCGACGATTTCGACGCTGCGCGCCGTGCTGGCCGACAGCGGCGTGCGGAAATCCAGGTAGATGACGGGAATCCCTGCGCGCGCCAGGTGCGTTTCCAGCCCCGACGATGCGGCGGCCGCGCGCGAGCTCAGGTTCAGCAGCACCGCATCGGGCGCGAGTGCGATCGCCTGCTCCGCACTCAGCGTCTCCGGCGTGCCGCCCGGAAATGCAGGAATGCTGCCTATTTCCGGAAAGCGCCGCAGATACGCACGGTAGCCGTCGAGATCGGCGTTGCGGAAGTTTTCGCCCCAGCCGACGACATCCTGGAACGGCGCGTTCGGACGCAGCAACGGCAACACGTACGCCAGTGCGCCGTCGCCCAGCAGCAGGCGGCGCACCGGGCGCCGCATGGCGATGGTGCGCACGGCGATGTCCTCGATGACGGTACGTCCGGCGGCGGCGTGTGCCGCGGGAACGGACACCAGCAGCGCCGACGCAAGCAGGCCGTGCAGCAGCGTGCGGCGCGGCGGGGAAGGGTGAGTCAAGTTCTCGTCTCCCGACAATGGGCCGGCGCGCGATGCCACGGTCGTCCGGCAGCCTCCGGTGGACGCGCATCGCATGCGGGACGCGGCCGGTCGATGCGCCGGCCCGGCCTCGCCGCGCATGGGTGCGCGTGAAGCGGGGCGAATCATCACACATTGACCGTCGGTCGGTCAAATGACTTTCTCTCGTTCCGAAAAATGCACGGTTGCCTCTTGCGCCGTAAATAAAAATGGTTATCATTCACATCGACCGGCGGTCGGTCGATGAAAATTCCGGCCGTCTCCTTCGCTTCCGCGGTCGTGCGAAGGGGGGCGCAGCCCGGCGCGTCCCGTTGAGGCGGCGCGCCGGCAGGCGGCATCGATGCCCGGCTGCGTCGCCGTCCGTCACGAACGATCCTTTGATTCGACACCACACCCGAACCCATGCAACGTCATTTCCGAATCCGATCCTGTCCGCCGGGCGGACGCGCCCGGCCCGGCCGCCGGGCCCTCTCGCACCACGGTTTCGCGCTGTCGCTGGCGCTGGCTTCCTGCACCGGCGTGACCGGCGCCTGGGCGCAGGCCGACGCGGAGGCGGGAACCGGCGCGGCGGCCGCGCCGATCCGGGACAAGGAGGAGGCCGCCACCCTGCCGGCCGTCGCCGTGACGGGGCAGCGCGTGACGGACGGCAGCGGGCCCGAGCGGGGCTACGTGGCGGAAACGTCCAGCATCGGCGGCAAGGCGCCGACGTCCGTGCTGGACACGCCGCAATCGGTGTCCGTGGTGACGCGCCGGCTGATGGACGAGCAGCAGCCGGGCAGCGCAAGCCAGGCGCTGCGTTACGCCGCCGGCGTCAACAGCGAAAGCTACGGCGGCTTCGGAACGCACCTCGACCTCACGCGCATCCGCGGAATCGATGCGGACTACTACCTGGACGGGCTGCGTGTCATCAGCAACACGTCGACCTGGACGCCGCAGATCGACCCCTACACGCTGGAGCGCATCGAAGTGCTGCGCGGGCCGGCCTCCGCGCTGTACGGGCAGGGTACCGGCGGCGGCGTGATCGATCAGGTCAGCCGCCGGCCGCAGCGCGACGCCGAGCACGAGATCGTGCTGCAGGCGGGCAGCTACGGGCACCGGCAGATCGGCGTCGACAGCACGGGCCCGCTGAACGCCGGGCGCACGCTCCTGTACCGCTTCACCGGCACCGGCCTGAGCGACGGCGGGCAGGTGGAGGACGTGCGCCACAAGCGTGTCTATCTCGCGCCCGCGCTGACCTGGCGCCCGAACGACCGGTTGTCGTGGACCGTGCTGGCGACGCACGTGCGCGAGCCGGAGATGCCGGACTACAACAGCCTGCCCGCGACCGCGCTCGGGTTGAACGGCAGCCGCTACCCGCAGGTGCCGCGCAACCGGAACTACACCGACATGGATTTCGAGGGGTCGTCGCGCAAGCAGGACTCGGTCAGCTCGCTGCTGACGTACCGGCTGGGCGACGGCTGGCAGTTCAACAGCAACCTGCGCTACATGTACGTCAACTCGGACATCCGGCGCACGTCGATCTACGGGTATCGGGACCGGGGCGGGCATCTGTGGCTGGAGGGCACCTACGGCCTCGCGCCGGCCAGCTCGCATACGTTCCAGTTCGACAACAACGTGGCGGGCACGGTGCGCACGGGCGCGCTCGCCCATCGGTTGCTGATGGGCGTCGATTACGCGAAGGGGCGGTTGACCAGCGATTCCTACCGGATGGCGCCGGTACCGTTCGATCCGTACGATCCGGTCCACTATCGGCCGCACGCGACGCCGGATTTCAGCGACAGCCAGCTCAACTGGCCGTACAACGTGCGGCAGGATTTCCAGCGCATCGGCGTCTACGCGCAGGACCAGATCGCATACGGCGGCTGGCGGCTGACGCTCGGCGGCCGGTACGACCGCTCGCGCACCGACGATACGTCGCGCAGCTACTCGCCGGTCTGGAAGTCGGGCAGGCAGGAAAACAGCCGGTGGACGGGGCGCGTCGGGCTCGGCTACGTGTTCGGGAACGGCGTGGCGCCCTACGCGAGTTACGCGACGTCGTTCGATCCGCAACTGGGCGTCGACTACAAGGGCAACGCCTTCGTGCCGGTGGAGGCGAAGCAGGTGGAAGTGGGCGTGAAGTACCACCCGCCGGGCAGCGCGACGCTGCTGACCGTCGCGCTGTTCCAGATCAACCAGACGAACGTCAGGTCGAGCGACACGCTGCACCTCGGCTACTGGACGCAGGCGGGCGAACTGCGGGCGCGCGGGGTGGACCTGCAGGCGGTCACCCGGCTGACGCGCGACCTGAACCTGATCGCCGGCTATACCTATCTCGACAGCAGCCTGGTCAGGGATTCGCTCTATCAAGGCAAGACGCCCGCGGGGACCCCGCGCCATTCCGCCAGCGCGTGGCTTGACTACGGTTTCCGCGGCACGCTCGCCGGGCTGCGCATCGGCGGCGGCGTGCGCCATCTCGGCGCGACCTGGGGCAATCCGCGCAATACGTTCAGCGTCCCGTCGGCCACGCTGTTCGACCTGGCCGCCAGCTACGATCTCGGCCGCCTGATCGGGCGCGACGCGACGCTCTCGCTCAACGTGAGCAATCTGGCCAACCGCTCCTACGTGGCGAGTTGCACGTCGGAAATGTACTGCTTCATCGGACAGGACCGGGTCGTCAACGCAACGCTTTCGTACCGGTGGTGACATGGCGCACACGCAAGCGGTTCCCGCGAATCCCGACGGCAGCCGGCCGGCAAGCGACCCGGACGCGGCCCGGCCCGCGCCCGGTGTGCGGCAGCTGTACGCGGGCCTGGTGCGCCGCCGCCTGCTGCGGCTCGTGCTGCTGGCCCTGCTGGCGCTGCTGTGCTGCGCCGCCGATCTGGCGGTGGGGCCGGCGCATTACCCGGCGCTCGACGTGCTTGCGTCGCTCTGGCGCGCGGATGCCGGTGACGCCGTGCGGGTGGTGGTGCGCGACATCCGCATGCCGGCGGCGCTGACGGCGCTGGTGGTCGGCGCGAGCCTGTCCGTCGCCGGCGTGCAGATGCAGACCGTGCTGAACAATCCGCTGGCGAGCCCGTTTACGCTCGGGGTGTCGGCGGCGGCCAGCTTCGGCGCGGCGCTCGGGCTGGTGCTGGGCGTCAGCGTGCTGCCGGCCGCGTGGGTCCCGTATGCAATCCCGGTCAATGCGTTCGCGGTGGCCATGGGCGCGGTCTTGCTGATCGATCGCGTGACGCGCTGGCGCGGCATGAGCAGCGAGCTGATCGTCCTGCTGGGGACCACGCTGGTGTTTGCGTTCACGGCGCTGCTCCAGGGGCTGCAGTACGTGGCGCCGGACCAGGCGCTCGCGGCCGTCGTGTTCTGGAGCATGGGCAGCCTCGCCCGTACCGACGGCATCCGGGTCGCCATCATGGCCGGCGCGCTGCTGCTGACCTTCGTCGCCTTCATGCGCAACGCCTGGGCGCTGACGGCGCTGCGCCTCGGCGACGCCCGCGCCGGCGCGCTGGGCATTCCGGTCGCGCGGCTGCGCTTGCGGACCATCGTACTGAGCAGTTTCCTGGCGTCCGTCTGCGTCGCGTTCGTCGGCGCCATCGGCTTCGTCGGCCTGATCGGGCCGCACGTCGCGCGCATGCTGGTGGGCGAGGACCAGCGCTTCCTGCTGCCGGCCGCCGCACTGTGCGGGGCCGCGCTGCTGTCGGCGGCGTCGGTGGCCAGCAAGGTGGTGCTGGCCGGGCAGACGGTGCCGATCGGCATCGTCACGTCGCTGGTGGGCGTGCCGCTGTTCTTCGCGCTGATCGTGCGCAACGGGAGGCGGTGATGGCGTTGCTGCGCATCGAGAAGGTCGACGCGACGCTTGACGGGCGCACCGTGCTCGAGCAGGTCGACCTCGGCCCGTTGCCCGCCGGCAGCCTGACCGTGCTGCTCGGCGCCAACGCCGCGGGCAAATCCACGCTGCTGAGGCGCATCGCGGGCGCGCTCGACGGTCGCGGCGCGATCGAAGTCGACGGCCGCCCGGTGGCGAGCTGGCCGCCCCGGCATCCGAACCGCCCGGCGTTCGTTCCGCAGGACATCTTCGCCGGCGCCGCGTTGCGGGTGCTCGAGGTCATGCTGGTCGCGTGCCGGCAGCAGGGCGGCTGGCGCATCGCCGCGGACGAGCTGGACGCGGTGGCCGCGCTGCTGCGCCGGCTGCGGATCGACGCGCTGGCGGGCTGCGAGCTGCGCACGCTCAGCGGCGGGCAGCGCCAACTGGTGTCGATCGCCCAGGCGCTGATTCGCGCGCCGCGCATCCTGCTGCTGGACGAACCCACCAGCGCGCTCGATCTGCAGCGCCAGTTCGAGCTGCTGGCGCTGCTGCGCTCGCTCGCACACGAGCACGGGCTGTGCGTGCTGATGGCCAGTCACGACCTGAACCACACGCTGCGATTCGCCGACCACGTCGCCGTGCTGCACGCGGGGCGCGTCCTGGCGTCCGGTGCGCCGCGGGACGTCATCACGCCCGCGCTGCTGGCGCAGGTCTACGGCGTGCGGGCCCGCATCGAACCTTGCTCCGAGGGGCAACTGCATGTCGTCGTCGACGGCCCGTACGGCGACGCTGCCCCGCCATCCATTCACCTGTCATAGAGAGGATTCCGACATGATTCATGCCGACCCTGTCCACGCGCTCGCGAGCGCCGCTTCGTCGATCGCGGCCGCGGATGTCCCGCCGGACGCGATCGCGTTCCAGCGCCTGCGCCTTCTGGATCATCTGGCCTGCGTGGCCGCCGGCTACGATGCGGCCGGCGTGCCGCAGGCCATTACGTTCGCGCAGCGCTACAGCGGCTGCCGGGAGGCGAGCGTGCTCGGCTCCGACCTGCGGCTGGCCGCCGGCCAGGCCGCCTTCGTCAACGCGGTGCGTGCGCGCGCGCTGGATTATTGCGACGTCGTGTCGCCGGGCTGGCACCCGGGTTCGTCCGACCTGCCGGTGGCGTTCGCCATGGCGGAGCTGACCGGCGCCAGCGGGCGGGAGATGCTGGCGGCGCTGGCGGTGGGCCAGGATATCGGCCTGCGCATCAATCGCGCCGCGCAGGCCAACGGCTTCTTCTATCGCGGGTTCGACTCCAACGTGCTCGGCCTGTTCTCGGGCGCGGTCATCGCGGCGCGGCTGCTGCGGCTGCCGGCCGAACGCTACGTCGACGCGCTGGGGCTCGCGTTCGATTTCGGCATCGGCACGTTCCAGCATTACCAGGACAAGGTGCTGGCCGTGCGCTTCGGGCAGGGGTTCGTCGCGCGCCACGCGATCGAGGCGGTCATGCTGGCGCAGGCCGGCGTGACCGGGCCGCGCCGGATACTCGCCGGCGAAAACGGTTTCTTCAACCTCTATGCGCCGGGCGAGCCCGATCTGTCGTTGCTCGACGCGGACCTGGGAATCCGCTTCCTCGGGCGCGGCGAAACCTGCTTCAAGGCCTACCCCCACTGCAGCATCCTGCTCGCGTTGACCGAGACGCTGCTGGCCGCGAGGGAGGCCGTGCTGCGGCTGCCGCTCGACGCCTGCACGATCCGCATCGAGGCTTCGCCCACGATGCGCATGGTGTGCGGCGCGCCTTACGCGCCGTCGGCCACGGCGCAGATCGACGCGCAGTTCAGCGCACGCTACGTCGCCGCCAACGCGCTGCTGCGCGGGCGGGCGACGCCCCGCGAATTCGATGCGGATGCCGCGCGCGACGCGGCGGTCGTCGCGCTCGCGCAGCGCATCGAGCTGGTGGAGCGGCCGGATTTCGAGCGCTTCGACCAATGCCGCGTGATCGTCGCGGGGCCGCACGGCGCGCCCTTCACCGTCGACGCCGCGTACGGGAAGGGCTGGCCGGAGCATCCGCTGGAAGCCGCGGAGTTGCTCGACAAGTTCCGGACCTGCTGCACGCAATCGGCGTGCGCCGGGTTCCGGAAGGGGCAGAGGGAGATCGCGGCAGCGGTCGACGTGCTGGCGCATGCGCCGAGCGTCGATGCGCTGGTGCGCGCGATGGCCTGCGGCGAATGACGCGCCGCTTTTTTTGTGCCGCGTCATTGACCGATGGTCGGTCGGTGGCGCGGCATGTGATGAACGAAGGTTGAACGCAGCACCTTTTCCGACCGGGACCGACATGTACCGATATCGTCTTCATGCCCTGGTGGCCGCGGCCTATCTGGGAACGTTTCTCGCCTCTCTCGACATCAGCATCGTGAACGTCGCGCTGCCGACCCTGCAGTCGGCGTTGCATGCCGATCTGGCGGGGCTGCAATGGGTCGTCAACGTCTATGCGATCGCGCTGTCGGCCGTGATGCTGTCGGCGGGCCCGCTCGGCGATCGCTACGGACACAAGCGGGTATGGCTCGGCAGCGTGCTGCTGTTCGTGGCCGGATCGATCGCCTGCGCGGCGGCAAGCGGCCTCGACACGCTGCTGTGGGGGCGTGCGATCCAGGGTGTTGCCGGCGCGCTGCTGATCCCGGGCGCGATGCCGATCCTCACGCACGCGTTTCCGGACCCGCGCCGGCGCGCCCGCGCCATCGGCGGATGGTCGGCGTTCAATGCGCTCGCGCTGATTGCGGGGCCGCTGCTCGGCGGGCTGCTGGTCGAGCACGTCGGCTGGGAGTGCGTGTTTCTCGTGAACGTCCCCCTCGGGATCGTCGCGGCCTTGCTCGGCGCGTGGGGGATCCCGGAGCGCAAGCACCCGGACCATGCGGCGTTCGATCCGGCGGGGCAGGCGCTCAGCATGGTGTGGCTGGGCATGCTCAGCTACGGCCTGATCGAGATCGGCGAACACGGCGCGTCGCCCGGCAAGGTGATGGTGCCGCTGAGCATCGCGCTGGCCGGCTTCGTCGCGTTCGTCTGGGTCGAAACGCGGGTGCGCCGCCCGCTGTTTCCGGTGCATCTGTTTCGCGATCGCGCGCTCGCGCTGGCGAACGTGGCGTCGTTCGCGCTCGGCTTCTCGGCGTACGGCAGCCTGTTCTTCCTGTCGCTCTATCTCCAGCAGGCGCGCGGCAGCACGCCGGCGCTTGCCGGATGGCAGCTCATGCCGCAGTTCGTCGTGATGGCCGCGACGTCGCTGTCGTTCGGACGGCTGGCCGCCCGCGTGTCGCTGAAGTGGCTGATGGCGGCGGGCTACGGGCTGGTCGGGATGGCGATGTGCGCGATGGCGTCCTTCACGCCCTGGACGCCCGCCGCCGCGATCGGGATGGTGCTGGCCGTCCTGGGCCTCGGGATGGGGCTCGCGGTGCCCGCGACCGGCATGACGGTCATGGGGCTGGCGCCCGCGGAGTCCTCGGGCATGGCGTCGGCCACGATGAACGCGCTGCGGCAGACCGGCATGACGCTGGGGATCGCGCTGCTGGGCAGCGTGATGAGCGTGCGCGCGGTGCGCGAACTGACCGCGTCGGCGGCGGCGGCGGGCGCGCCCGATCCCGCGGGGCTCGCGCGGCGCGCGGTGCTGGACCACGTGTTGTCCGCGCCGCAGGCGGGGCTCGCCGGGCTCTACCGGTCGGCGATGGCCGGCGGCTTCGGGCTGGCCATGGCGTGCGCGGGCGCGGTGTGCGTGTCGATCGCGTGCGTGTTGCTGTACTTTCCCGTCGCACGGCGGGCAGCGGCGCGTGTGCCGGCGGGCCGGTAACGGCCGGTCGCGGGCGACGGGGCGGCTGCGGGGCCGCCCGCGCCCGGGGGCGCGTCAACGAACGGCGCGGGCGCTCAGGCGCGGCCGGCCGGCTGGCGCGCGCGGCGGCGCGGTGCGGGCGGCGGGCTGTCGTCCGTCACGCCGACCATGCGCAGGCAGACCGCGATGACGTCGCGGGCGAATCCGGCGCGATCGGTCGTCCGGCCCACGATCGCTTCGTCGGTGGCGCCGTGCACGCCCGCATAGATCAGCAGCGCGGTGATGCGCGGCTGCGCGAGCGTCCATGTCTGCGCGTGCGTGCCGCCTTCGAGAATGGCCTGCAACTGGTCGAGGATCGCGTTCTTCTCGGGATTGTTGCGGTCGTGATGATGATGGTTGGTATAGACGATGTCGTGCGTGCGATACGTGTCGACGTAGGCCTCGATGCTGGTGCGGATCCAGGTGCGCAGCTTGTCCAGCCAGTCGTCGTCGGCGCACGCGTCGACGGCAAGCTTCAGACGCGCGAGGAACTGCGCGGTGTAGCGCTGCCCCATGGCTTCCAGCAGCTCGTTCTTGGACGTGAAGTAGTGGTAGAACGTGCCCTTGGCGACCTGGGCCAGCTCGACGATCTCGTTGATCGTCGTGGCCTCGACGCCTTGCTCCAGGAACAGCTTCTCCGCAGCCGCCATCAGTTCGTCCAGGCGGACCTCGGCTGGCTTGGTACGCGGCGTCTTGTGCGGTCCGTGCTGGCGCGGGGGGGTCTTGTTTCTCATCTTGCAGTTCGGAAGCGTGCCTGAAAAAGGTAGCAGTCTAGGTCATGAGCCGGTTCGCGCCCATGGCGTCGCCGTCGCGCCGGTGACGCATTGTGCATGAAAACCCGCGCCGCCGGCCGCCCGCGCGCCGCTGCGGCGCACCCGCCCGGCCTCGCCGGGCCGCTGCCTCAGGCGCGCTGCGCCTGCGCCGGCAGCGAGCGCAGCAGGACGCCGGCGAGCGCGGCCGCCGCGACATTGAACAGCATGCTGCAGGCGAACGCGTTCCGAAGCGGGAGAAACGGCCCGTGGCCCGACAGCGTCCCGAGCGCGACCTGCATGATCGTGCTCACCGCGGTCACGCCGAACGCGGCGCCCACCTGCTGCAACGTGGCGAGCACGCCGGCCGCCATGCCCGCGAACGCGTCGCGCACGTTGGCCATCACGATGTTCAGGAGCGGCGTCATGACCATGCCTTGCGTGAGCCCCAGCGCGAACAGGGCGGGCACGAGCAGGCCCGGGCGCGTGCGGATCGGCGCATGCAGCACCACGATCGTCAACAGGACGAAGCTCGCCGCATACAGCGCCGCGCCGAGAAAGACGAGCCGGGCGCCGTGGCGGCCGATCAGCTTCGGCATCAGCACGGAGGACAGCGAAAAGCCGATGCTGGTGGCGACGTAGGTCATGCCGGCCTGCAGCGGGCTCATGCGCAGGCCGGACTGCAGCAGAATCGAGAACACGAGCGTGAACGAGCCCGCGGTCGCATAGAGGCACATCACCAGCAGCGATCCCTTCAGGAACGGCCGGTCGCGCAGCAGCGCCATGTCCACCAGCGGCGCGCGGCCGCTGCGCGCGTAGCGGCGCTCGTGACGGGCGAAGCAGTACAGGACGAGCCCGCCCGCCAGCAGCAGCGCACTGCTCCGGATCCCCCAGCCCCATGCCGAGATCATCAGCAGCGGGAGCAGCGACACGGAAATCCCGACGCTCGACAGTGCAATGCCGAGCCAGTCCAGCGATTGCGCCGGCCGGACCCGGGCGGCGTTCAGCGGGCCGGACAGGCACAGCGCCGCGACGCCGACCGGGACGTTGACGAAGAAGATGGTGCGCCATTGCAGGTCGAGGAAGTCGATCGAGATCAGCAGGCCGCCCAGTACCTGGCCCGCGACGGCCGCGAGCCCGAGCGCCATGCCGAGGTAGCCGTAGGCCTTGCGTGCTTCCGCGCCGTCGAGATCCGCGCGGATGCTGGCGTAGACCTGCGGAAACAGGAGCGCGGCGGACATGCCCTGCAGGAAGCGGGCAGCGATCAGCATGCCGGCGTCGACCGCCAGCCCGCAGGCGACCGATGCGAGCGTGAACAGCAGCATGCCGATCCGGTACGCGCCGCGGCGCCCCCACAGGTCGCCGAGCCGTCCGCCCGGGATCAGGAAAATGCCGAACGACAACTCGTAGGCCACGATGATCAGCGTGAGCTGGAGGTAGCTCGCATGCAGCGTGCGTTCGATATTGACGATGGCGACGTTCACCACGAAGAGATCGAAGATCGTCATGAAGCCCGCGACCAGCAGGGCGAGCAGATAGCGCCGCCGGTTCTTCATGCGCGCCTCGACGGAGACGGGCGGCGGGTCGGGCGATACGGGCAGGCATTCATCGGGAAGTCGGCAGGCGTGAGCGGTGCGGGCGACGGGTGCGGATTGAATTGACCGTCGGTCGGTCGATTGGATATTATAGGGAATGCGCGCCGGAGTACAGCGCGTGCAAGCCGAGGCCGACGTAAGGCGCGAGCGTCAGGCGCTTGCGCTCGAACCGGTCGCCGAGCGGGGCGATGCAGAACAGGCCGATCGCATCGCCGATCTGCGTTGCGCTGGCGACGAAGCCGACCGCAAGCGTCAGCGCCTGCGCGCCGAAGGCGTGCGCGATCTCGGGCAGCAGCGGCCGGTTGTAGTCGTTGTCGGCGACGGCGCCGCCGGCGCATACGGCCATCCGGAAGACGAGCGTGGGATCGAGCCACGCGACGTGACGCGTGGCCGTCGAGGGGGGAGAGAGGTCATGGGCGTGGGCCGCCGACGCGGCGACGAATGGCCGGCAACCGCCGCATTCTCGCGAGCAACGCGTTCCGGCGAAATGCCGGACGGCGCAAAGCGGCTTTGCGCCATTGCAATGCCGATCCGGGCTACATTCCCTGATCGGCGATCGCGGGCCGCGACGGGAGACGTCCGTCGGCCGGCATCGGTCGACCCGCGGCGTGGCGCGCGGGCAGGCTTCGAACGGCGGACGGGGCATCGACCGTCCCGTGCAGGAATACACGACGTACCTTCCGGGGACAACGCGAGTTCAGGATGAACCATTCAATTGACGACAACGCCGAAGGCCGTACCGTGAACCCGGTGACGCGCCACTACGACGGCCTGCTGGCCGCCCATTATTCGTGGATGCAGGGGGCGACCCTGGCCGACAAGGCGGCCGAGCAGGCGGCGCTGCTGGCGGCGCTGGGCCTGGGCGCGGAACCGGCGGGCATCGCCGTCGACCTGGGGTGCGGGCCGGGATATCAGTCGGTCGCGCTCCTGACGCTCGGCTACGAGCGCGTGATCGCCGTCGACACCAGCCGGGATCTGCTCGCGGAACTGGCCGCGGCCGCGCCGGGCGATCGCGTCGAACCCGTCCTGTCCGATCTGCGCGACCTGCCCGCGCTGGTCGAGCGCGGCTCGGCCGGTGCGATCGTCTGCATGGGCGATACGCTGACGCATCTGGAGCGGCACGAGGATGTCCTGGCGCTGTACCGCGACGCCTACGATGCGCTGAAGCCGGGCGGGCGCCTGGTCCTGACGTTTCGCGACCTCTCGCGGGAGCTGGCGGGGCTGGAGCGTTTCATACCCGTTCGGGCCGACGACACGCGCATCATGACGTGCGTGCTCGACTACGAACCCGACGGCGTCGTGGTCACCGACCTGATCCATGTCCGCGAAGACGCGGGCTGGGTGCTTCACAAGAGCAGCTACCGGAAGCTGCGCCTGTCGCCCGCGACTCAGGTCGCCGCGTTGCAGCGGATCGGCTTCGTCGTGGATCACGACAGGGCCGCCGGCCGCATGTACGCCATTTCGGCGCGGAAGTAGCCGGCCGCGGCGCGGCCCGCGACGGTGGGCCGCGCAGGAAAGATGCGATAGGCTCCGGAGAGTCCCGTTCCCTTTCAAGGTTGGCTATCGTGTCGCACCCGAACATCCTGCTGATCGGCGCCTCCGGCCTGCTGGGCCGCGCGGTTGCCGCGTCCCTGGCCCGCGAGGCGTCGCTGACCCTCGTCGCGACCGTCCGGAACCCGCAAGGCGCGGGCGCACGGCGTCTTGCGTTGCCGCCGGACAACCTCGCCGTACTCGACGTCCTCGACCAGCCGGCCCTCGAGCAGCTGTTCGCCACCCGCCGCCCGGCCGCCGTGATCGTCTGCGCGGCCGAACGCCGCCCGGACGTTTGCGAGCGCGACCCCGCCGGCGCCCGCGCGATCAACGTCGTCGCGCCCGCGCGCATCGCTGCGCTTGCCGCGCGCCACGGTGCGTGGACGCTCGGCATCTCCACCGACTACGTCTTCGACGGCAAGGCGGCGCCGTACCGGGAGGACGCCGCGCCGAATCCGCTGAACATCTACGGCCGCACCAAGCTGGAAGGCGAGGCGGCGCTGCTCGCCGCGTCGCCGCTGTCGTGCGTGCTGCGCCTGCCATTGCTGTACGGCCCGGTCGTCGACTGGAGCGAATCGGCCGTCACGAGCCTCGTCCCGGCGATCGCCGCTTCCGCGCGCCCGGGCGCCGACCCGGTCGGCATGGACGCATGGGCGATCCGCTACCCGACCTACACGCCGGACGTCGCGCAGGTGATCCGCGACCTGACGCTGCGGCATCTCGCGGGGGCGTCCGTTACCGGCATCCGGCACTGGTCCGGCGAGGAGCCGATGACGAAATACGACATCGCGCGGCGGATCGCGGCCGCGCTCGGCATCGCGGCGTCGCTCACGCCGATCGACACGCCGGCCGATGCGACGCCGCGTCCGTACGATTGCCATCTGGACGCATCGCGCGTGCGGGCGGCCGGGATCGATTACGCGACGCCGTTCGATACCGCGCTGCGCATCGTGCTGCGCGACGCGCCGCAGGTGCGGTAGGATCGGGCGCCCCGCGCGGCCCGTCCCGCACGAACCGCGTCCGTCCATGCCGGCCGCCGCGCCGCGGCGGCGGTTCGCGCGCGCCTTACCGCACTTCATCGCCCACCCAGGAGCCCAGCCATGCAACTGAAATGGCTCGAAGACTTCGTCGAACTCGCGCGCACGCGCAGCTTCACGCGCGCGGCGGAGAACCGCTTCGTCACGCATCCGGCGTTCGGCCGCCGCATCCGTTCGCTCGAGGAGTGGGTCGGCACGCGGCTGATCGCGCGCACCAAGCCGCTTGAGCTGACCGCGGCCGGCACCGTGTTCCTCGATGCCGCGTCGAACGCGCTCGACATCCTGCACGGCGCGCGCACCCAGCTTCAGGAAGCGGCGCCGGTGCTGGAGAACAACCTCCGGATCGCGACCGGCCGCACGCTGTCGGCCACGTTCTTCCCCGACTGGTATGACGAGACGGTCGCCCGCGCGGGCTTCTTCACGGCAACCGTGTCGACCGGCAGCGCGGAGGAGGCGATCCTGCAGCTCACCGCCGGCGACGCCGACATGCTGATCGTCTATTCGAGCCCGCACACGCGGCTGCTGATCGATCGCGACCGCTTCGACTGGCTGTCCGTCGCGCGCGAGGTGCTGGTGCCGGTCAGCGCGTTCGATGCGCGCGGCAGCGTGCGCTACCGGCTGCCGGCCGGGCAGGCGCCGGTGCCGTGGCTCGCATTCGCGCGCACGCTGACGCTGCGCGCGGTGCTGGCGCGCCATCTTGCCGAAATGCCGAACCGTCCGACGCTGCGGCCCGTGTACCAGGCCGACTCGTACGAGGCGATCCTGGCGATGGCGCGTCGCGGGCTCGGCCTCGCGTGGCTGCCGCAGCGGCTCGTCGCCGACGACGTGCGGCGGGGCGAGCTTGCGATCGTCGGCGGCGCCGACTGGCAGATCGGCTTCGACATCGCGCTGTACCGCCGCCGGAACGACCCGCACCCGGTGCTGGACGCGATCTGGCGCAACGCGCCGTCGCGCGACGGCGAGGACGGCTGACCCGGCCGGGCGGCGCATGTGGCGCCCGCGCGCCGATCGGCACGATTGCGTGCCGAAACGGCACGAACGCCCGCCCCGCGTTGCCTACACTCCGCGCTTGACTGGCCCGAACGGCCGCCGGCCACGCCGCGCGCCGTCTTTCAAAATCCTGACGGCCAGCATCACCGGAGGAGCACAAGGGATGACCCGCAATACGCACGCCGCGACGCCGGCGCCGCACAATCCGTGGCGCGAGATCTGCGCCGCGAGCATCGGCAACGCGCTGGAGTTCTACGATCTGCTGATCTACGGCTATTTCGCGATCCAGATCGGCCAGCTGTTTTTCCCCACGCACGACGCGGCGACCTCGCTGCTGCTGTCGGTCGGCACGTTCGGCATCTCGTTCGTGACGCGCCCGCTCGGCTCGATCGTGCTCGGCAGCTATGCGGACCGCGCGGGCCGCAAGGCGTCGCTGACGATGTCGATCGGGCTGATGATGCTCGGCACCGCGATGATCGCGTTCGCGCCGACCTATGCGCAGATCGGCCTCGCGTCGCCGCTCCTGATCATCGTCGCGCGCATGCTGCAGGGCTTCTCGACCGGCGGCGAATTCGGCGCGGCGACCGCGTTCATGGTCGAGCAGGCCGATGCGAAGCGCCGCGGCTTCTTCGCGAGCTGGCAGATGTCGACGCAGGGGCTCGCGACGGTGCTCGCGGCCGGCGTGTCCGCGCTGCTGAGCCTGCTGCTGACGACCGACCAGCTGCATGCGTGGGGCTGGCGCGTCGCATTCTCGGTCGGGCTGCTGATCGGCCCGGTCGGGCTCTACATTCGCCGCAACATCGACGAACCGGCCGATTTCCGCCGGCTCGGCGAGCAGGGCCGCGCGAAATCGCCGCTGCGCGACGTGTTCGCCCGCGATCGCGCGAACCTGCTGCTCGGCGCGGGCGTCGTCGCGACGGCCACCGCCTTCAACTACGTGCACAAGCTGTACATGCCGACCTACGCGGTCAAGCAGCTGCATATCCCGGCCACGTCGTCGTATCTCGGCGCGGTCGTCACGGGCGCGATGCTGATGGTCGCGGCGCCCGTCGTCGGGCACCTGTCGGATCGCTTCGGCCGCATCCGCGTGATGCTGATCGCGCTGATCCTGGTGGGCGTGACGACCTGGCCGCTGTTCGTCCTGCTGAACCGTTACCCGACGGTCGGGACGCTGCTTGCGGTGCAGGCGCTGGTCGGCCTGCTGATCGCGGTGAGCCTCGCGCCGCTGCCGGCGCTGCTCGCCGACATCTTCCCGACGAGCACGCGCGGCACCGGCCTCGCGCTGTCGTACAACTTCTCGGTGACGCTGTTCGGCGGCTTCGCGCCGCTGATCGTGACCTGGCTGATCGACGCGACGCACAACAAGCTCGCGCCGAGTTTCTACGTGATGGCGACGGCCGTGCTGGGCATCACGTCGGTGATCTCGCTCGGCCGCCGGATGCGCGGCGCGGCCGCCGACGCCACGCCGTCGACACGGGCAACCCGCGCGTGACGCGCCGGCCCCGCACCCGATTGTCGCGCGACCGGCGTTGTCCGGTTGCGCGTTTCCCGAACCCTGCTGAGCGATTCCGACATGACCACGCTTGAAGCCATCCGCGCCGCATTGCCGGCCTACCCGATCGAAGTGGCCTTCCCCGACATCGCGCGCTGGCGCGCGGGCAATACCGGCGTCGATTATCTGCACTCGTTCGACAGCGGCCGGCCCGGCAAGCACGTGATGATCCTCGCGCTGACGCACGGCAACGAAGTCAGCGGCGCGATCGCCGTGGACACGCTGCTGGCCGCCGGCCTGCGCCCGGTCGCGGGCCGCCTGTCGCTCGGGTTCGGCAACGTCGGCGCGTACGAGCATTTCAGCGCGGCGAACGCCGATGCGACGCGCTATCTCGACGAGGACATGAATCGCGTGTGGACGCCGGCCGCGCTCGACGGCGCGCGCGACAGCCGCGAGCTTGCGCGGGCGCGCGCGATGCGTCCGCTGCTCGATACGGTCGACCTGCTGCTCGACATCCATTCGATGCACGAGGCGTCCGCCCCGCTGATGATGACGGGGCCGCACGAGAAGGCGATCGCGCTGGCCGCCGCGATCGGCACGCCGGAGCACGTGATCATCGATCGCGGCCATGCAAACGGCACGCGGCTGCGCGACTACGGCGGCTTCGGCGATCCGGCGAGCGCGAAGAACGCGCTGCTGATCGAGACGGGCCAGCACTTCGCCGCGAGCGCGCGCGACGTCGCGCTCGACAGCGCCGCGCGCTTCCTGCTGCATGCCGGTGTCGTCGCGCGCGACGACGTCGCGGCCTTCCTCACGCAACCCGCGCCGGTGCGGCAGAAGTTCGTCGAGATCACGCAGCCGGTCGTCGCGCGGTCGATGGATTTCCGGTTCGCGCAACCGTTCACGGGGCTGGAGGTGATCGGGCAGGCCGGCACCGAGATCGCGCGCGACGGCGACGACACGATCGTCACGCCGTACGACAACTGCGTGATCGTGCAACCGTCGATGCGCCATCTCGGCGTGAACGTCACGATGATGCGGCTGGGGCGGCTGCTGGATCGCTGAACGCGGCGGGCGTCGCGCCGCCCGCCCGCTGGCCCGGGTCTCCTGTTGCCCGGGCGCGGCGATCGCGGGCCGCGCGCGTTGCCCGTCCCGGTTCGGAAAGGCGCTACACTGCGCGGGTTCCCGAGTGCATCGGGAGTGTCGGGACACCGGATCCCCGTGCCGGGGCGGCGCCGTTCGACCGCCCGTGCGCCGCACGGCAGGGGCCCGCATCCCGACTCATTCGAACAAGATCACGAGAGAAAGAGAGGGCCCATGCTGACACGTCTTCGTATCGGACTCGATCGCGCGCGCGACCTGCGCGACGCAGGGCGACCGTCCCCCGTCCGGCCGCGTCCGCAGGCGAGCGATCTGGTCGACCTGGACGCGAAGCGCGCGGTATGGCGCGTCGCCGTTCCGGGCCAGGCCGACTGCTACCTGGCGGCGGCGCCCGTCGAAACGGAACGTTACGTCGTGCACCTCGACGCGGAAACGTTCTACGGCCTGTGGCTCGGCACGAGCCCGCGCTTCCCGCAACTGAATTCGCAGGACTGCGTGCCGCGCCGCGCGATGCCGCTCGACGGCAAGTACGCGTCGGCCGCCGCCGCGTTCCGGGCCGGCCGCCAGGAACCCGTGACGCTGCCGCCGGTCGGCTACTGGCTCGAGGGCAGCGGGTACGCCGTCGCGATGAGCGACGGGATGACGCGCACCTACTGGCTGCTCGCCAATCGCGTGCGATCGTTTCCGGTGAGCGTCGACAACGCGACCTGGGCCACGATGCTGAACAACATGGCCGGCGTCGGCGTCGCGCCGATCGCGTACCGCGAACTGTTTTCCCGGCGCGGGCAGGCCGTGCCGCGCGACCCGGCCGCGCCGGGTCGCGCGCCGGTTTGACACGCCGCGCGTCCGGCCAGTAAAGTCGCAGCGCGGGCCGGTGGGTCAAGCACACGCCCGGAACAGGCAGCCGATGTTCCAGGACTACGGGGCTACCCCGTGGATGAGATCGACACCCCGATGCATCGCAAGGGGCCCCGTTGCGCGTCGCGCAACGTCACCCCTCGCAGTACCGGTCACGTTGGCTCATCGTCCCGCCCATTCCTTTCCATGTACGCCACCCTGCGCGACACCACCCGCACGATTGCCGAAGCGATGCTGGCGGGCGCCCCCGAGCGCGCCGGCATCCTGTCGCGGATGGCGGCGGTGCTCGGCGCCGCGCCGCCGTGGGCCCATGAATTCGCGGATGCGGCGCTCGTGCGCTTCGGCGCGCAGTGGGCCGACGTCGAGATCGATGCGCTCGCGGCGGACCTGGCCGAGGCGCCGGCATTCGTGCTGGCGTGGTACGGCCACGATCGGCCCGCCGCGATCCGCATCGTGCGGCGGCCGCCGGTCCAGCGGCCATTGCCGGCGCCGCTCGCCGGCTGCGACGTGCCGCACTGGGCGACGCCCGGCGATCTTGCCGGCTGGCTCGGGGTGAGCGTGCCGGAACTCGACTGGCTGTCCGACCACTGGCGCGTCGACGCGCGCGGCGCCGCCGCGCCGCTGCATCACTACACGTACGTGGCGCACGACAAGCGCAGCGGCGGGTGCCGCCTGGTCGAGATCCCGAAGGGGCGGCTGCGCGAAGCGCAGCGTCGCGTCCTGCACGGCCTGCTCGATCGCATCGCGCCGCACGATGCGGCGCATGGTTTCCGCAGGGGGCGCGGGATCGTGTCGTTCGCGGCGCCGCACGCGGATCGCGATGTCGTCGTCCGCTTCGATCTCGCGGATTTCTTCGTATCGGTACGCGCCGCGCGCATTCACGCGCTGTTCGTCACGCTCGGGTATCCGGCCGAAGTCGCGCGCACGCTCACCGGGCTGTGTACCAATCGCGTGCCGTCCGCGCGTCTGCTCGCGCCCGACCTGCGCGACCGGTTCGACTGGATCGGCCGCCAGCGCTATCGCGAACGGCATCTGCCGCAGGGGGCGCCGACCTCGCCGGCGTTGGCGAACCTGAGCGCCTTCCGCTTCGACATGCGGCTCGCCGCGCTCGCGCGTTCGCTCGACGCCACCTACACGCGCTATGCCGACGATCTCGCCTTCTCGGGCGGCGGCGCGCTGGCGCGCGAGGTCGAGCGTCTGCAGGTCAGGGTGGCCGCGATCGCGCTCGAGGAAGGTTTCGCGCTGCAGTTGCGCAAGACCCGCGTGATGCGGCGCGGCGTGCGCCAGCAACTGGCCGGCGTGGTCGTCAACCGTCATCCGAACCTGGCCCGCGACGAGTTCGACCGCCTGAAGGCCATCCTGACCAACTGCATCCGGAGCGGCCCGGCGTCGCAGAACCGCGACGCGCATCCGGACTTCCGCGCGCATCTCGCCGGCCGCGTCGCGCAAGCCGCCGCGCTGAACGCGGCGCGTGGCGCAAAGCTGCGTGCGCTGTTCGACCGGATCGCGTGGCATGCCCGCGATTTCGACCGGTAGGCGGGCGGGCCCGCCGCGCCGCCGGCCGGCCCCTTTTTTCGGCATGACGCCCGGCACTGCTATCATTCGCGCCGTGCCGCACCAGTGCCATGGTGCGGCGCCGGCTTGCCGCAGCCGCCCGCCGTCCCTATGAGCGAGGCGAATTGCGCATTGCCGGCCAGGCGCAGCCGGTCATCGAGTGACGCGCGACGTCGTATCGTGCGCGTCGCGCAAGCCATGCCGGCCCGAACCAACGAATCATGGATCTGACAGCGCCGAGTGGCGGAACTTCATGGTAGGTTCCGCCATCGGAGGTTTTTTGCGGAAACATGCCCAAAGAGGATGAATACATGACCCAGGCCCTGCGGGAACTCGAAGCACAACTTCGGGACCTGAACATCAAGCTGTCTGATGCGAAGCAGAAGGAGAAGCAGGCCGCGCTCGCGGCATTCAAGGAACAGGTCGAGCTTCTGGGAATCACGCAGCAGGAAGTGCTGAGCGCACTCGGCTATATCGTCCAGCGCAAGCGCAAGGCGCCCGCCAAGTATTACGACCCGACGACCGGCCGCTCGTGGTCGGGTCGCGGCCCGCGGCCGAAATGGCTCGACGGCAAGGATCTCGACACGCTCGTCGTCGACCGCGAGGCCAAGACCTGGTGGCCCGGCGACGATCAGGGCTGAAGCCGGCCGGGTCGTCTGACCGCCCGGCGCCGTCCGGTTCGCGCACGCGGGCCGGACAGCCGTCTTTCATCCGGTGTCCGGCCTGAGCGCGACATCGCCGGCTTTGCCCCGCCGACACCGGCTCGCCGTTTCCCCCGCTCGTTGTTCCCGGATTCCCGCGTCGCGTTCCGCAAGGGGAGCGACGCGCGCGCGGCGCGCCGCCGCCGCCGGCAGGTCCGCCCGCCCTTCGTCGGCGGGCGCAGGCCGTAGAATGTCGCCGGACCTTCGTGGCAGGACACCATGGCAGCAAACATGAAATCTTCGACGCTCGGCGGCCCGTCGGCCCCGCGCGTGGAACAGGTCGGCGCGTACGCGTGGAAAGCGCTGGCCGGATCGGCGATCGGCTATGCGATGGACGGCTTCGACCTGCTGATCCTCGGCTTCATGCTGCCGGCGATCACGGCGGCGCTGCAACTGACGCCCGGGCAGGGCGGCGCGCTGGTCACCTGGACGCTGATCGGCGCCGTCGCGGGCGGCATCCTGTTCGGCGCGCTGGCCGATCGTTACGGGCGCGTGCGCGTGCTGACCTGGACGATCCTGCTGTTCGCGATCTTCACCGGGCTGTGCGCGTTCGCGCGCGGCTTCTGGGATCTGCTCGCCTATCGCACCATCGCGGGCGTCGGCCTGGGCGGCGAATTCGGGATCGGCATGGCGCTCGCGGCGGAAGCATGGCCGGCGAGCAAGCGCGCACGCGTGTCGTGCTACGTCGCGCTCGGCTGGCAGGCCGGCGTGCTGCTGGCCGCGCTGCTGACGCCGTTCCTGCTGCTCCACGTCGGCTGGCGCGGCATGTTCGTGGTCGGCGTGCTGCCCGCGCTGCTCGCGTGGGGCATGCGCAACAGGCTGCACGAGCCGGAAGCGTTCGTGCAGCGCGCGACGCGGCCGGAGGCGAACGCGTTTCGCCTGCTCGTCGCGGACGGCCGCACCGCGCGCATGAGCATCGGCATCGTGATCCTGTGTTCGGTCCAGAACTTCGGCTACTACGGGATCATGATCTGGCTGCCGACCTTCCTGTCGAAACAGATGGGCTTCTCGCTGACGAAGTCGGGGCTGTGGACGGCGGCGACGGTCGTCGGGATGATGATCGGCGTCTGGGTGTTCGGGCAACTGGCGGACCGCATCGGGCGCAAGCCGACGTTCCTGCTGTACCAGCTCGGCTCGGTCGCGACGGTCATCGCGTATGCGCGGCTGTCGGACCCGACGGCGATGCTGTGGGCCGGCGCGTTGATGGGCATGTTCGTCAACGGGATGGTCGGCGGCTACGGCACGCTGATGTCCGAAGGCTATCCGACGGCCGCGCGGGCGACCGCGCAGAACGTGCTGTGGAATATCGGCCGCGCGGTCGGCGGCTTCGGCCCGGTCGCGGTCGGCGCGCTCGCCGCGCACTACTCGTTCCAGACGGCCATTGCGCTGCTGGCCGGCCTCTACGTGCTCGACATGGTCGCGACGCTGTTCCTGATCCCGGAACTCAAGGGCGTCGAGCTCGAATGAGCGCGGCGAGCGCGCGCAACCCACGACTTCACTGGAAGCCACGATGCAGCAGAAGAACAGGACGATCGGCGTGATGGGTTCGGGGAAGGAGCCGTGGCTCGCGTATTCCGGGCCGCTCGGCGCCTGGCTCGCGCAGGCCGGGTTCAACCTGCTGACGGGCGGCGGCCAGGGCGTGATGCTGGCGGTCGCGCGCGCGTTCGCCGGCGTGCCCGGGCGGGCCGGCCGCTCGATCGGCATCCTGCCGACGCGGGGCGATCCGCTCGCGGGCTTCGTGCCGCTCGACGGTTATCCGCATCCGTTCGTCGACATCCCGATCCTCACGCCGCTGCCGCGCCGCGAGCCGGACGCGGATCCGCACACGATCAACCGCAATTACGTGAACGTGCTCAGCAGCGACCTGATCGTTGCGCTGCCGGGCGGGCCGGGCACCGCCGAGGAGATTTCGCTCGCGCGGCGCTGGGGCAAGCCGCTCGTCTGCTTCGGGCCGGACGGTGCGTTTCGCGAGCTTGCAGCGGGCGCCGTGTGCACGTCGTCGCTCGACGACGTGATCCGGTTCGTGACGGACGCGTTCGCACAAGCGCCGCGATAGTTCGCGCGGACGATACGGCCGGCGCCGTCGCGAGGCGGGTGTGCGTGCCGTCGTCGGCGTCGTGGCGCGTACTCCTGCACGTTCCGCGGCAGCCGCGCCGCCAGCGCGGACCGGCCGCCGGCGGCACGTGTCAGCTGCGCCGCGCCCCGTTCAGCGCCCCGTCTTCAACTGCGCCCACAGCCGGTTCTGCAAGCGACGGATCTCGGGCGGCATCGGCTTGAGCAGCGTCATCCTGCTCAGCACCTCGTCAGACGGATACACCGACGGGTCGCGCGCGATCGCGGGTTTCACGTACTGGCGCGCGGCCTTGTTCGCGGTCGGATAGAACACCGCGTTGGTGATGCCCGCGTTGACCTTCGGGTCCTGCAGGTAGTTGATCCACTTCAGCGCGGCGTCGCGGTTCGGCGCGTCCTTCGGGATCACCATCATGTCGAACCACAGCAGGCCGCCTTCCTTCGGATTCGCGAAGCGGATCTCGTACGGGCGTTTCGCCTCGGCGGCGCGGCGGTGCGCGATGCCGACGTCGCCCGAATAGCCGAACGACACGCACAGGTCGTTGTTCGCGAGATCGTTGATGTAGCCCGACGAATTGAACTGCGTGATGTACGGGCGCACCTTCTTCAGGACCTCGTAAGCGGCGCGGTAGTCGGCCGGGTTCGTGCTGTTCGGGTCCTTGCCCATGTACTGCAGCGTCGCGGCGAACACGTCGACGGCCTGGTCGAGGAACGACACGCCGCAGCCCTTCAGCTTCGCCATGTTGGCGGGATCGAACACCAGCGCCCAGCTGTCGACCGGCGCCTGGTCGCCGAGCGCCTTCTTCACGGCCTGCACGTTGTAGCCGATGCCGTCGGTGCCGTACGCCCAGGGCACGCCGTAGCGGTTGTCCGGATCGGCGTCGGCGACCCGCTTCATCAGCAGCGGATCGAGATTCGACAGGTTCGGCAGCTTCGACTTGTCGAGCGGCTGGTAGACGTTCGCCTGGATCTGCTTGGCCATGTAGTTCGACGTCGGCACGACGATGTCGTAGCCGGAATTCCCCGACAGCAGTTTCGCCTGCAGCGTGTCGTCGCTGTCGTAGTTGTCGTAGCGGACGTGCAGGCCCGTCTGCTTCTGGAAGTTCGGGATCGTGTCCGGCGCGATGTAGTCGGACCAGTTGTAGATGTTCAGTTCGCCGGCCGCCCGGGCGGACGTGCCGGCGGCCGCGGCCGTCAGCAGGGCGGCGGTTGCAAGGGTGCGGCGAAACGTTCGGATACGCATGACGGAGTCTTCCATATCGGTGCGCGTCGATCCGCGATGCGCGGGTCGGAGCGCGACGGTTCATCGGGAAACACGCGTGCGCGACCGGCGCCCGTAGCGGGCGCGGGTGTGCACGACGATCAGGAGTCCGTTCGATCCCGGGCCGGCTCATACGGCAACGAAGCGCGAGCGGGCGCTGTCGCCGGTCGGGCGACACGATCGGCGGGTCGAACGGATGGACGGACCGACGGCGCGGCGCTAAGGCAGCAGCGAGGCGACGTCGTCGGTGCGGATCGCGACGGATGCGCGCGCGGCAACCGCGTTGTGGCGGCGAACGGAACGGCGGGACAGGATGGTGTAGACCGACAGATGCAGGCGAGGACTTTGCCAGCCGTCATGGTCGACGGTGGACGAGGCCGCGGCGCGCGGATGTCGCGCATCGCCTCGTCTCCACCGCACCAGCGGGCCACGGATTCTCACGATTACTCTCGACCGGGTTGTTGAAAGTATTGAACACCTGACGTCGTGCCGGCGACTGCGCGCTTCGCGTTTCGATCCTCGCGCTCCTTGCACCGGCCGCGTCGCGGCATCGGTTCGGCGGTGCGAATTGAAAGCATGGCGCGAGGCGGGATCGTTGCGGCATGACGCTTTCGTGAATCATCAGGTAAATCGCTGTAAGGATGTCTCCGGATTTTCCCTAGGAAGTCGGGGGCCCGCGCAGGCGACCGTCGTGAATGCCGGCGACGGGCAGGCCGTGTGCCCGACGCGGGTTGATCGGCCGGAATTCGCTGGAAGTGATGAGAATATTCGACGGCCTGCCGCGTGCATCGCATCCCGGGCGGGTGAGCGGCGCGCGCCGTGCCGCCGTTTCAGTCGGCGCCGATCCTGTCCGCGGCGAAGACGAGCTGCCGCAGGCGCGCGGCGGCTTCGTCGCGCATTTCGATCGCGACCTGCGGCTGCGTGCGGGCGGGATCGGCAGCCGGGTAGAGGGCGGCGATCAGCGGCGGCTGGGCGGCGGCGAACGCCAGCCACGCCTGCGACGACACCTGCATGGTCGCGCGTGCCGCGCGCGGCAGGCGACGCTCGATCATGCCGGTCATGTCGTCGATATCCTGCCGGTACAGCGGCGTGGCCTGCGCGGCACAGCGGCCCCTCGCATCGAGGTCGGCGAGCGCCGCGCAATGCGTGCGCTCGAAACGCGCGCCGCGTTGCGGAACGGCTGCGATGCGCTGGGGTTTCGCGTCGGCCGCCGGCGGCAGTCGCCCGTTCAGGTCGAAGCCGTGCAGGGTGCGATCGGACGCGAAGCGCTGCAACGTCAGCGCGCGTTGTCGCGTCAGTTGCATCACGTCGTTCGCGTTCATCGGCGCATACATCGTGCCGCGCGTGGTCGCGTAGACGGCGCCGATCAGCTTCAGGTCGGCGTCGCGGCGCGCGAGCCACGCGCGTTGCGCGTGCAGCAGCGCCGGGCGATCGGCGGCGGGCAGCGACGCCTGCAGCGTGCGATAGCCGGCGTTGAGCCGCGCATCCCATGCGCGGCCGGCGTCGTCGATGCAGGCGTCCTGGCCCGCCGTCGACGCGTGCTCCGGGGCGTCCAGGCACAGCGTCATGTTCCGGTCGATCGGGTCGGCGCCGGGCGCGGCGTCCGCCGGCATGACGGCAGCGGCCGATGCGACGACGGCCGCGCGGAGCGCGAGGGTCGCGAGACGTTCGAACATGCCGGGCATCCTGGCGGGCAGGGTGGGCGTGCCGGGTCGAAGGACCCTCGGGGCAGGGGCGGCGCGGACGGTTCGCCGCACGTCAGCCGCCTGTCGGCCCCGGCCGGCTGAAGCGCTGTTCGACCACCTCGGTGCCCCACTGCGTGCCGGCGGATTCGCGGGTCAGCGTGAAGCCGAACGCTTCGTACAGATGGCGCGCCGAATCGAGCCCCTTGAACGTCCACAGGCAGGTTTCGCGAAACCGCAGCGCATCGACGAAGCGCATGGCTTCCGTCATGAGCCGCCGGCCGACGCCCGAGCCGCGCAACGCATCGTTCACGATGAACCAGCGCAGGTGCGCGACGCCGGTCGCGCTGTCTCCGTCGATCGCGAGCGACGCGAGCGTGCGCCCGTCGTCGCGGCAGAGCCAGAGCGCCTTGCCGTCCGCCGGCAGCGCGCCCGCGAACTCGGCCAGCTCGGTGGCCACGCGCTTTTCGAAGAACGCGCCGAATCCCCAGTTCTCCGAATAAAAGCGCGCGTGGAGGCTCACGATGTCGCCGATGCAGCCCGGTTGGTAGCCCTCATGGATCGACGGCGCGTCGGGCGCCGCGGCAGGCGCCCGGGCGGCGTTGTCCTGCGCGAGCGCATCGGCATACAGCGCCAGCGAACGCAGCAGTGCCTGCTGGTCGGCGGGTACCATGCGGCGCAGCGCATTCGACACCTGGTCCGTCGCGAACCGGTCGATGCGCTTCTGGAGTTTTTTCCCGTCGGCAGTCAGGTACAGCGCGGCCGCGCGCGCATCGTCGCTCGACACGCGCCGCTCCACGACGCCGGCCGCCTCGAGCCGCGCGAGCTGCCGGCTCGTGTTCGATTTGTCCAGCCGCAGGATGTGGCCCAGATCACGGGCGTTGATGCCGGGCGCCAGGCCGATCTCGAGGATCGCGTGAACGGCCGACGGCGCCCAGTCGCTGTCGGCCAGCGTGGCGCGCATGAAGCCAAGCTCGCGAACCAGCTTGCGGGAGAAGTCGCGAAGCTCGAGGATGGTCGCGTCGCGAGGCTTGGCGGGAGCGTCTATGAGATCCATGTCGGGTCCGGAAAGGTTGCGTGTCGCAATCCATCGTAGTTGCGGATCGCAACTTGTTCAAGGCGAATTTCCACGCGATCCGGTCGTGAGGGAGAGCAGTGCCGGCGGCCGGTAAAAGGGTCGGACGAGGCGCCCGGGCAACGGGCGCGGGTGGTATTGGCGCGGATGGCGGTGCGCCGCGCAACGGACGCATACTGGGCGCATCCGGACGGCCCGCGATCCAGGCGCGGGTGTCGGCCGGACATCGATCCGCCGCCGCGGACAACGGAGTTCGCCATGCCCCCTCTGAAGCCGATGACGATCGTGTTGCTTGCCGGATGCGGCATCAGTGCCGGATCGCTCCATGCCGCCGGCGGCATGGCGGCGCCGCCCTGCGGTGCGGCGCAGGTAGCGGATCAGGACGGCGTCGCCGCGATGCCGGGCACGTCGGTCCGGAGTTTTTCGACGGCCGGGTGCTCGGGGGCGGTATTGCGGGGCGAACGGGCCACCGCGACGGTCAACGGCGACCGGGTCGAATTGCGGGACGGCGCGGTTTATGTGAACGGCCGTTCGTACGGCGCCGTCACGCCCGCGCAGACGGTCGAATACGAGGCGACGAACGACCGGCGCACGTTGAAGGTCGACGGCCAGGTTCGCACGCCGTTGCGCTGAGTATCGACGCCGGCACGCGGCGGCGGCGGCGGCGGCGCCGCCGCCATGCTCATTCGACCAGCGTCAGCCGGCCGTCGCTGAGCCGCACCTCGCGTCCGAGCCATTCCGCATCGACCCGCGGCAGCACGGCCGATGGCTTGCGCAACTCGCGCAGCAGCGTCGCGCCGTGCGACAGCCGGCCGCCCATGCGCGCGATCACGGCGCGCGCGGCCTGGTACTGCGCGTGGCGGCCCGGGTCGAGCGAATCTTCCAGCAGGATGTCGCGGCCGAGCACGCCCTGCGTGTGGCCCGGATAGATCATGAAGCCGGCCGCCTCGTCGGTGCCTTCGCCGCCGTCCTGCCAGAAGCTGCCGTTGCGCGCGCGCGGATCGGGATGAGGCGCGAACCACACGTCGCGGTCGGCGGCCGGCATCGCATGGTGCAGGCGGAAGAACACGCGCATCAGGTTGTCGCGATACCACTCGCGCACCTGCAGATACCAGCCGCGCATGCCGGGCGCGCCGAGCGCATGGAGCGCGCGGACCGGCAGCGGCCAGTCGGGAAACGGCTGCAGCGGCAGGTCGGCGGGCGCGGGCCGTGCGGTGCCCGGATCGGTTTCCCACGGCAGGCGGTGCGGGCTGTCGTCGAGCTGCCCGTACGCGGTCGGCGGTCGCCCCCACAGCGCGCCGCCGCTGCTCGCCAGCGATGACGCGATGCACAGGTTGCCCTGCACGACGAACACGTAGAAGCGCGTGAACCAGTCGGCCAGTTGCCGGCCGTCGGCGCGTTGCTCGACAAGCGTCGCGAGTTCCCGGTCGAAGCGCCGCAGGCCGCGTTCGAGCGTCGGCAGGTGGCCGCGCGCGGCGCGCAGCATGCGCCAGAACACCGGCAGCGCGCGCAGCAGCCGCAGCGGACGCCAGCGCAGCGGCGGCGTCGCCCCGCCGATCTCGCCGCTGTAGCTGGCGGCCGATACGCCCCAGTCGGCCAGGCGGGCGAGGAACAGGTCGTTGTTGATGTACGACGCGCCGTCATAGAGCGCGGTGAACGGTTCGTTGTCGCACAGGACGCGCGCATCCCAGCGCGCCATGACGGCCGGGATGCTGCCGGCGGCGCGCCGTTGCGCATACTCGACCAGCCGGCTCGGTTGCGGCGGCAGGATCTCGGCGATGTTCGCGGCGGTCAGGTGTCGATGCCAGCCGTAGCTGCTGATCGGGCGGTACTGCAGCAGCCACAGCCGCGTGCCGTCCCATGCCCATTCGACGTCGCCCGGCACGTAGTGGAACGCGCGCAGCACGCGTTGCAGGAACGCCCACAGCTGCCGCGCGGTGAGGCCGTGCGCGGTCGGGAACGCGCCGCGCTGCCAGGGCGCGCCGAGCCGCGACAGGATCGCGCGCGACGGGCTCGTCTGCCCGTCGGCGAGCGCCTCGAGGTGGCCCTCCACCCATTCGACCTCGACCGCGAGATGCCGCACGAACGCGATGCCGGACAGCACCGGCGTGACGAAGCGCTGCACGACCGCTTCCTCGAGGCCGCCGTCGAGCAGCTCGGCCACGCGCGCGGCGGCCTGCGACGCGGGCTCGCGCAGGAACGTGGTGTGCAGGCCGGCGTTGGCCGCATCGGCCTGGTCCTCGCCATGGCTCGACGAACGGATCGCCCACATCGCGTCCGGCTGGCTCGCGAGAAAGCCGGGCAGGCGCGGATCGTCGGCGCGGGTCAGCGACAGCGCGGGCGGCACGGGCAGCCCGGCCATCGCAGCCAGCGCGAGGCGCCCGCCCTTCGTGTGCGCGACGAAACCCGTGTCGCCCGCTTCGAGCCACTGCACGAAGGCCGCGGGCGTATCGATCCACGGATAGTGTCCCCAGCCGGGCTGCAGCGTGACGGTGAGGTCGGCGCGCGCGAGGATCGCCGACCACGCGGCGGCCTGGCGCACGCCGAGCACGTTGTCCTGGTCGCCCCACACGAGCTCGATGCGATCGGTGATCCATTCGAGCAGCGGCAGCGCGGTATCGGCGCGCACGAGATCCCAGTGCGGCAGGAACGCGCGGCAGCGCGCATAGCCGGCGCCCATGCGCCGATACTGCGCGCGCGTCCAGGTCAGGTTCGAGAACTTGCGCGCGAACAGCGCCGGGTAGTGCCCGAGCAGCCAGTGGATCGTCTTGCGCAGCGGCTTCGGCGCCATCAGCTTCGGCAGCCGCCGTTCCCACAGAAACGCGCCCACCGGCGCGAGCAGCACGCTGCGGCCGAAGTGGCCGGGGCGGCGCTGCAACGCATGCAGCACCAGCAGCGCGTTCACGCCGACCGCCATGATCGCGTGGCCCGGCTCGGTCGCGTCCAGCAGCGCTTGCGCATACGCGGCGAGGTCCTCGCAGGGTGGCGCGGGGTTGTCGCCGAAGCCCGGCAGTTCCAGCGGTACGGGCCGGTGGTGGCGGAAGTGGGGCAATGCATCGTCCCACCAGTCGGCTGCGCTGCCGTTGCCGGCGAGGAGGTACAGGATCGGTTGGCTCATGGAGGCTGCGTCGGCGGATGCCACGGGTCTTGTTCGTGCCGTGCCGGTGCGAGTGGCATCGACGTTCGGCCCCGCCCGGCTTGATGATTGCGCGCATTCTACGCGAGTCGATTCCATTCGATATGCATTCCGGGGCGCGGATTTCCCGATGCGTCGTCGGCCGGCGCGGGCGGGTGCCGGGCGGCGATCCGGATCGGGGCGTGTGCCGCGCATGAACGGAGAACGTAGAATCGGGCCGCCGGAATGGACCGGGCAGGATGCGAGGAACGAACATGAAGAAAGGCTGGATCGCGGGCGCGGCGCTCGCGCTCGTCGCACACGGCGCATGGGCCGCGAGCTGGGTCACGCTCGGCGCCGGCCCGGCGATCCGGCTCTACGTCGATCCCGCTTCCGTCGAGCGCCATCCGGTCAATGCGTGGATTACGGTCAGGATCGTCTATGCGGAGCCGCATCGTTACTCGGCGCCGTTTCCGGTGCGGCAGATCGTCTCCGACTGGTCGTTCCTCTGCGAAGACAAGACCTGGGCGATGGGCAGGACCCGCATGACCGGAACGCAGCCGGGCCAGCACTACGTTTCTCGCGGCGATCCGGATGACTACAACCATGTCGAGCGCGATTCCATTCAGGAGATGGTCATGAATTACCTGTGCCGGAAGCCCTGATGCCGCGCATGAAACCGGCGTGCCGCCGTTCGTCCTGCTGACTGAACGGGCGCCGATCGCGCGTTACGCGCCGGAGGCCGCGCCCGCGCGCGGCGTGCGCCCGGTCCAGCGCCGATACGCGTGGCGAAAGCTGCGCGGTTCGCTGTAGCCGAGACGTTCCGCGATCGCCGCGACCGTCAGCGCGGGATCGTCGAGCAGCCGCGCCGCCTCGTCGCGGCGCACGTCGTCGAGCAGCGCCTGGAACGTGAGGCCGTCCTTGTCGAGCCGCCGGCGCAACGTGCGCTCCGTCAGGTGCAGCGCGTCCGCGAGCGACGTCATCGACTTGAAGCGCGCGAGGTCGCGCGCCATCAGCTCCTTCGCGCGATCGGCGAAGCGCGTGCCGACCGACGCGGCCCACTGCCGCTCGAGCGCCTCGCACTGGCCGTGCAGTGCATTGAAGCTGACTTCGTTGGCGAAACGCGGCGTTTCCGTGCCGTTCACGGCCGTGAACACGAGACGGTTGTCGCCCGCGTTGAACGCGATCCTGCAGCCGAAATGGCGCGCGTAGTCGGCCGCGTTGCGCGGCGTGCGGCGTGCGAGCTGCACCTGCGCGGGCCAGACCGGCTTGCCGACGAGATCGGACACGATCAGCCGCAGGCTCGACAGGCACATGTCGACCTGGAACACCTCGAGATCGGGCTCGCCGTTGTAGCGGCCGATGGTCACGCTCATGCCGTCCGCGTGCGCATCGATACGTACATCGAAATACAGCCCCATGAACAACGGAAACTGCCCCATGCACCGGAAGGCCTGCATCACGGAACCGCTGATCAGCATCGCGTAGCCGGCGAGGCCGAGCGTCGACACGTGCAGCCGCGCGCCGATCGCGAGCCCGATCGACGGCACGCCGCTGCGTTGCAGCAGGTTGCGGAAACAGCGCTGCTCCTGGCCGCGATTCACGTGCAGGTTCGGCGACGCGACCTCGGCCGCGCCGAGCCCCGTGCCTTCGAGCAGCGCGGCTCCGTCGATATGTCGCACGCGGCACTCGTCCAGCGCGACCGCGATCGCATGGACGGTGGCGGGAATGTCCTCCTGGCGCCCGGCCGGACGCGCGAGGCCGAGCGACGAGCGCAGGCTGCGTTCGGCACGGCTCGGGTTGCGGTCGGGGCGGCTGTCCATGGGGCGGGTGCGGCGACGGGGTCGCGTAGAACATAGCCGGAATGTCCGCAAAACGCCAGTGCCGCACAGCAGCATCCATGCATCGCCGGTGCGACGTGTCCGTCAATATCCCCCGATAACGTCCGCATTTCTCATTCGTGGCCGATTTTTTGGCGCACCACACTTTCCTTCATTCGCGCCCCGCCGGCCGTGCCGGGCGAACGCGTGTTGAAGTCATCGACGCCACCCACGTGAGGACCGCATGGACAACGACAGCCCTGCCCGATACGCATCAGCCGCCGCGACGCATGACGTCGGGGCGCACGCGATGCGGCACGACGCGGACGGACGCCGCCGGCCGCACCCGCTCGGCCTCGCGACGCTGGTGATCTTCGGCCTCGCCTACATGCTGCCGATGACGGTGTTCACGACCTACGGGCTCGTCACGAGCGAGACGAACGGGCATCTGACGGCCGCGTACGCGGTCACGCTGGTCGCGATGCTGTTCACCGCGCGCAGCTACGGGTACATGGCGCGGCTGATGCCGAGCGCCGGGTCGGCCTACACGTTCGCGAGCCGCAACTTCGGCACGTCGGCCGGCTTCATGGTGGGCTGGGCGTTGCTGATGGACTACCTGTTCATCCCGATGATCAGCTACCTCGCGATCGGCATCTACATGAAGCAGATGTTTCCCGCAGTGCCGGCCGGCGTGTGGATCGTCGGCAGCATCGCGCTGGTCACCGGGCTGAACATCGTCGGCATCCGGCTCGTCAATCGCGTGAACCTGATCCTGATCGCGAGCCAGCTTGTGTTCATCGCGATCTTCGTCATCGCATCGGCGCGGGTGGCGGCCGGCGAAGGGCTGTCGATGGCCGTCGCGCTGCCGTCGTCGGGCGATGCGCGCGCGATCTTCGCCGGGGCCGCGATCCTGTGCCTGTCGTTTCTCGGCTTCGATGCGGTCACCACGCTGTCGGAGGAAACGCGCGAGCCGACGCGCACGGTGCCGCGCGCGATCCTGCTCTGCACGCTGGCGAGCGGCGCGCTGTTCATGCTGGTCGCGTACGTCGGCCACGTGGTGTTCCCGGACTGGCGCGCGTTCAGGGATCTCGATTCGGCCAGCCTCGAACTGATGCGGCGCATCGGCGGCGGCACGCTGTCGGCGCTGTTCGTCGCGGTGTACGTGGCCGGCTGCTTCGCGAGCGCGATGGCCGGGCAGGCGAGCGTGACGCGCGTGCTGTTCGCGATGGGCCGCGACCGGGTGCTGCCCGAGCGCGTGTTCGGCCACCTGCATGCGCGGCTGCACACCCCGGTGCGCGCGACGCTCGCGGTCGGCGCCGTGTCGCTGTCGGCGCTGTTCATCACGCTCGATCTCGCGTCGACGATGATCAGCTTCGGCGCGCTCGTCGCCTTCGCGGTCGTGAACCTGTGCGTGATGCGCAGCTATCTGGGCCGCCCCGAGCATCGTCGCTTCGCGGGCTGGATCGCGTTCGGCGCGCTGCCGGCGCTCGGCTTCGCGATGAACGTCTGGCTCTGGTCGGGACTGTCGCGCCAGACGTTCTACGTCGGCCTCGGCTGGCTCGCGCTCGGACTCTGCCAGCTCGTGTGGCTGACGCGCGGCTTCACGCGCCCGGCGCCGACGCTGTCGATGCACTGAACCGCCGGCCGCGCCGGTTTCGAAACCCTGAAGGAGGAGTGACCCATGAATGCTGTTGACGTCAATCTCGACGAGGACCTGCAGGCGCTCGGCAAGCGCCACCTGCTGATGCACTTCACGCACGCCGATGCGTATCGCGACCGCGCGCTGACCGTGTTCGAGCGCGGCGAAGGCTGCTGGCTCGTCGACCGCAACGGCAAGCGCTACTTCGATGCGCTGGCCGGGCTGTACTGCGTGCAGGTCGGCTACAGCCACGGCGCGGAAATCGGCGACGCGATCCGCGAGCAGATGGTCAGGCTGCCGTTCGCGACCAACTGGGGCGCCGGCCACGAGCCGGCGATCCGCCTCGCGCAGACGCTCGCGGCGCTCGCGCCGGAGGGCCTGAACCGCGTGTTCTTCACGTCGAGCGGCTCGGAATCGAACGAGGCGGCGATCAAGCTCGTGCGCCAGTATCACCAGTCGCGCGGCGAGCCGCAGCGGCGCAAGTTCATCGCGCGGCGGGTCGCCTATCACGGCACGTCGTTCGGCGCGCTCGCGCTGAACGGGATGACGAATTACCGCAAGCATTTCGAGCCGCTGATGTCGGGCGTGCGGCACGTGGGCAACACGAAGCGCTACGGGCGCCCGGAGGGCGAGACGGAAGCGCAGTTCACGCGGCTCCTGCTCGACGAGATCGAATCGCTGATCGTGCAGGAAGGGCCGGATACGGTCGCCGCGATCGTCGTCGAGCCGCTGCAGAACGCGGGCGGCAGCCTGACGCCGCCGGCCGGCTATGCGGCCGGGCTGCGCGACATCTGCGACCGGCACGGCGTGCTGCTCGTCGCGGACGAGGTGATCTGCGGGTTCGGCCGGCTCGGCGAATATTTCGGGTCGGCGCGCTACGGGCTGAAGCCGGACCTCATCACGTTCGCGAAGGGCATCGCGTCGGGCTACGTGCCGCTCGGCGGCGTGATCGCGAGCGACGCGGTGGTCGACACGGTGCTGGACGGCCCGCAGCAGATGTTCCTGCACGGCGCGACGTACGGCGGCCATCCGGTCGCATGCACGGCCGCGCTCGCGAACCTCGCGATCATGGCGCGCGAAGGCGTGCTCGAGAACGTCCGCGACAACGCGGCGGTGTTCCGCCGGACGCTCGACGGCCTGCTGGAGCTGCCCTGCGTCGGCGACGTGCGCGGCGACGGCTACCACTACTCGCTCGAACTCGTGACCGACAAGGCCGCGCGCCGCTGGGCGGCCGGCGTCGACGCGCAGGCGTTCGTGTCGACGCTGCTCGCACCCGCGCTCGTCGACGCGGGGCTGCTGTGCCGCGCGGGCGTCGATCACGAGGGCACACCGATCGTGCAGTTCTCGCCGCCGCTCGTGATGTCGCGCGACGAGATCGTGTGGTTCGTCGCGCGGATCCGCGACATCCTTGTCGACACCCATGCGCGGGCGACGCGCTGAGCGCGCCGCCGGCACCCGTCACATCAGGAGCATTCGATGCGAACGTCACAACAGTCCTATATCGACGGCCAGTGGCTCGACCCGGCCGGGGTGAAGCCGATCGACGTGATCGACCCGAGCACGGCGCGTCCGTATGCGCAGCTCGGGATCGGCGGCGCGGCCGACGTCGACCGCGCGGTCGGCGCGGCGAAGCGCGCGTTCGACACGTATTCGTGCTGGCCGGTCGACGAGCGCGTCGCGCTGCTGCGGCGCGTGCTCGAGATCTACCGGCGCCGCTACGAGGAGGTCGCGCAGACGATCAGCCAGGAAATGGGCGCGCCGATCGCGTTCGCGCGCGCGATGCAGGCCGCGGTCGGCACCGCGCACCTCGAACAGACGATCCGCGCGCTGCAGTCGTTCCGGTTCAGCACGCAGACCGACTCGCTGCGGGTGTCGTACGAGCCGATCGGCGTGTGCGCGCTGATCACGCCGTGGAACTGGCCGATCAACCAGATCGTGTGCAAGGTCGCGCCGGCGCTCGCGGCCGGTTGCACGATGGTGCTCAAGCCGAGCGAGATCGCGCCGTTCAGCGCGATCCTGTTCGCGGAGATCCTGCACGAAGCCGGCGTGCCGCCCGGCGTGTTCAACCTCGTGCACGGCTACGGGCATGAGGTCGGCGATGCGCTGTCGCGGCATCCCGACGTCGACATGGTGTCGTTCACGGGGTCGACGCGCGCGGGTGTCGAGGTCGCGAAGGCGGCGGCGGATACCGTGAAGCGCGTGCACCAGGAGCTCGGCAGCAAGAGCCCGAACCTGATCCTGCCCGATGCCGATATCGACGACGCGGTCACGCGCGGGGTGCGCAGCTGCTTCAGCAACAGCGGCCAGTCGTGCAATGCGCCGACGCGCATGCTCGTGCATGCCGATCACCTGGCGCAGGCCGAACAGGCCGCGCGCCGGGAAGCGGAGCGGACCGTCGTCGGCGATCCGCGTTCGGCCGAAACCGGCATCGGGCCGGTGGTCAGCCGCACGCAGTTCGACCGCATCCAGCACTTCATCCGGCTCGGGATCGACGAAGGCGCGACGCTCGTCGCCGGCGGCCCCGGGCGGCCGGACGGGCTTGGCGACGGGTTCTACGTGCGGCCGACGGTGTTCTCGAACGTCACGCCGGGCATGACGATCGCGCGCGAGGAGATCTTCGGGCCGGTCCTGTCGATCATGACCTACCGGACCGAAGAGGAAGCGATCGCGCTCGCGAACGATTCGGTGTACGGGCTCGCGGCCTACGTGCAGTCGAAGGATCTCGAGCGCGCGCGCCGGGTCGCGGCAAGGCTAAGGGTCGGCAACGTCCATATCAACTACCCGCCGTGGAACCCGGCCGCGCCGTTCGGCGGCTACAAGCGTTCGGGCAACGGCCGCGAGTATGCGGAGTTCGGCCTCGTCGAATATCTGGAGACGAAGGGGACGACGGGGTACGCTTGAGCGACGCGCGCCCCGGTTCCGGTTCGCGATGGCAAGCGAACCGGCGGGCCGCGGTGCAATTCCGGCGACGGCGCGCCGCGCCGTTTCATCATTTCATCGTTTCACCGATTGCGAGGAACTCGACGATGCGGGTGGCTGAGACGACAGCGGGCCGATGCGATTCGGCCGCGAACGCGGAGGGAGGGACACGATGAAGATCCTGATCGCCCGGATGAACCACGAGACGAACTCGTTCTCGCCGGTGCCGACGCCGCTCGCCGCGTTCGGCCGCGACGGCCCCGACTGGGGCGACGACGCGTATCGCGCGAACCGCGGGATGCGCACCGCGATGGCCGCGTTCATCGATGCGGCGGAGCGTGAGGGCGCCGAGATCGTCGCGCCCGTGTCGGCGGCCGCGAACCCGAGCGGGCCGGTCGCGGCCGACGCGTATGCGGCGATCTGCGACGCGATCGTCGCGGCGGCGCCCGGCTGCGACGCGGTGATGCTCGACCTGCACGGCGCGATGGTCGCCGAGCAGAGCGCGGACGGCGAGGGCGACCTGCTCGCGCGCGTGCGCGCGGCGCTGCCCGCCGCGCCGATCGCGGTCGCGCTCGACCTGCATGCGAACGTCACGCAGAAGATGATCGATCACGCGGACGTGATCGTCAGCTTCAAGACCTACCCGCACGTCGACATGTACGAGACGGGCGAGCATGCGGCGCGCCTGCTGCTCGACCGGCTCCACGGCCGTGCGCGGCCCGTGCTCGCGTGGCGGCAGCCGCCGCTGATGACGTCGACGCTGCGCAGCGCGAGCGCGGAGGGCGCGATGCGGCGCGCGGTGGAGGCCGCGCAGGCGGCCGAGGCGGACGGGATGCTCGCGGTTTCGGTGCTGCCGGGCTTCTCGCTCGCGGACATTCCCGCGCCGTGCATCAGCGTGGTGGTGGTGGCCGACGGCGACCGGGCCGCGGCCGACGCGGTGGCCGAGCGCATCGCGCGGCAGATCTGGGACGCGCGCGACGCGTTCGTCTATCGCAGCGCGCCGCTTGCCGAATCGGTCGCGCAGGCCGCGGCGCTGGCGCGCGGCGCGGACCGGCCCGTGCTGATGCTCGATCACGGCGACAACTGCATGTCGGGCGGCCCGTGCGACACGATGGATCTGCTCGAGGCCGCGCTCGCGCACGGGCTCGACGGCATCGTCAGCGGGCCGCTGTGCGACCCGCGGGCCGTCGCGGCGCTGATCGACGCGGGGGTTGGCGCGACCGTCACGGTGCCGGTCGGCAACCGGCTGCCGTCGCACGGCGGCGTGCGGCGCGAACCGTTTCGGGCGACCGGCGTCGTGCGCGCGCTCACCGACGGAGAATACGTGATCACCGGGCCGACCTACACGGGCCAGCGGGCCTACATGGGCCGCGCGGCCGTGCTCGATACCGGCGCGGCCACGCTCGTCGTCACCGAGCGGACGCAGGAGCCGTGGGATCTCGGCGTGTTCGAGAGCGTCGGGGTCGATCCGCGCCGCGCGCGCTTCCTGCTGCTGAAATCGCGCATGTATTGCCGGCCGGTGTTCGTGCCGATCGCGGCCGCGCTGGTCGAATGCGACAGCCGCGGCGTGACGGGTTCGGACTACGGGCTGTTCCGCTACGAGCGGCTCGTGCGGCCGGTGTATCCGCTCGACGACGTCGTCGGATGGGAGGGCTGACGGAAAGCAACCGGGCGCGAGACGCCGGACACGCCGGCTTTCGGGCATCATGCGGTGGCTCCGACCCGTCGAGCCGCAGGGTCGAGCCATTCCAATGCGTCCGCAACCGATCCGGAGAACCGACCGACATGCAACCGATTTCCTTTCGCCCGCGCAGCGCGCGCCTGCTCGCCGCGCTGACCCTCGCCACGACGGCCGTTGCCGTGCACGCCGCCGACTGGATCGTGTCCGGCAACGACGGCAAGTACCAGCGCGTCGAGGGCCGCGACACCTACCTGGCTTCGCCGCCCGCCGACACGCTGACGCTGCTCGACGCCAGCACGTTCCCGCCGAAAGTCGCCCTGCAGGTCGACGTCGAGAACGGCATCCAGGGGCCGCCGCAGGCCGTCGCGATCACGCCCGACGCGAAGCTCGCGCTCGTCGGCGCGCCGACGCGCTACGACACGGCCGCGAAGCAGCTCGTATACGACACGTTCCTGCAGGTCGTGACGCTCGACGCCGCGCCGCCGGCGGTCACGCGCATCGAGCTCGGCGCGCATCCGCAGGGGATCGCGATCGACCGGGCCGGCCGGCTCGCGCTCGTCGCGAACGTCGACGGCAGCGTGTCGATCCTGCGCATCGACGGCACGCAGGTGACGCTCGACGGCAGCCTGAAGATCGGCAAGAAGCGGCTGGCCGGGATCAGCTTCACGCACGACGGCAAGCATGCGCTGGTGTCGCTGCGCGACGAGCAGGGCGTCGCGGTGCTGAACGTCGACGACGGCAAGGTGACCGACAGCGGCGCGCGCCTGAGCACGGGCGTGGCGCCTTACACGATCGACGTGTCGAGCGACAACCGCTGGGCCGTCGTCAGCAACGTCGGGCTCGCGGGGCTGCCGGGCTATACCGGCACGCTCGCGGGCGACGCCGATTCGATCGCGCTGATCGACGTGTCGCGCGTGCCGTTCCGCACGGTCCAGTATCTGACGGTGCCGTCGTTGCCGGAAGGCGTCGCGATCTCGCCGAACGGCAAGTGGATCGCGGTGCAGGCGATGGACGGCTCGAACCTGACGCCCGACAACCCCGGCCGCCACAAGATCGGCAAGGTGCTGCTGTTCGAGATCCGCGGCGGGCAGGCGGTGAAGGTGAGCGAATTGCCGGGCGGCGAAGCCGCGCAGGGCATCGTGTTCACCGCGGACAGCCGGCACGTGATCGTGCAGTTCAACGTCGAACGGCAACTGGCGCTGTATGCGGTGGAAGGCGGCAAGCTGCGCGATACGGGCAAGCGGATCGCGCTGACGGGCGGGCCGTCCTCGTTGCGCACGCTGCCGCGCTGACGCGCGGGTATCGGTTCGACCGGGCGCGGCGGCCTGCCGGGCCGCGACGACACGGGCGCGGCGCGCGATGAACGCGGCAGCGCGGTCGTGTACCGGAGCCGGTGTGCCCGCGTTCCCGTGTCACCGCGCCACCGCGCCACCGCGCCTCGGTGTCCCGGCAACGCGCCGCCGCCGCGCCGCGCGATTGCGCGCGGCGCCCGCTTCATGCCGGGTGGCCGGAGCCTGCCGTTAAGGATTGAGAAACCTGGCGAGCCAGCGCGGTGTCGCCGTACGGTCGAACACCACGTGCAGCTCGGGACTGAACGCGCCGTATTCGAGCCCGTGGCGCTGCGCAAGCAGCGTCAGGGAACGGGTCGTGTGAAACGAGATGTGGCCGTTGCGCGGCACGCAGTACCACCACTGGTCGATCCCGCGCGCGATGATCTCCGGGGTGATCAGCGACGTCTGGAACAGCAGTGCGCCGCCGGGCTTCCGGTAGCGCATGATCTGGTCGAACAGGTCGAACGGCGCCGGATGATGCTCGAACACTTCGAACGACAGGATCGTATCGAACGTGCCTTCGGGGGGAACGGGGTGCGAGAACGGATCGTACGACGTGACGTCCGCGAAGCCGCGCGACGTCAGCTTCCGTTCCAGCAGGCCCAGGCCCGAGCCGAAATCGAGAACCCGGCTTTCGCGCATGTCCGGGAAGCTGTTGCAGAGCAGGTCGGCGTGCTGTTGCGGACGGATCTCGAGATACTCGGGGTCGTGGCGCGCGTAGTCGGCGTTGTACACGTGCCGCGCAAAATCGTCGTGCGTCCAGCTGTCGAACGCGGGCGCCCACGTGAAACCGCATTGCTCGCACGCGTGGTAGTAGATCGGGACGCCCGCATACGGGTCGACTTTCTTCCCGGCAATGATGTCGGCGCCGCAGCGCGAAAAATCGACCAGGCCGCAGAGACGTGCGGGGGCCGCACACACCTTGCAGGCGATGGGCGCCGGGGGGCGGTTCAGGTCGTGATTCAAGTTCCCGTCTCCTGCTCGCCGGCGAGGCGCACGCGTGATGGATGGTGCGGGAAGGCTATCACAGTCGCGTCGGCCGTCACGACCGTGCACGGCGCCGCCGCGCGGCGCGCTTACGGACGCAGCAGGTCGAATCCGCCGAAGACGACGACACCGCTCAACGCGATCATGGCGACGGAGTGCTGGCCGAAGTAGAGAATCGCGGCGGCAAGCCACGTCGTGATGCAGAAGGCGCCGATGCGGGCCATCGTGGGTTCCTCGAATGCGTGATGAAGCGGGCGCGCGCTGCGCGGCGTCGGCCGCTCGAAACGGCGGGCGATGCGTACAGGCGGGCGGACAAGGCGGCCGCGAAGCCGCGACCGCGGCGCCGGCATGCGCGGCATGCCGGGCACGCCCGGGCGGGGCCGGGCCGGCGACGGCGTGCGCCATTTGCCGGCAAAACCGCGATTTTACCAGTGCCGCGATACCCCTAATCTGGCCCTTTCGTGGCCGAACGGCGACGATCGCCGGTGAAACCGGTCCGGCTCCACCATTCAAGTTTCGTGTGACGAATGCCGTAAACGCGATGGAAGGCAGTTCCTGCCCTTCTTGTCACGACTACAGACCAACAACATACGGACCGACACGATGCAGATCGACTTCTCCACGACCACGCACGCCTCGTTGGCGACCGGCAGCCAGACCGCAAGCGCGTCGTCGGGCGCCGCGGCGACGACGCCGGCTACGACCGCCGCAACATCGTCCACCGGCGGCGCGACGGATGCGTCGGGCGCAACGGGCACGAACGGTACGACGGGCACCTCCGGCACCTCCGGCGCGCAGGGCGCGACCGGCGCCACGGGCGAGACGCTCGGCGGGTCCGGCGCGTCGTCGGTCAGCCCGGCGGTCAGCCAGTTGAAGGAGCTGATCGACCGGCTGCAGAAACAGCTGGCCCAGATCGAGCAGCAGATGGCGAGCGCGGGCCAGCGCGCGAAGGAGGACCCGGCGGCGGCGATCGAGCAGCAGTCGCTGAGCGCGGAAGCGAGCGAGATCTCGGCGGCGCTGTCGAGCGCGGTTTCGCAGCTCGCACAGGCGCTCGAGAAGTCCGGCGGCTCGTCGACGGGCGGGCTGGTGTCGACGCAGGCCTGACCGCATCCTGCCGCGTCGGCGGCGCGCATTACAATCGCAGGCACGTCTCCCTTGTCAGGACGGTAGCCCGATGAATGCGGAACTCGACGACGACGACCTCGCCCGCTTCGACGCACACGGCGGCCCGCCGCTGCCGGCGGCCGACGCCGAAGGCTGGCTGGAACACGACGGCGCGCGCATCCGGCACGCGTCGTTCGGCCAGGGCCCGCCGGTCGTGCTGCTGCACGGCGGCCTCGGTCATGGCGGCAACTGGGGCAACCAGGTGCCGGCGCTGCTCGCGGCCGGCTACCGGGCGATCGTGATCGACAGCCGCGGCCACGGCCGCAGCACGCGCGACGAGCGCCCCTATTCCTACGAACGCATGGCGTCGGACGTGCTCGCGGTCATGGACGCGCTGCGCATCGGGCGCGCGCGTTTCGTCGGCTGGAGCGACGGCGCGTGCATCGCGCTCGTGCTGGCCGCCCGCGCGCCGGAACGCGCGGCCGGCGTGTTCTTCTTCGCATGCAACATGGATCCGGGCGGCACGAAGGAACTGGCGCCGAGCCCGCTGCTGGACCGCTGCTTCGCACGCCACCGCAAGGACTACATGCGATTGTCCGCGACGCCCGAGCGGTTCGACGCGTTCGTCGCGGCCGTCAGCGAAATGATGCGCACGCAACCGGACTACAGCGCGCGGGATCTGGCGGCGATCGCCGTGCCCGTGGCGATCGTGCTCGGCGAACACGACGAATTCATCCGGCCCGAGCATGCGGCGTATCTGGCGCGCACGATCCCGGGCGCGACGCTGACGATCCTGCCGGGCGTGAGCCATTTCGCGCCGCTGCAACGGCCCGCGCGATTCAACGCGGTCATGCTGGCGTTCCTCGACCGGCTGCCGGGCTGACGTTCGCGGGCGGGCCGCCGCGCGCGCACCCGGCCCGCCCCGCGCTCACACCATCGCGTTGTCGCCGCCGGGGATCTCGTGCGCCTTGATCCGCTTGCGATGCATGTTGTACAGCAGCCTGCCGAGCACGCCGTCCTCGTGGTATGCACGCGTCATGTTGCGCACGTATTCGTCGTCGGGCGCGACGGCCTGGGCGCCCATGATCCAGCGCACGCTCTCGCGGTAGTTGTAGAGCGTCTTGTCGCGGCCGTCGCAGAGCATGCCCGACAGCGCGGCCATGGCTGCCGGATGACCGCTTTCCGCGTGACCGCGCAGTTCGTCCAGGTAGCGATGGCGGGACGGAATGTCGTCGAGATCGCCGATGAACATCAGCAGGCATGCGAGGCCGTCGGTATGCCCCATGTCGTGCGCCTTGCGCGCCGCCTCGACGGCTTCGATCTTCATGCGCTTGCGTTCGGCGTCGTCCCTGCTGGCCTGGGCGATGTGGTGATACGCGTAGCCGAGCTTGTAGGCGCCCATGTTGCCGCCGCTTTCCATCGCCTGGCGGTAGTAGTGCGCGGCCTTGTGCAGATCGATCCCGACGTGCACGCCCTCCTCGTGGAACAGGCCGAGCAGGTACTCGCACGAATCGCCGCCGGCCTCGTAGCCGAGCTCGCAGATCGCGAAGGCATCCTCGCTGCGCCGGCCTTCGCTGCATAGCGCATACGCGAGCTGGTTCCAGGCCGGCGAGGCCGGTTCGTTGGCGCGCGCGGCGGCCAGCCACGCCGCGCCGCGCGCGTCGTCGCGGGCGAAGCCCAATGCGCCCGCGCGATGTCCGTAGCCGCGCAGGATCATGGCCGCCGTGCATGCGCGGGCGTCGGATGCGCGCTCGATCGCGCCGGTCAGCCAGTTTCCGTGCGGATCGGCATCGAGCGTCAGGCGGATCGCGATCTCCATCGCGGTGTTGTCGTCGATCGGCTGGTGGCGCTCGGCCTCCTGCAGGCGTGCATACCCTTGCGCGGCCTCGTCGCGCATGTAGTGCGCGTGGGCCAGCCAGTACTGCGTCTCCCAGCGATGATACGGATGCAGCGCCGCGTCGGCCCGCGCCAGCGTGGCGGCCATCGCGCGCCGGGCGTGCTCGGAGTCGTCGTCCGGACCCGGCGTTTCGCCGTGGTATTCGTCGTGCCAGATCTCGTGGAGCAGCCGGTCCTTCTCGACCGCGTCGAGGTGCGCGCACGCGGGGGATTCGACGAACGCGCGAATCTGGTCCTGCGAGCCGCCCCAGCGCGGCAGCATGTACCAGACGAACGTGCGCATCGGGACGTACTGGTGCGGATGAAGATGCAGCGTCGCGTCCATCCAGTACCACTTGCCCTTGCGCAGTTTCCTGCCCTGCGCGGGGCCCGGCAGCGCTTCCGGAAAGGCCGTCGGGCACGCGACCGGCACGTCGGGCGTCAGCCCGGACCGCGCGAGTATGCGCTGCAGCTCCGCGCGCGTGGCCGTGTCGTCGGCGGCGATGCCGAGGTCGGTCTCGACGCTCAGGTGCAGCTCGGTCACGGGCCAGCGGCGCTGCCGCACGAGCTGCGCGAGCCATTCGGGCTCGTAGACCGCCGACGCCATGCTCGCGAAGACGATGTTCGGCGCGCTCCACATCGTCGGCGCGAGCGTCAGCGCGCGCAGCGCGGCGACGATCGTCATCGTGGCGCACGCGTATGCGCAGATCCAGCCGGCCGCGGTCACCGTGTCCGCCCAGTCGGCGTCGTGGTATTCGGACGCCCAGTGGTGCCAGTAATGCGCTTCGCACAGCCATGCATGGGCGGATTGCGGGCGGGCCGCCTGCCACGCGCGCAGGCGCGCGAGGCCCTCGGCGCCGGCCTCGATGCAGGGCAGTGCGTCGGCCGGCAACGCGTCGACGTAGCGCGCTTCGGCCGCGCGGTCGGTCAGGCTCGCGGCGAGCGCCGCGTCGAGTTGCGCGTCGAGCGCGGCATGCTCGCCCGCGCGCAGCAGCGTGTCGACGTCGCAGATGAGCCAGCGCGGCTTCACGGGCGGAATCAGGTCGGCGGGGGCGGAGGGCATGTCGGTGTCGGTGGTCATGACGAAACGGCTTGGGGATCGAAGATGCGGTAGCCCTTCCACGGCAGCGAAAGCCAGTTTCCGGACGGATCGCGCAGGTGCTCGTGCACTTCCTGCGTGGCGCGCGACGACGCGGGGCCGTCCTGGCCGCTGCCGCGCAGCCAGTGCTGGCGGGCGCGCGCATACGCGAGCCCGAAGTCTTCCCAGCTGTCGAAGCTGTCCTGCGCGCGCTGCGCATTGAGCAGCAGCACGACCCACGCCTGCGGTTCGGGCGCCCAGCCGAGCAGCGCGATGCAGCGCACGAGAAACGCGGTGCGCGCGCAGTCGAACGCCAGCGCGTCGCGCACGCGGCCTTCCTGTGCGAGCTGTTCGTAGAAGCCATCGTGCGAACGGCCGACGCCGCCTATCCAGCCCGCGAGGATCGCCGGCACGCGCTGCACGACCTGCGACTCGGGCAGGTCGGCCGGCAGGTCGAGTTCGCGCCGCAACTGGCTGGCGAGCTTGTCGCGCTGCGCGTCGGGCAGCGCATGGACGAGGTCGTCGCAATCGCAGCGCAACCCGTTGCGGATCAGCAGGATGTCGGCGAGCGCCAGCGACCAGCGGCGGCGGTTCGGCGGCGTCTGGTCGGTGCGCGTGCGCGATACCGGCGTGGCCTGCGGGGCCGGGTCCGCGCGGTCGGTGCCCGCCGCCCGGCCCGCGTCGGCTTCGCGCATCGTGCGCCCGGCGGACAGGAGCGAACGCCACAGGAGCCGCGCGAGCCACAGCACCGCGACGCCGATCAGCAGTTTCAGCATGGCGGGCTCCCGTCCGCCGTCGCGGGAAACACGAGCGCCGCGCACAGCGCGGGATCGATCGGGATGCCTTCGATCGCGAAGGCCGTCGCGCCGGCCGCCGGTGCGTCCGGCGCCGCACCGGACAGCGCGGCGGCCGGCAGCGCGTGCCGCGCGGCCGCCGCCACGGCCGGGTCGATCTGCTTCAGCCGGTCGAGCGCGTAGGGCGCGTTGCGCAGCAGCAGCCATTGCAGCACGGCGGGCGGCTGCGGGAAATGCTCGATCAGGTGGAAGTTCTCGCTCATCACGCTCAGCAGATGGTCGGGCGAGCGCAGGTCGGTGACGAAGGTCCATTCGCCGACGGTCGCGCCCGGCGCCTGCGGCTCGAACACGAGCCCCATGCCCTCGCAATCGGGATGGCGCTCGCCGCGCGGCGAGAGCGCGCGCAGGAAGCGGCGGACGTCGTCGGCGTAGCGGCGCACCGGATGACGGTTCTGCTTGCCCTTGATCTGGCCGATGCGCAGGCCGTCGCCTTCGACCGACAGGCTGATCGTCACGTGCGGCTGGTTGCCCGCGCCGCGCAGCGTGAACAGCCGCAGCCGGCCGTCCTGCACGGCTTGCGCGTACTGCTCGCCGTATCCGCCGCGCAGCCGGCGGCGATCCGCGAACTGGCCGAGGCAATGCTGCATGCGGTACGACTCGTAGGCCAGCTCCTCGCGCAGCGCCGCATGATGGCCGTCGAACTCGAAGACGATCCCGTTCGGCGTGCGCAGCACCTCGCGCAGCGCGAGGCCGCTGCTCGGCGCCCAGCCCTTGTCGCGGCGCGCCTGCATCCGCTGGTGCTCGCGTTCCCACATGTCGAACGCCATCGCGCACGTGATGCGCTGCAGCTTCCGCGCATGCCGCGTGCCGGCGCGCGCGCGCAGGAATTCGACCAGCACGCGCTCGCGATCGAGCAGCAGCATGTGCTCGGGGTCGATGAAGTAGAGCGGCCGCGGCTCGGCCGCGGACGTCGGCTGCGTCAGGAACCGGCGCACGAGCCAGTCGGGCGCCGGCCGGTCGGCGCCGGCGAGCGCGCGGTAAGCGGCGAGCGAGTCGAGCGGCTGCGCGTGCCCGAACGCGCCGACGACCCACCGGAAGAAGTGGTTGCCGAGCCACGCGAGGATCTCGGCCGGATCGCCGCGCTCGACGCTGCGGCGTGCGATGGCCGCCTTGATGTCGGGCGCATTGACGACATCGCGCGGCCGATAGGCGGATTCGGCCAGGGTTTCGGTCACGGGGGCACTCTCCGGTCAGGCAGGGCGTGCGCGGGCGGTGTGCGCGGGACCCTGAAAGTTCTTTCGGCTCATGGATGAAACGGCGGACGTGCGCGCCGGCGGTGCGCGGCTTCGTCGCGTATTCCCGATGCGGGACGGTCGATGCGTCGAATTACGCGACCAGGCGGCGGCCCATGATGCGGGAGCGGGCGATCAGCGAATGGCGATTCATTATTTCTCTCGGGATGGCGCTTGTTTTTCTGGTTTCGCGAGTCTACTGCGAGATGCGCGGGTGAAGCAATCGCGCGACATGTCGACGCATGCGGATGTGCCGGGGCCGATCGCTTTTCCTGGCGATTTTCGTTATCGCTTGATTCGCGCCGCTGATTGAACGCGGTTGAAACAAGCGGCATGGCCGGCCGTCCGGCCCAGGGGCGGCGGATTGCGCCGGCGCAACGCGGCCTTGCGCACACCTCATAAGTTTTTCTTTAGGCTCGCGCAACATATCGTCGATTGTTGGCGGACGGCCGGCAGGAGATAGTCCTGCCTCGACAGGCCGGTCGCCGTGATCGTTGCGCGGTGCGGCCGGATCTGTTGTTCACGCAACCATCAGAAATCAAAGGAACCGCAACCATGCGATTCAACGCGACACGCTTCGCCGCGACCCTGCTGGTCGCCGCGTGCGCCGCCGCCACGGCCGGCCGCGCGGCCGCCGCCACGCAGGACGATCTCCACGACACCGTGACCCGCCACATCGCGCCGCTGATGAAGCAGTTCGCGATTCCCGGCATGGCGATCGGCGTCGTCGCCGACGGCAAGCCGTACGTGTTCGACTATGGCGTGATGTCGACGCAAACCGGCAAGCCGGTCGACGGCGACACGCTGTTCGAAATCGGCTCCGTCAGCAAGACGCTGACCGCGACCCTCGCGGCCGACGGGCAGGAGGGCGGCGAACTGTCGCTCGCGGACCCCGCCGCGAAATACCTGCCCGCGCTGCAGGGCAAGCCGTTCGGCGTCCTGACGCTGCTCAATCTCGGCACCCACACGCCCGGCGGGATGCCGCTGCAGGTGCCGGACAGCATTCACGACGACGCGAGCCTGATCCGCTATCTCGACGCGTGGCGGCCCGCGTATGCGCCGGGCACGTACCGCACGTACTCGAACGTCGCGATCGGGATGCTCGGGTGGCTCACCGCGAAGGCGATGCACAAGGATTTCGCGACGCTGATGGAGCAGCGGCTGTTTCCGTCGCTCGGCATGACGCACACGTACATCAACGTGCCCGCCGCGGCCCAGGCCGACTACGCGCAGGGCTATACGAAGGACGGCAAGCCGATCCGGATGACGGCCGGCATGCTGTGGCAGCCGGCGTACGGCGTGCGGACCACGGCGGCCGACCTGCTGCGCTTCGTGCAGGCGAACATGGGGCTGGTCGGCACCGCGCCGCGCCTGCAGCGCGCGCTCGAACGCACGCACACCGGCTATTTCCGTGCGGGGCCGCTGACGCAGGACCTGATCTGGGAACAGTATCCGTATCCGGTCGCGCTGCCGACGCTGCTCGACGGCAACGCGCCGAAGATGCTGTACGACGCGGTGCCGGCCAGCGCGATCAAGCCGCCGCTCGCGCCGCGCGCCGATACGTGGATCAACAAGACGGGCTCGACCAGCGGCTTCAGCACCTATGTCGCGTTCGTCCCCTCGAAGCGGATCGCGATCGTGATGCTCGCGAACCGCAGCTTTCCGATCGAGGATCGCGTGAAGGCCGCCTACGGCATCCTCGGGTCGCTCGACGGCCAGCGCTAGCGCGCGCGGCGGGCCGGCCGTGCCGCGCGGCCGGCTCTACCCAAAAAAGCTGATAGCGGTATCGGCGTGCTTCTGCAAAACGAAATACGCGCATCGCATCCCCTGAGCAGAATCCGGGCAGATTTCCGGGCGTGTCCGGACATTCCAGTCAGGGGGAAACATGAGGAAGACAACTCTCGCGCGGCTGCTGTGCGGGCTGACCTTGGTCGGCGCGCTCGGCGCGTGCGGCGGCAACATGGACGGCACGGGCGGCGCCGGGGGCTCGCCGGCGACCGCGGCGGACGGCACCGACAACGGTAGCGGCAATGGCAACGGCGGCACGCCGCCGGGCCAGCCGGCCGCGAATCGTGCGCTCGTGATCGAGCTCGACGGCGTGACCTACGCGGCGCTGACCGCCGGCATCGCCGGCGGCACGCTGCCGAACCTCGCGAAGCTGCACGTCGCGCCCGCGTATAGCGGCGGTGTCAACGGCCTGCCGTCGCAACAGCCGAACCTCGACACGCCGAGCTGGGCCACGCTGCTCACCGGCGCCTGGGGCAACCGTCACCAGGTGCTGTCCGACGCGCCGAACCAGGCGCTGCAGGCGCCGACCGCGTTCGATGCGCTGAAGACCGCGAAGGCGGGCCTGCTCGGCGCGGCCGTCGGGTCGCCGGCGCTCGCGTCGCTGCTGGCCGCCGGACGCAACGCGGGCTCGCTCGACACGCTCGCGAACTGCGCGGCAGTCGACAACTGCGTCACGCAGCAAAGCACCGCGATGATCCAGCAGGGCTATTCGCTCGTCGTCGCGCAATACCACTCGGCGCAGGACGCGGCGCTGAACTACGGCCTCGGCGCATCCGCATACGCGAACACGCTGCGGCAGCTCGACGCGGCGGTCGGCGCGCTGGTGGCCGAGACCGCGAAGCGCGGCAAGGAGAACTGGCTGGTCGTCGTCACCGGCGGCCACGGCCTGAATGCGGCGGGCGGCAGCGACGGGCTGCCGCTGCTGTCCGAATCGACGACCTTCGTCGCGATGAACCAGGCCGACAACGGGCGGCTGGGCAGCGCCGCGCAGCCGGCGTCGCTGGCCGACCTGCACACGCGGGCCAGCATCGCGGACATCGCGCCGACCGTGCTCGCGCAGTTCGGCGCGCTGCCCGCGCCGGCCGCATATGAAATGGACGGCGGCGAGCTGATCGGCGCGCAACCGGTGTCGCAGCTCGCCGGTGCGGCCAGCGCCGACGGCCACAGCGTGGTGCTGACGTGGGCCGCGCCCGCGAGCGGCGCGATCGCGGTGTACCGCGCGGGCCAGCAGATCGCGACGCTGCCCGCCGGCACGACGACCTACACCGACAGCAATCTCGGCCTGAGCGCGGCCGGCACCTACAGCTTCGACTACGTGGTGACGGCCGGCGGCGCGCCGCTCGGCAGCATCGCGCGGATCGCGTACGTGCCGCCGCCGCCCCCGCCGCCCCCGCTCGCAACGTCGCTGAAGAACGGCCTCGCGTCGTATTATCCGTTCGGCGCGCTGCCGGCCGTCGATGCGCTGAACGCCGGCACGATGGGCCCGTTCTCGGCCGCCGCGAACGGCGGGTCGCTGAGCGCCGATCCGTTCGGCGGACAGGGGCTGCAGGTGACGACGCAGATCGTCGACACGAACGGCTACGACGGCTACAGGATCGTGCAGAACACCGATATCGCGACGCAGGCGCAGTTCACGATCGGCATGTGGGTGAAGACCCCATGTACCGACGTGGTCGGCTTCGGCACGCCGGTGTTCGCGAACAAGAACTGGCAGAGCGGCAAGAACGCGGGCATCGCGATCGGGCTGTTCCCGCAGGCGTCGGGCGCGCCGTCGGGCACCTGCAACATCCAGTACAACGCGGGCGACGGCTCCAACCGCAACGACCTGAAGACGATGAACGTGACCGCGAACCAGTGGGTGTACGCGGCGTTCGTGATCGACACCGTCGGCAAGACGATGACGGCCTACACGTTCGACCCGGTGCTCGGCGAGCAGAAGCAGAGCACGCCGCTCACGGTGTCGGTGGCCGCGCTGCCGGGCCTCGGCACGAAGACCTTCGGCGTGAACGAGGACGGCACCGGCCAGTACCACATGCTCGCGTGCGGCTATCCGGCCAGCCACTACAGCGGCGGCTATACGGTGAACGCGTGCACGACGGTCAAGCCGAACGTGGAAAGCTTCTCCGACGTCGCGATGTGGAACCGCGTCGTCACCGAAACCGAATTGCAGTCGGTCGCGGGCTCGGGCAAGCCGCTGTCGACGATCCTTCACTGACGGAGTGCCGACATGAACACGATTCACCTGCGCCGCGTGCGCGTCGCGCTCGCCGCCTGCGTGCTGAGCGCGCTGGTCGTCGGATGCGGCGGCGACGATTCGGGCGGCGCGGCCGCGAGCGCCGCGAAGGCGAACGCCGCGCCGGCCGGCGCGGGCGGCGCGAGCGCGCCCGTGCCGATCGTCGCGATGCCGGGCGCCGGCCCGTGCCCCGCATCGGGTACGGCCGCGCTGCAATCGCCGTCGCTGAATTCGCAGCTGCGCTGCGCGCCGTGACGCGCGCGCCTTTCCGGGACGACCTTCCTTCTCGATCATGACTTCCATCGACCGCCGTTCGTTTCTCCGTGCCGCCGCCGCCGGCACGGCCCTCTCGATGTTCCCGCCGGCGATCCGGCGCGCGCTCGCGATTCCCGCCAACAACCAGACCGGCACGATCAACGACGTGCAGCACGTCGTGATCTTCATGCAGGAAAACCGCTCGTTCGACCACTACTTCGGCACGATGCCCGGCGTGCGCGGCTTCGGCGACCGTCTGACGATCCCGCAGCCGGGCGGCGCGCCGGTCTGGCTGCAGAACGACGGCAAGCGCCCGGTGCTGCCGTTCTACCTCGACAGCACGAAGGGCAATGCGCTGCTGGTCGGCGGCGCGCACTCGTGGACCGATTCGCATTCGGCGTGGGACAACGGCCGGATGACCGCGTGGCCCGCGTCGAAGGGCGACGCGTCGATGGGCTACCTGCGCCAGTCGGACCTGCCGTTCCACTTCGCGCTCGCGAACGCGTTCACCGTGTGCGACGCGTACCACTGCTCGCTGCACGGCGGCACGAACTCCAACCGGATCTTCCTGTGGACCGGCACGAACGGCCCGACGGGTTCGAACACGGCCGTCGTGAACAACGACGGCTGGGACGGGCTCGCTTCGTCGAAGACGGGCCTCACGTGGACGACCTACCCGGAGCGCCTGCAGGCATCCGGCGTGAGCTGGAAGGTCTACCAGAACATGCCGGACAACTACACCGACAACCCGCTCGCCGGCTTCGCGACGTTCCGCAAGGTCAACGAGACGGTGCCCGGCTCGCCGAACGCGCCGTACACGCCCGCGATGGAAGCGCTGTCGCCGCTGTACAAGGGGATCGGCAACACGATGCCCGACGGCGGGTTCCTGCAGTCGCTCGCCGACGACATCGCGGCGAACCGGATGCCGCAGGTGAGCTGGATCGTGTCGCCCACCGCGTACTGCGAGCATCCCGGCGCGTCGACGCCGGGGCAGGGCGCGTACTACCTGCAGCGCCTGCTCGACACGCTGACCGCGAACCCGGACGTGTGGAGCAAGACCGTGCTGTTCGTGAACTACGACGAGAACGACGGCTTCTTCGATCACATGCCGCCGCCGAACCCGCCGTCGCGCAACACGGACGGCACGTATGCGGGCAAGTCGACCGTGACCACGCAGTACGAGTACTTCACGCTGCCGAACCCGCCCGGCGATTCGTCGCCGCTCGCGCCGGACGGCCGCCCGTACGGGCCCGGCCCGCGCGTGCCGATGTTCGTCGTGTCGCCGTGGAGCACGGGCGGCTGGGTCAACTCGGAAGTGTTCGACCATACGTCGGTGCTGCGCTTTCTCGAGCAGCGCTTCGGCGTGCAGGAGCCGAACATCAGCCCGTGGCGCCGCGCGGTGTGCGGCGACATGACCTCGGCGTTCAACTTCAGGAACCCCAACGGCAACCCGACGACGTCGCTGCCGGCGCCGACCAAGGCCGCGGCCGACGCGCAGCATCTGCAGCAGAGCCTGCAGGGCGCGGTGCCCGTGCCGTCGGTCGGCGCACAGCAGATGCCGGTGCAGCCGCAGGGCACGCGGCCGTCGCGCGCGCTGCCGTACGAACTGCATGCGAGCGCGAACGCCGACGTGTCGGGCGGGCTGCTGTGGCTCACGTTCAGCAACACGGGCTCGGTCGGCGCGGTGTTCCACGTGTACGACAAGCTGCATCTCGATCGCATGCCGCGCCGCTATACCGTCGAAGCAGGCAAGCAACTGTCGGATTCGTGGACGGTGGTGGCCGACGATGCGGGCAACTACGACCTGTGGGTGCTCGGGCCGAACGGCTTCCTGCGCGAATTCCAGGGCAACGTCGCGAAGGCCGCGAGCGGCCCGGCGCCGGAAATCCGCGTCTGCTACGACCCGGCGAACGACGCCGTGTACCTGACGATCATGAACGTCGGCAACGCGGCGAGCCAGGTCACGGTCACGTCGAACGCGTACCGCACCGACGGCCCGTGGGGCTACGCGGTGCCGGCCGGGATGCAGGTCGAGCCGTACTGGACGCTCGCCGCGTCGAGCGGCTGGTACGACTTCACGCTGTCGGCCGAGAACGGTCTCGTGCGCCGCTTCGCGGGCCGCGTCGAAACCGGCAAGGACGGCATCAGCGATCCGGCGATGGGCGTGTCCGGCTGACAGGCGCCGGCCGGGCGGCCGGCGTCGCATCCCCGGTAGCCGCCGGCGCGCACGACCCGCGCCGGCGGCCTTGGTGCGCGGCCTCGCATCGGCGGGGCCGCGCGTTTTTCATTCCTCCCCGATCACACGACGCTTCATTCGATGACGCAACTCGCGCTTTTCGATCTCGACTTCACCCTCATTCCGTTCGACAGCGACCAGGCCTGGGGCCGTTTCATGGTCGAACACGGCCTTGTCGACGCGGCCGAATTCGCCCGCATCGACGCGGCCTTTTCGGCCGGCTACGCGGCCGGCACGCTCGATATCCACGCGCATCTGCGCGACATGCTCGCGCCGCTCGCCCGCTTTTCGCGGGAGCGGCTCGCGCACTGGCGCGCGTGCTTCATGGCCGACGTCGTGCGGCCCGCGATTGCGCCGGCCGCGCTCGACCTCGTGCGCCATCATCGCGCCCGCGGCGACCTGTGCTGCGTCGTGACCGCGACGAATGCGTTCATCACGCGGCCGATCGCGCGCGCGTTCGGCATCGACGCGCTGATCGCGTGCGAACCCGAGACCGTCGACGGGCACCCCGAGTCGCGCTATACGGGGCGTCCATGCGGCGTGCCGAGCTATCGGGAGGGGAAGATCGTGCGCACCGACGCGTGGCTCGCATCGCTCGGCCTTGCATGGTCGGACTTCGAACGCAGCTGGTTCTACAGCGATTCGCACAACGACGTGCCGCTGCTCGAGACGGTGACCGATGCGGTCGCGACGAATCCGGACGAGCGGTTGCGGGCGGTGGCGCTGCAGCGCGGCTGGCGGATCGTGGAGCTGTTCGAGACGGCCTGAGCGCGGGCGTCGTCAGGCGTGCGCCGGCATGCGCGCGTCGCGGCCCCCGACGTTGGCCATGAACGCGGCGATCAGCCGCGTCCCGGCGCGCGCGTCGAGGTAGTAGAGGTATTCGTGCATCGGCGGCATGTCGTCGGCGAGCGGGACCGCGCGCAGCTCGGGATGCAGGCCGACCTCGCCGCGCGGCATCAGCGTGCAGCCCATGTCGTGCTGCACCGCCTCGCGGATCGCCTCGCGGCTGCCGAGCTCGATCGCGCTCGCCGGTACGTGGATGCCTGCGTGCCGCAGCACGTGTTCCATCAGCGCGCGCGTGCGCGAGCCGGCCTCGCGCAGCAGCAGCGTCTCGCCGGCCAGCGCGGCGAGCGCGACCGACGCGCGCGCGGCGAGCGGATGCGAACGGTGGACGACCAGTACGAGCGGATCGTTCGCGATCGTATGGCGGACGAAACGCGGATCGTCGTCGCGCTGCGACGACACGGCGACGTCGACGCGAAAATCGACGAGCGCGTCGAGCACCTGCTGCGAGTTGCCGATCTCGACACTGATCTTCACGGCCGGATACTGGCGCCGGAACGCGGCGATCGCGGGCAGGATGTAGAACGGGCCGGTCGTGCCGACGCGCAGGTTGCCCGTATGCAGTTCGCGCTCGTTGCGCAGCGCGAAATCGATGTCGTTCTCCATCTGCAGCATCTGGCCGATCATCGGCATCAGCGACGCACCGGCGTCGCTGAGATCGAGACGATTGCCGCGGCGATGGAACAGCTCGACGCCGTAGTGGCGTTCGAGTTGCTGGATGCGCGACGTGATCGTCGGCTGGCTGACGTCGAGACGCTTCGCGGCCGCGGTCACGCTTCCCTGGCGGGCGGTTTCGTAGAAGGCGGCGAGAAGCAGGGCAAGCATGGCGACACACGGGACGGGACGAGCGGAAATTACCGGCCGCGTGTGTCAATGCCGTGTCATCGCCGTGGAATGCCGTGGCAAATTGGGGCGCACTGTTGCGCATGCAACGGGCGTGGGGCGCTTACTCCGGCGGCTGCTCGTCGTATGCGACGAAGATCTTCCGCGTGTGCTCGACCACTTCCCATGTGCCGCGAAAGCCCGGCGGAATCACGAAGCGGTGGCCGGCGCGCAGGGTCTTGCGGTTTCCGTCGAGGTCGGTGATCACCGATATGCCTGCGAGGATCTCGCAGTATTCCGCCTCGGTGTACGCGACGTGCCAGCAGCCGGGCGTGCTTTCCCAGATGCCGGTCGAGAAACGGCCGCACGGGCTCGCGAAGCCCGGCGTGAGCGTGTGCAGCGGATCGCCGGAAATCAGCTTCTCGGGCGACACGCGGTACTGCGTCGGCTCGCCGCTCGGGGCGAACGCATCGGTGATGGAGGAAACGTCGATCATGATGGACCTGCTTCGTCGGGTTGGGGGAACGGGGCGCGCCGGCGGCGACGCGCGATCCCGCGCCCGACATCATCGCAGATCGACGCGCCGGCGCACCCGGCGGCCCCCGGGCAGCCCGATTCCGGGCCGGGCGATGCCGGCCCGGCGAAGCGCCGCGCGACCGGTCAGGCGAGCGTTGCGTCCGTCGCCGCGACGGCCTCGGCATCGCGCGCGGCCGCTGCCGAAGCCGCGGCGCCCGCGAGCCGCCGGTAGCGCGCGAGCGCCCACAGCGGGAAGTACGCGGTATAGCCGTGATACTTCAGGTAGAAGATGCGCGGGAAGCCCGGCGCGTTGTGCGAGCGGTGCCACCAGAAGCCGTCGTCCTGCTGCACCGATTGCAGATACGCGATGCCGCGCTTCACCGAATCGGATTCGAAGTCGCCGAACGCCATCTGCGCGAGCAGCGCCCACGCGGTGAAGTTCGACGTGCTCTCGCCGCCGTTGGTGCCGGCCAGCCGCGGGTCGATATAACTGTCGTTCGTCTCGCCCCAGCCGCCGTCCGCATGCTGTCGCGCGCGCAGCCAGTCGATCGCGCGTGCGATGTACGGCTGCGACCGGTCCTCGCCGGCGAGCGCGAGGCCGGCCAGCACGCTCCACGTGCCGTAGATGTAGTTCGTGCCCCAGCGGCCCCACCAGCTGCCGTCAGGTTGCTGCGTGCGCTTCACGTAGTCGATGCAGCGCGCGAGCGACGCGCGCTCTTCCGCGCGTTTCGTCACGCCGAAGCACAGCAGCACGCGGCCCGACACGTCTTCGGTCGGCGGATCGAGCAACGCGCCGTGATCGGCGAACGGGATCGCGTTCAGGTACATGCGGTCGCAGTCGGCGTCGAACGCCGCGAAGCCGCCGTTGCGCGACTGCAGCCCGCGCATCCAGTCGAGCGCGCGCGCGACGCGCGGCGCATGCGGGTTCCGGCCGTGCGCGTCGGGATGCGTGCGGCCGCGGCGATCGAGCATCGCGGTGACGACCGCGGTGTCGTCGATGTCGGGGTAGTACGGATTCGCGTACTGGAACGCCCAGCCGCCCGGCTCGGTTTCCGCCGGTGCGTTCTCGATCCAGTCGCCGCGCAGGTCGTTCACCTGGCGCACGGCCAGCCAGTCGTACGCGCGCGCGATGCGGGCGTCGAGGTCGCGCAGCGTGTCGTCCGGCTCGCCGGCCTGCGGCGTGGCGACGCCGCGCGCCTGTTCGAGCGCCATCGTGCTCCACGCGGTGTCCCACACCGGCGACAGGCACGGCTGGCAATACATGCTGCCGTCCGGGCGCGTGACCAGCAGCTTTTCCAGCGCGTTCTCGCAATCGCGCCGCAGCGGATGGTCGTCCGGGTAGCGGAGCACGTCCATCATCTGGTAGCTGTAGACGATCGGCGGGAAGATGCCGCCGAGCCCGTCCTCGCCGTTCATGCGCTCCGCGCACCAGGCTTCCGCATGCCGGATCGCGCGCTGCCGCAGGCGCTTCGGCATCAGCGGCTCGATGTGGCGAACCGTGCGGTCGAGCGCGAGGAACAGCCGGCGCATGCCGCGCGCCGGAGGGAAATAGTGGCGCTCGTCGTCGGGCGCCGTGACGAACAGCTCGCGGATCGAGACGTTGCGCGGATTGCGCGCGCGCGCCTTGAGCGAGCACAGCACCAGGAGCGGCACCATCGTCGTCCGCGCCCAGTATGCGACCTTGTACATCGAGATCGGCACCCACTTCGGGAACAGCACGAATTCGATCGGCATGAACGGCGCCGCGCGCCACGGCACCTGGCCGAAGGTCGCGAGCAGGATGCGCGTGAACACGTTCGCGCGCGCCGCGCCGCCGAGCTTCAGGATCGCGTCGCGCGCGCGGACCATGTGCGGGGCGTGTTCGCTGTCGCCGGCCGCCTTCAGCGCGAAGTACGCCTTCACGCTGCACGACACGTCCGGGTCGCCGTCGACGTACAGCGCCCATCCGCCATGCGTATCGAGCCGCTGGTTGGCGCGCAGGTAGCGCGCCATCCTCTCCTGGCGAAGGTCGTCGATCTTGTCCATGAAATGCATCATCAGGATGTATTCCGCGGTGATCGTCGCGTCGGATTCGAGTTCAAAACACCAGCTGCCGTCGGGCTGCTGAAGACGCAGGAGCGCGTCGCGTCCACGGGCGATCGCGGTGTCGAGCGCGGACCAGGAGGAGGGGGCGGGTTTGTTCATGCGGCGGATCATACCATCCAGCCGGAATGTTTATATCGAGACGCCCGGGTGCTACCATCCGCATCATGAAAAAACGCCTCGAACCCGCTTCGCACGATGTGTCCGCGCCTGTCGGGCCGGCCGAAACCGCCGCCGCACGGGCGTCTGACGGTGCGGCGGCGCCGGCTGTCGCCGCCGGCGTGCGGCGAAAAAAAGCGCCGGACCAGGTGCGCGCGCAGCTGCTGGCGGCCGCGTCGGACATCGCGACGCATCACGGCGTGGTCGCGTTGACGCTCGATGCGGTGGCCGAGCGGGCCGGCGTGACGAAAGGCGCGTTGCAGTACCACTTCGCGAACAAGCAGGGGCTGCTGGATGCGCTGTTCGGGCAGGCCACCGAGCGGTTCGCCGTGCAGATGGCCGCGCGGATGGCGGCGGATTCCGCCGGCGACGGCGCGGCGGCGCGCGCCTACGTGCACGCCGTGCTCGACGAGTCGCACCCGGCCGCGAGTACCGATGTGCTGCGCGTGCTGGTCGCGTCGATGATTACCGACCAGGACACGCGCGCGCGCTGGTCGGTGCCGATGCGTGAATGGGCGCGCCCCGATCCGGTGCCGCTCGAGCAGGCCGCGACGCTGATGATCTGCCGGCTCGCGGCCGACGGGCTGTGGATTTCGACGCTGCTCGACAGCGTCGAGATGCCGGCCGAATTGCGTGCGGAGATCGTCCGGCAACTCGACGCGATGAGCCGGAACGCGGCGCGCGGATGACGCACGGCACGGCCCCGCCGTCGCCGGCGGCCGGAATGCGCGCCGGCCTCAAGCGGGCAGGCGGACGGACGCCGCCCGAATCCGCTTGCCCGCGATCCGGCCGTTGGCTATGCTGGCACGCATGAACCGATCGCCTGTCCGCCCGATTATTGACGCCGCAAGTGTGCCGGCGGGGTAGCGATCGACAGGATGCATATCGTCAAAACCCGCCCGGAAGGCGGGTTTTTGCTTTTCGGGCATGCCATGGAGAACCTGAACATGCAGACCGGGAAGCCGTTTCACGCGGCGGCATCGAACGATGCCGCGCTGCTCCACATGGTATGCGGCAAGATCGCATCCGGAAAATCGACCCTCGTCGCGCGGCTCGCGAGCGCCGGGCCGAGCGTGCCGATCAGCGAGGACGTCTGGCTCGCCCACCTCTATCCGGACGAGATCCTGTCGATCGAAGACTATGTCCGCTGCGCGGCGCGCGTCAGGCACGTGCTTGCCGATCATGTCCGCGCGCTGCTGCGGGCCGGCGTGTCGGTGGTGCTCGACGTTCCGTTCAACACCGTCGCCGCGCGCGCGTGGGGGCTCGACGTGGCGCGGGCCGCCGGCTGCGACCACCGGCTGCATTACCTCGACGTCGACGATGCGGTCTGCAAGGCGCGCCTGCACCGGCGCAATGCGCGCGGAGACCATCCGTTCCAGGCGACCGACGCCGAGTTCGAACGGATCACGCGCTACTTCGTCGCGCCGGATGCGGCGGAAGGACTGAACATCGTCGCGTATGACGAAGCGGGTTCCGTCAGGCCGTCTGCGTGATGTGCGACGGCGTGGCGAACGAAGCGTGGCTCGACGCCGGCCGGTTTTGCGGCAGGTTGTCGACAGGGAGAAGGGTGCTTCGCCGCGGCGCGGCGTGGCATGGCGTGACGTGACGTGGCGTGGCGTGGTGTGGCGGGGGCCGTGCGATGCGTCACGGCCAGGTCGGCGTGTCATGCCGGCTCCGCCCGGCGCGCGGCGACGAAGCCGTTCGCCGTCGCGCGGACGTCGTTCGACGCGGAGGCAAGGCAACCGTGGCCGACGCCTTGCCTCCGGGCAGCACGCGACGCGTCAGACCGCGGCCGTCGCACTGAACTCCACCAGCAACTCCGGCAGCCCGAGCGTGGCCTGCACCGTGCAGCGGGCCGGCAGGTGGTGCGGGTCGACCCAGCCCTGCCAGACGGCATTCATGCGGTCGAACAGCGCCATGTCCTTCAGGTAGATCGTGACCGACAGCAACTGCTGCCGGCTGCTGCCCGCCTGCTCCAGCAAGGCGTCGATGCGCCCGAGCGCCTCGGCGGCCTGTTCCTCGATCGTGTGCGCATCCGGTGCGCCCGACGACGTCTGTCCGGCGAGAAACAGAAGATTGCCCGCGCGCACCATCTTGCTCATGCGTGCGTTGCCTGCGGTTCTGACGATAGGGGTGTGATTCATTTGGGTGCAAACTCCGTCGGTTTGGCTGCTTCGGGATCGGGGACGTGAGACGCGGCAAGATCGCCGAGACTCACCGGCTTGATGGGCGGCCGGATGCGGTAGTAGCCGACTTCCGCCACGGGCTTCGCGTGCGCCTCGGCGAGCAGTTCGGCGACCGTGAGGCCGCACAGGCGACCCTGGCACGGCCCCATTCCGCAACGGGAGAACGACTTGCTCTGGTTGGGCCCGGTACAGCCGAGGCGGGCCATCGCCCGGATCTCGCCCGCGCTGACTTCCTCGCAGCGGCAGACGATCGTCTCGTCGGCCGGGCGGCGAAAGGCGTCCGCCGGACGGTACAACGTGTCGAGGAAAGGACGCACGGCGCGGTGCCGGTCGAGATGCCGCCGCAGCGGGGCGGCTTGCCGGTCGAGCGCATCGCGGCTCAGCGCGCCGAGCCGGTGGCACACGGTCAGCGCGGTCAGCGCACCCGCGGTGCGGGCCGCGAGCGCGCCGTGGATCCCGGCGCCATCGCCCGCAATGAAGAGGTTGGGCACCGTGGTCTCTCCCCATGCGTCGGTGCGCGGATGCCAGCAAAGCTGGGCTTCGTCCCAGCGATGCTCGCAGCCGATCGAACGCGTGAGCTGCACGTTGGGCACCACGCCCTGATGCAGCAGGACGACGTTCGCCGGGAGCGTCGACGTGCGTCCGCCCGCCGTGTATCGCACCGACTCCGCACGGCCGTCGCCTTCCACGGACAGTTGCGTCACGTGGCGAATCCGCAGAATGCCGCTGCGCCGGATCGCACTCAGCAGGCGGCGGCCCTTCAGCAGGTACGCCGGCGTACGCAACGCGCCGGGCAGGTCCGCGAGCGCGCGCCAGTAGTTGCGGGCAGGCGTCGTATCGAGGAGCGCCGCCGGCGGCCGGTTTGCCTGGATGAGCTGCCACGCGAACAGATACATCAGCGGCCCGCTGCCCGCCAGCACGACCGGCCCGGCGGGCAGCATGGCCGACGACTTCAGAAGCGTCTGCGCGGCCCCGACGCCCATGACGCCGGGCAGCGTCCAGCCCGGGACCGGGCAGGGCCGCTCGTAGGCGCCGTTGGCGATGACCACGGCTTTCGCACGGATCTGCCCGCTTACCGTGGTGGCGCCGCGCCGCGTGAAGCTGATCTCCAGCGTGCGCGTGATCTGCCACACGAGGGTTTCGGGCCAGTAACGCACGCCGGATTGCAGGAAGCGCACGACGAGGTCGGCGCCCTGGGTATAGTCTTCACCGAGCAGCGTCGAATCCGGCAGCGGCGAATAGCCGACGTTCCGATAAATTTGGCCGCCGGGCGTCGGGTTCTCGTCGAGTACCAGCACGCCGAGGCCCGCACGTGTCGCGTCGAGCGCACATGCCATGCCGGCCGGGCCCGCGCCGACGATGATGAGGTCCACAGTTTCGATTGTCATACGAGTGCCCTCGCGCCGGCCATGGCCTTGACGATCATCCCGTCGCGCACGCGCACCATGCAGGCCTGTTGGTTAGGCATGCCATCGATTTCGACCAGGCAATCGAAGCACACGCCCATCATGCAATACGGCGCGCGCGGCGCGGCGCCTACCGGGGTATGACGGAACACCGTGACGTCGGCGTACAGGAGTGCGGCCGCCACGCTGGCATATTCCGGCACGTCCACCTCGCGCCCGTCGACGACGATCCGCACGGTGCGCGGCCTGGTGCCGTCGATCTGACTAAACAGCGAATCGTTTTGCATAGAAGTAGTCCAGAAGAGAAGGGCGTTGACCGCCGAGCAGCCAGCCGACCAGCAACTCGCAATGCGCGGCGGCGAGCGTCACGCCGCTGTGGCAGGTGGCGATGAACGCACCGGGGTGCGTGACGGATTCCTCGTAGACGGGCATGCTGTCCGCCGTCATCACGCGCAGGGCGCCCCATGCGCGCACGACGCGGACCCCTTTCAGCAGCGGGAACTGCGTCACGGCCTTGCGGGCGATGTGCGCGACGATCTCGGGCGTGACGCCGTCGTCCATGCCGACGTCCTCCGCGGATTCGCCGAGCAGGAGCGATCCCTCCGCCGTCTGACGCACCGAGAGCGTCGGATACTTGAGGAACGGGCGCACGCGCTCGGTCACGAGGATCTGGCCGCGCAGCGGCACGACGGGTGCGCTCAGCCCGACCATGGGCGCGAGTTCCCGGTTGCCGAGGCCCGCGCACAGGACGACGCGCCCGGCCTCGACCGTGCGCTTGCCGGTATCGATGCGAAAGCCGCCGTTCGCGCGCTCGATCGAGCGGGCGGGCGCCTCCGGCACGTAGTCGCCGCCGGCCCGCTCGAACGCGAGGAACAGCGCCCGCAGCGTATAGAGCGGGCTCACGTGGCCGTCGTTTTCCGAGTAGACCGCGCCGGCCACGCTCGGGCCGATCTCCGGGATGCGTTCCGCCAGCTGCCGGCGATCCAGGACGTCGTACGTGAGGCGCGCGTCCTGGGCGTGTATATGGCGTAGCGTATCCACGCTGCCTGCCAGCGCTTCGTCGGTCATCGCGATGTTGATGCCGCCCGCGCGGGAGTAGCCGAGACTGAGCGAGGACGCCTCTTCGAGCTCCGCCGCGAACGCCGGCCACAGCAGCGCCGATTCGAGCGACCAGCGACCGTAGTCGACCTGCTTCCGGCCCTTGCCGGACACCCAGATCAGGCCGAAGTTTCCGCGCGCCGCACGCACGCTGGAATCCTCGCCGTCGAGCACGATCGTCTTCTGGCCGCGCTTGGCGAGCCCGTAGGCGATCGCCATGCCGACCAGGCCGCCGCCGACGATCGCGAAGTCATATTCCTGTTTCATCCCTGTTTCCCCATAAGAACCTTGTCGAGCCCGACGAGCCGGTCGAGCGCGAACATCAGGCCCAGCGTGACGGCCATGATGACCGTGGCGACGGCCGCGACCATCGGATCGACGGTCTCCGTCATGCTCATGTAGATGCGCACCGGGAGCGTGATCGTGGTCGGCGCCGCGATGAAGATGGTCGCCGTCAGTTCGTCGAAACTGCTTGCGAAACCCAGCACCCAGCCGGCGGCGATGCCCGGCACCAGCGCGGGCAGCGTGATGCGCCGGAAGGTGGTCCACGCGCTTGCGCCGAGCGAGATGGCGGCGTGTTCCGCATCCCGCGTCGTCACGACCAGCGAAGCCATGATGAGGCGCAGGCAATACGGGAACACCAGCATCACGTGCGCCATTACGAGCGACACGAACGACCCGGAGACGCCGATGCGCGTGAACAGCTGCAGCAATGCGACGCCGATCACGACAGGCGGAATCATCAGCGGCGAGAGCAGCAGCGACTGGATCGCGTCGCGGCCGGCGAAGCGGTAGCGCGTCAGGCCCAGCGCCGCCGGTACGCCGAGCATCGCCGCCAGCGTGGCCGAGAGCGTGGCGAGCCACAGGCTGTTCCCGAACGCCTGGGTGAAATCCGGATCGCTGACGAGTGCATGGAACCAGCGCGTCGAGAAGTGCACGGTCGGCACGCTGAGGAGATTGCCCGGCGTGAACGCGACGAGGCAGACGATCGCCAGCGGCGCGATCAGAAACACGGTGAAGAGGGTATGGAAGCCCAGTGCGAAAGGACCGTTCCGGTTCATGATGTGGCCTCTCCAAGACGGCGCTTGACGCGTCGCTCGATCACGCGACTGTAGAGCGCGACGACGCCGAGATTGAGCACGAGCAGGCAAACCGCGATCGCGGCGCCTGCCGGCCAGTTCATGCTGTGCAGGAACTCGTCGTAGGCGGCGGTCGCGACCACCTTGAGGCGTCGCCCGCCGATCAGCGCCGGCGTTGCAAACGCGCTCGCGGTCAGCGCGAACACGATCAGGCTGCCGGACAGGACGCCGGGCAGGGTCTGCGGCAGGACGATGCGGCGCCATACGGTGAACGGGCTCGCGCCGAGCGACACGGCCGCGTTGGCGATCTGGGGATCGAGGCCTTGCAGCGAGGTCCAGACCGACAGCACCATCAACGGAACCAGTGCGTGCACCAGCACGACCACCACCGCGGGAAACGTGAACAGCATCTGCGGCGGCGTATCGACCAGGTGCAGGCCGGTCAGCACCTGGGCGACGACGCCCTGACCGTCCAGCAGGATCGACCAGCCGAGCGTGCGCACCACGGCCGAAATGAACAGCGGCCCCAGCGTCAGGATCAGGAAGAACGACCGCCAGCGAGCCGACATGCGGAAGATGAAGTACGCCTCGGGGACACCCAGCACGATCGTGCCGACGGTGACGCTGAGCGCAAGCCCGAACGTGCGCAGGAAGATCCCGTGATAATACGGATCGCTGACGATCTGCACGTAGTTGTGCCAGGAGTAGACGTCGAGCACGCCGCCCGACGCCGCGTCGAAGCCCTGCAGGCTCAGCATGCCGACGAGTGCCATCGGCACGATGAGCAGCAACGCGAAGAGCAGCGAGACGGGCGCGACGAGGAGCGGGCCGGCCGGCCGCCGGCGGCGCTTCGCATCCGGTCGCAGCGGCGGGATCATGGGGCGGGAAGTGCTCATCGCGGGCCCTCCGCGGCAGGCGACGCGAGCGGGCGCAGTGCCGTGTCTTGCCAGTAGAGGCCGACCGCATCGCCGACCTGTGCCACTGCGTTGCCGCTGTTCGCCAGCTGGACCTGCAGCTCGCCGATCCCGGTGCTGACGTTGACCGACCAGCAGTTGCCTTGAAACGCGCACGCGCTGACCTGCCCGTCGACGTGGCCCGTGCCGCTCTCGACCAGCGCGATGCGCTCGGGACGCAACGAGAATGCATGCTCGCCGCACGGGTGCGGCGCATCGAGCGGCAGGCTCGCCGGCCCCACCTTGAGCACGTGCTGCGTGCCGTCGTAGGCGACCTGGCCGCGCAGCACGTTGGCGCGACCGATGAAGTCGGCCGCGAAGAAGCTGCCGGGGTCGTCGTAGACGCCGGTCGGCGTATCGAAGCGGACCACCGTCCCCTGATTGAGCAGCGCGACGCGATCGCTGATGGCCAGCGCTTCCGCCTGATCGTGCGTGACCATGACGGTCGTCGTGCCGACCTTCCGCTGGATGGCGCGCAGTTCGGCCTGCATGTCGTGACGCAGTTTCGCGTCGAGGTTGGAGAGCGGCTCGTCGAGCAACAGCAACGGCGGCTCGATGACGAGCGCACGTGCGAGCGCGACGCGCTGGCGCTGGCCGCCCGACAGTTCACGCGGGTACTTCGATGCGTGGCGGCCCAGCTGAACGAGGTCGAGCGCGGCGAGGCTCTGGCGCTTGCGCGCGGCGCGGTCGACGCGCCGCATCTGCAGGCCGAACTCGACGTTCTCCGCGACCGTCATGTGGGCAAACAGCGCGTAGCTCTGGAACACGATGCCGAGGCCGCGCTTGGCAGGCGGCACGCCGACCAGCGAGCGGCCCTCGAGGATAATGTCGCCCGCCGTCGGTTCGACGAAGCCGGCGATCATCTGCAGCGTCGTCGTCTTGCCGCAGCCCGAGGGCCCAAGCAGCGAGACGAACTCGCCGCGCGCGACGTCGATGCTCAGGCCGTCGACCACGACAGTCTCGCCGTACCGCTTGTTCAGGCGTTCGATCCGTAAATAGCTCATGACTCTTTAGACCTTCGAAATACACCGGCGACCGGGAAAGGGCACCTGGCGGCGTCGCCTGCCGCCTTCAGGTGCCTGCCGCGGCTCAACGCTCCACGTTGCGGTTCCATTCCTGGGTCCAGGCGGCGCGCTTGTCGTTGACCACGTCCCAGTCGACCTTGAGCATCTTCGCGACGGCATCCGGCGTGGAGACGCGCGCGGCTACCGCCGGGGGCAGATGGGTCAGCTTGTTGGCCGGCGCGACGCCTTCTTCTTCCGCGTACATCGCCTGGATGGCCGGCGACAGCGAGAACTGCACGAACTTCTGCGCGAGTTCGTTCGGTGCGTCGTGCTTGACCGGGCACATGCTCAGACCCAGAACCACCGCGCCTTCCTTCGGCGCCACGAACTTGACCGGCACGCCCTGGTTGCGCAGCGCCTGCGTGCGGCCGTCACCCCATGCGGCAAGCGCGATGCTGTCCGTCTGGAACAGCTCGGAGATTTTCCCGGGCGACGGATCGAACGACAGCACGTTCGGCGCGATCGAGGACGTCATCTTGTCGAAGCCGGGCTGGATGTTCTGCTCGCTGCCGCCGTTCAGGCGGGCGAGCACGATGAGGGCCTGCAGGCCGTAGCCGTTGCTGATGTTCGGAAACACGACCTTGCCCTTGTAGCGCGGGTCGGCAAGATCGCGCCACGAGGTCGGCGGCGCCCATCCCTTCGCCGCGAACAGCCGCTCGTTGTAGACGAGGCCGGTGGCGTTCATCCCGATCGTCACGGCCTTGTTGCTCTTGAAGCGGGCGACGTCGTAGAGGTTCCGGTAGACGGGGGCGTCGGTCAGCGTGTCGCAGAAACCGAGCTGGATCGCCTGGTACATCGGGCCGTCGTCGAGAAACACGACATCGAGGCTTTCCTTGCCCTTTTGCGCCTGAAGGCGCGCCATGGTCGTGGTCGAGTCGCCGGGGACGACCACCACCTTGACGTTGTTTGCTTTCTCGAACGGCGGGATGATCTTTTCCCGCAGCAGTTGTTCGAAGGATCCGCCGAAGGCGCCGACGTAGAGCGTCGTTTCGGCATGGGCCTGCGCGGCGAAAGCGCCGGCGAGCAGAATCGGGACGATACATTTGCGCATCAGAGTCTCCATCCATATTGAAATGTTATGCTGCGATTCACCCGGTGCGATCCGGGTTACTTGTAGTTTTGTTTGCCAGAACCATGCCGTCAAATCAGTAATTCATGGCGATGAATGCATGAATGTTATGGGGTAGGAGATGAAGAGCCGTCAGCTGGAAGCGTTCCGGGCGGTGATCCTGCGGCAGTCGATTACGCGGGCTGCCGAGATGCTGCACATCACGCAGCCGGCCGTGACGCGCCTGATCCTCGATCTGGAGTCGGAAATCGGCTTCAGCCTGTTCACGCGCGAGAAAGGCCGGCTTTTCCCCACCGCGGACGCGTTGCTGCTCTACCAGGAAGTGGAGCGCTCGTTTGTCGGCGTCGAGCGGATTGCCCAGGCGGCGCAGCAGATCCGTTCCCTCACCCGGGGATCGCTGAACATCGCGGCGGCGCCGGCGCTGGCCTTGAACCTGCTGCCGGAGTGGATTACCGATTTCACGCGGGAACACGAAGGCGTGGCCGTGTCGCTGCTCATCTACGGGACGAGGCTGGTCGGCGAACTCGTGGCGAGCGAGCAGTGCGACATCGGCCTCGTGACGTACACGACGTGGCAGCCGGGCGTGAGGCTCGAGGCGCTGTTCAAGGCCGACATGAAATGCATCGTGCCCAAAGGGCACCGGCTTGCCAGCAAAGGGGTCATCACACCTGAAGACCTGGCGGGCGAGAAGTTCATCTCGTTTCCGCGCGAGCTGGATACGCGCCGCATCATCGACGAAATCTTCGCCGCGCAGCGGATCGAGCGGGTGATGAGCGCCGAGTGTCAGTTGTCGGCCGCGATCGCGACGTTTGTCGCGCGCGGCGCCGGCGTGTCGATCATCGATCCGGTTTCCACCGATTACATGACCGACGAAGTCTCGGTGCATGACTTCGTGCCGGCGATCCCGTTCGAATACGGCATCGTCACGTCCGACCGGCAGCCGCCTTCGCGTCTTGCGTCCGCTTTCCTGGCGTTCGTGCGCGAGAGGGTCAACGATCGGATGCGCGAGCGGCGTATCTGAGCGAAGGCGGGCGGGGGTGGGGCGGCGCCAGACGGGGGGCGTGAATGCTTCATTGGGCTGGCCGGACAGTGAGCGTCTGGCAATCAGGTTCGGGCCGCCGGCAAACCCGTGCGGCCAAAGCGGCTTCTTCCGCGTCGCATGGCAATCCGCCGACCATTGCGCTTGCCGACGTCGTTCCGCTGCGGCTCAGGTTTCCATGACGCACCGTTGGATTTCAGGATCTGCCGCTACCGGCCTGTCGGATTTGATAAATTGGCTCCCGCTTTGCTGATGCTCGCCAGCATGAGTCTCCGAACCGACAAGCGTTCGGTCGCTGCGCGTTGATCCCGGATCGATCGAGGCTGGCCCGGTGCTTTGGTCCGTTCCTCGGCCGTCAACCCGATTGAAAAGGGAGGGCGCCAGTCTTGCGAGCGGCGCTCGACGTGCGGCAGCATGGACGTCTTGTCGATCCGATCGTGCCGATGAAGGCGCTGGAGCCGCGAACGCCTGGCTGCGCAAGATGAATGTCGAGGAGAAGCTCAAGGCCGGGATCGTAGGGGCGTCGCCTGCAACAAGGACCGGGATGCTGCCGGCATGAGATGTCCGTGCATGTCGCGTCCAGCCGGGGCTCGGCGATCCGGCCGGCACGCCGGATCGCAGAAAACGTGCACATGCCATAATTCGCCGGTTCCTGAGCTACCGGACGCATTGTGTCTTACGCGAAATGATTTTGATCAGATCTCTTGCTGCCGCCTGCCTGTTGCTGGCCGGATGTATGGCCACGGCGCACGCCGAGACGTACCCGCCGGAAGTGTCGAGAAACATCGACAAACTCCAGTCCAAGTGTGCCGGCAAGTCCAACGACCCCAAGGCGCCAGCCTGCATCGAATACAAGGCCACGTTGGCCCGCACCATTCCACCGGCCGTCCAGGCATTGATGCATCAGGAAGAAATGGCCGACGACAAATGCCGGAACGGCCCGGCGCCGCAACTACTGCCTGACGGACAATACGCGCCGGGAAGCGCGTGCGCGCGGCGCGAACAGGTGATGAAGGCCATTCACCAGCACGGCTGGTGCTGGGGGCACACGGACATGGATAGCTACCATCCGGGTTGGGTGATCTGTCATCTCGGAGAATGGCAGTAAGGCCGGTTGAGTTCATCGCCGGTTTCGGCCAGTCGGCGCTGCCGCCGATGGCGGACGTCCGGCTGTTGACTCGCGTGCCCGATGCAAGACCGGGCCAGATTGGCCGGCGTCATCGACATCCTCGGGCAAGGTCGCATCGGCGAGCGACACTTGCAGGTGCCTGTCATGTCGAAGGGGTTGTTTTCGGCGCTTTTGTTGGCCGAGTCCAATGCGCCTTCCAGGCCGGCTACCGCCCCGCGCGGTGCAGGCACGATCGTTGAGGCGGAGCGTCCTGCCGGACCATACTAGAGGTATTTGAATTTGGTGACCTGGATGGCGCCGTTGAATCGACCGACCTTGAACTGAATCGGCTCCGTCGTATTTGCCGTGGTGCGCTCCATGATCCACGGAATCGGTCGATACGTCAGCTTCCTGTCTTTGATAATCAAATCCAGGATTTCGTGCTCTTCGATATAGGCGCCGATCGGAGACTGTCCGGTGGGTCGCCATGCCCAATGAGCCGGCACGACGCGCTTTGTCATGACGCTGGCCGTTCCGGTCTGCGTTCCCACACCCGCAAAGTTGGCGATTTTGAACAGTGTCGTGACAAGACCGGCGGCGACCAGCGCGTAGAAGAAAAGCGTGCCCGCGGCACCGAAATAGCCGCTGCTCGCGAACGCGAATGGAAGCGACGCAATGTGCTGCATGGACACGGACGATCTCCTGTTCGAAAACGGGGGCGCTTATCAAGTGGATTATCGAATATCCATTGTGGCTGGCGCAATTGTCCGGCATCCCGACTCACATACTGGGCATCCGTTCGGGACGCGCAACTCCCCGGAAGCAGGCATCGGGATCAATAGGATTCGCCGTTCTTGTGCTCGAAGACCCACTGCCCGTTTGAGCCCATCACGGCAACGAGATCGTCCGCTGCATAGCTCACGGCGTCGCCAGATACCCGACTGCCGACCTCGATGATCGTGGCATCGCCTGTCGAGTTGTTTTGCAGGTGGTGCGGCATGCCGTTCGCGTGAAACCCCGCGCACATGCCAGGCCGCATCAGATAGCTTTCCTCCCCGACATGGAGCGTGACCTCGCCGCTGAGGACATACACCCACTCGTCCTGCTTCGAGTGCCGATGGTGGAGGGCAGACACCGCGCCGGGGCTCAATGTCGTCAGGTTCACACCAAACTGGCTCAAGCCGAACGGATCGCCGAGCGGTTGCTTCTGCCGTCCCTTCATGCGCGACGCGAACGGCTCCGGGTAGTTTGAGGGCTTGGTGCGCGGTGTCGCATCGGCGGCGACCATGCAGGCTTTGGGCTGATCCATTCGCAATCCTCATTCCATCAAGATGGCCATGAGAAATTGTGTAAATTCACGCGGGAACCGTCAATATTGATTCGAATAATCAACCTGTTTTCAAATTGACCGTGTACCGCGGTTGCTTCGAGCGCCTTGGGTTGCGTCTGCGATCGCCGACGATTCTCGCGTCAGACCGAGTGTCGCGTGGTTGTGTTGGGTCGAGATGCGGGCGGATGGCGCGATCGCGCTGTGCCGGTTAAACAGCGTCGGCGCGCGAACTCACGCGCCTGCCCGCTTCACTGTGCGCATCGCACGGACTGCGCGGCCTGTCGCCGGCGGGTTGAAAACGCCGTCAGGCCACTTCCACCGGCCCGTGATCGTCGCAATGATCGCCATGCGGATGATGAAGGTGTCCGTCGACCAGATAGTCGACGTGATCGCCATGCGGTACCGCTTCGTGCCCGCAACCGGGCCCATGGACGTGACCTGCCTCGTGGCCACCGCAGCCCGGCGTACACCGGTCCGGGTTTTGCGCGCTGACCTCGATCCTGTGTTCGTCGATGTGATCGCCGTGCGGATGGTGCAGATGGCCGTCGTGCAGGTAGTCGACGTGGTCGCCATGCCGGATGGCGGTGTGACCGCAGCCCGGACCATGCTGATGGTCGTGGTGGGCATGATGGGGTTCGTTGCACGTGCTCATGCGTATCTCCTCGATCTGCAGGGTGCCAGCCCGTGAGGACAGTCTAGTACACGCAAAACGGGGATTTCGACGACGCGCGCACGCGCGATCGACGCCCATTTCCCGGCCATCGACAGGGCGGTTGTGCACGAGAAATGCAATGTTATATCATCTCGAATCCGGCGCGATGCGCCGTCATTCCGCGTGCTCGTGCCGGCAGCAGCCTTGCCGTCGACGGCAAAGAGTGCACTGTAAGTGATATGTTATATCATATCAATTGCGGTGAGGCGGCATTTTTGGATGCGCTTCTGCGAGAACACGCGATCTCCACCCCAAACCGCACAATGAAAATCAATCGTTCGCTGCTTTCACAGGTCGCCATGCTGGCATTTGCCGCGGCCGGTCATGGTGGTGCATTCGCCGCCGACGCCGGCGCGACGCTGGCCGGCACCGTGGCGGATACCCACGGCCATGCGCTCGCCGGCGCCCGGATCGTGCTTCAGGATGCCGGCGGCCACGCGGTGGCGCGCGCCGAGTCGGGCGCCGACGGCCGCTTCCGGATCGAGCACCTTGCCCCCGGCACGTACGCGGCGGTGGTCGATGTGCGCGGTTATGCGACGGACACGCGCATCGCAACGGTTGCCGAAGGGCAAGCGCCCGAGGCGCTGGACGTCAGGCTCGGCGGCGCCGACGTGATGGAGGTCACCGTCAGCGCGAAACGGCTCGATCGTGCGCGCAACGGGCTGCAGCCCGAGACCGGCGCGAGCGTCTACCGGTTCTCGCAGGCCGATATCGACACGTTGCCGCAAGGCGACAACACGCCGCTCAACCAGGTGCTGCTGCAGGCACCGGGCGTTGCCTACGATTCGTTCGGCCAGCTCCACGTACGCGGCGATCACGCGAACCTGCAATACCGGCTGAACGGCATCATCATCCCCGAGCCGATCAGCGGCTTCGGCCAGTCGCTCGACTCGCGCATCATCGAGCAGATGAATCTCGTGACCGGCGCGCTACCCGCGCAATATGGCTACCGCACGGCCGGTGTGGTCGACATCCGCACGAAATCGGGCGACACCGGCAACGGCGGCACGATCGACGTCTACGGGGGCAGCCATCAGACACTCCAGACGAGCGCGGACGTATTCGGCTCGAACGGCCCGTTCAGCTACTACTTCTCGGGCACGCTCGGCGAGAACAACCTCGGCATAGAAGCCCCGACCTCGAACGGCAATCCGCTGCACGACCACACGCGGCAGGGCAACGCGTTCGGCTACATGTCGTTGCTGCTGAATCCGCTCACGCGGGCAAGCGTGATGTTCGGCACGACGAGCAATCGATTCGAGATCCCGAACACGCCGGGCATCGCGCCGGCATACACGCTGGCCGGCCAGTCGACATTCGATTCCGCCGCGCTCGACGAGACGCAGGCGGAACTGAACAACTTCGCGGTGCTTGCGCTGCAGGGTACGAACGGCGGCGCCCTCGATTACCAGGTCGCGCTGTTCACGCGCTACACGCGCACGAAATTCAACGCCGATCCGGTGGGCGACCTGATCTTCAACGGCGTCGCATCCGACGATTTCCACAGCAATCGCGCGAACGGCGTGCAGACCGACTTCACGTATCGCCTGAACGATCGCCACACGTTGCGCGCGGGCCTGATGTTCGAGCGCGAGCATGCGGTGTTCGACGACGATGTCACGGTCTTTCCCGTCGATGCGAACGGCAACCAGCTATCGGACGTGCCGACCACGATTCCGGATTCGCACGACCAGTCCGGCTACCTGTTCAGCCTCTACGCGCAGGACGAGTGGAAGATCACGCCGAAGCTGACGCTGAACTACGGGCTGCGCTACGACCGCATGGACGAGTACGTGCAGGCCGGCCAGTTGAGCCCGCGCATCGGCGTCGTCTATCAGGCGACCGGGTCGACCGTGCTGCACGCGGGCTATGCGCGCTATTTCACGCCGCCGGCGTTCGAGCTCGTATCCGATTCGACGATCGGCAATTTCGCGGGGACGACGAACCAGAGTCCGAGCGCGCAGAACGATCCGGTCAAGCCCGAACGCAGTCACTATTTCGACATCGGCATCACGCAGCGGCTCACGCCCTCGGTGACGGTCGGGCTCGACGCGTACTACAAGAAGGTGTCCGACCTGCTCGACGAAGGCCAGTTCGGCAACGCGCTGATCTTCACGCCGTTCAACTATCAGGACGGGCGCGTGTACGGCCTCGAGTTCACGTCGAGCTACAGGCATGCCGACGTATCCGCATACCTGAACGTCGCGTACAGCCGCGCGCAGGGCAGGAACATCGAATCCGCGCAGTTCAACTTCACGCCCGGCGAACTCGCGTACATCGCGAACAACTGGGTCTACCTCGATCACGACCAGCGCATCACCGCGTCGTTCGGCGGCGCGTACACGCTCGGCAGGACGACGTTCAGCGCCGACGGCATCGTCGGCAGCGGCTTGCGGCGGGGCTTCGCGAACACCGACCGCCTGCCGTGGTACACGCAGGTCAATCTCGGCGTGGTCGAGCGCTTCGACGAGCCGATCGTCGGCCGGTTCGACGCGCGCGTGTCGGTCGTCAACACGTTCGGCCGCGTCTACGAATTGCGCGACGGCTCGGGGATCGGCGTCGGCGCACCGCAGTTCGGCCCGCGGCGCGCGATCTATGCGGGATTGTCGAAACACTTCTGACCGCCGGTTGCCGGCGCGGGAAAGGACACACGATGAATGAATGGGAAGGTTTCGCCGATGCGTTGCGCGTCGGCGGCTGGGTCGTCTATCCGTTGAGCGTGCTTGCGATCGTCGCGCTCGCGATCATGCTGGATCGTGCGTACGTGTTCTGGCGCTTCGGCAGGGGCGGGCGGGGCGCCACGTCGCATGACCTGCCGGGCGGGCATGCGGTGCAGCGGCTCGCCGCGATCCTCGACGACGGCGACGCGCCGCTATGGCACGTCGAGGCGAAGGTCGAGGCGGCCGCGCAGCAGATCGAGCGCGACATGAGCCGCGGCCTGTGGCTGCTCGAGACGATCGTCACCGCCGCGCCGTTGCTCGGATTGCTCGGCACGATCGTCGGCATGATGCGGTCGTTCCGGCTGATCGGCGGCGACGGGCTCGTGAGCCCCGCGGGCGTGTCCGGCGGCGTCGCGCAGGCGCTCGTCGCGACCGCGATCGGCCTCGTGATTGCGCTGGCCGCGTTGTTTGCGTTCAATTATTTCTCGCGTCGCGTCGACGGGCTGATGGACGAGCTCGAAGCGCTCGCGAACGAACGGCTCGCCGAACTGCGCCTGGCGCGCGAGCGGGCCGGAGCGGCGTCATGAAACTGCGTCGCTCGCGCGCGTCGAAACGCGGCCGCATCGAGATCATCCCGATGATCGACGTCATGTTCTTCCTGCTCGCGACGTTCATGCTGACGTCGCTCGCGATGCAGCACCTCGATGCGGTCGGCATCGACCTGCCGCGCGGGCGTGCACGGCAGTTGCAGGCGGACCGGCCCGTGACGCTGGCGGTGAACCGGGCGAACCAGATCTTCGTCGATCGGCAGCCGGTGCCGCTCGCGCGCGTCGGCGACGCCGTCGCGCATGGGCTCGGACACCATCGCGACGTCGTCATCGCGGCGGACGACGGCGCGGCGCATGGCGTCGTCGTCCAGGCGATGCTTGAAGCGAAGCGGGCCGGGGCCGAGCATTTTCTCGTCGCGGTCCATCGTGACTAGACGCGGCTCGCCACTGTACGCCGGGCCGCAGCGACCCATGCGCAGGTTCGCGGTGGCGGTCGTGTGTGCCGCCGCACTCTGGAGCGCGTTCCTCGTCGACGCGATGCGGCTGTTCCGGGGCGACGGCCCGATGCCGCACGCGCCGGAGACGCTCCAGATGCAGTGGGTCGAAATGCCTGCACCCGTGCGAGCGGCTCCGCCTGCGCCAGTGCACAGCGTTGCGCCGAAGCCGGCCCCGGTACGTCGGGCGATGCCGACGGTGCGGCCTGCGGCACCGGCGAAGGGGCGCACGGCGGCGCAACCGCATGACGCGCAACCGGTCCGTCAGCCGGTCGCGCCGACGCAATCGCAAGCGGCGCATCCGGCACCCGACGAGGTGAGGGCGGCGTCGGGCGCGCATGCGGGGTCGGCGGCCGCGCATCCTTCCGGGTCGGGCAGCGCCCAGGCCCGCCTGCTGTCGCAACCGCTGCCCGTGCTGCCCGACGATCTTCGCGAAGAGGGCTATCAGGCGGTCGCGGTCGCGCGCTTCCTCGTTCACGCGGACGGCACGTTCGATATCGACCTGGTGAAGCCGACGCCTATTCCCCGGCTCAATCAGATCCTGCTGGAGACACTGCGCCGCTGGCGCTTCTTTCCGGCGACCGATGACGGTCGTCCTGTCGAGAGCCGGCAGGACGTACGCGTTCATTTCAACGTGGATTGAGCACGGTGGAGTCGCCGCGCCCGAGGCGAGCGCGATGGTCTTTGCGATCGTCCCGACGCACCGGCGTTGCCTCAGCCCGTTGTCTTAACGAGCACGTCGATCCATGAGTGGACGCCGCTCACATGCGGCGCGGCACCCGGACCTCGCGCAGCAAGCCAGCCGGCGATTCGCAACGGCTCGAACGATGACGCCTGAGGTAAGGCGGGAAGCGCATGCACCGACGAGCGCAATCCTGCTTTCCGGCGCAGGGCAGGACATCGCCGCTCACGTGTTCCGGATCAGCACATCGGGCGTCAGGCCACTGCAGCGATCCACGCCCAGCATCGCCATGTTCCGGTCGACTTCGTCGCGCAGCAGGCCGATCGCATGCAGCACGCCGGCCTCGCCGGCCACCGCGGCCGCGTAGTTGAACGGCCGGCCGACGAACACCATGCGTGCGCCCATCGCCACCGCTTTCAGCACGTCCGATCCGCGGCGAAAGCCGCTGTCGATCATGACCGGATAGTCGGCGCCGAGTGCGCCGACCACGTCAGGCAGGATGCGCATCGGCGAGACCGCGCCGTCCAGCTGGCGGCCGCCGTGATTGGACAGGATGATCGCGTCGGCGCCCACGTCGCGCGCGATCACGGCATCGTCGACGCTGAGAATGCCCTTGATGACCAGCTCGCCTTGCCACATCCGGCGAATCCGCTCCAGGTGCTGCCAGTCGAGGTGATCGCGCGCGGAGAAATCCCGCAACACGCTGGACGACAGGATCGGCGCGCCGCGCGTGGCGAAGGAGTTTTCGAAGTGCGGCATGCCGTGCGTCAGCAACGTGCGCGCGAAGGTGCCCGCCAGCCAGCGCGGCCGCGTGATGCCGTCCCAGAACAGGCGCGGCCCGGGGCGCAGCGGCGTGGTGAAGCCGGTGCGCACGTTGTTCTCGCGATTCGCGGACACCGGGATGTCGACCGTGATCACCAGCGTCCGGTAGCCGGCGCGTGCGACGCGTTCGAGCAATGCGGAGATGCGCGCGTCGTCGCCGGGCAGATACGCCTGGAACCAGGTGCCCGGTGCGGCGGCGGCGACGTCTTCCAGCGGAATCAGCGACGAGCCGCTCATGATCGACGCGATCCCCGCGTGGCGTGCGGCACGCGCGAGCACGACGTCGCCGCGATAGGCCGACAGCGCATGGATGCCCATCGGCGCGATGCCGAACGGCGATGCATAGCGCCGGCCGAACAGCTCGACCGTCTGCTGCCGCTGCGACACGTTGCGCAGCACGCGCGTCACGAAACCGTATTCGTCGAACACGGCGCGATTGTCGTCGCGCGTGCGGTTGTCTTCCGCCGCGCCGTTCACGTAGCCGAAGATCGGGCGCGGCAGCACCCGGCGCGCCCCGGCTTCGAAATCGTGCAGGCTCAGCATCTTGCGCAGCACGCGCGGCGGCTTGCGCGTCGCGGCCGCGGTGTCGTTTTTCCCGGGAATGGATGACGCGGATGAGTTCATGTCGACAGCCTTGTTTCGAATCGGTGCGGGAATTTTATGCAGGCGCGAGCGCCATAAAAAGCGATAATCTTCCAAGGAATTTGTTCGATAAAAGCGAAGAACCATGGCGACCCCGACCCTCAAGCAACTCGACGCCTTCTACTGGGCGGCGACCTGCGCAAACTTCTCGACCGCGGCGCAGCGGCTGCATCTGTCGGTTTCATCGCTGTCCAAGCGCATCAACGAACTCGAGCAGGTTGTCGAGCGCACGCTGTTCGATCGCAGCGGCCATCGCGCCGTGCTGACCGACGACGGCGAAGCGCTGCTGCCCGCGGTCGTGCGGGTGCTCGAGTCGGTCGCGGCGTTGCAGGATTCGGTGGCGAAGGACGAAGGATTGAGCGGCCGGTTGCGGTTCGGCGTCGGCGAGCTGTCGGCGCTGACGTGGCTGCCGCGTTTCGTCGCGGCCGTGCAGAAACTGCATCCGAAACTGGCGCTGGAGCCGTACGTCGACGTCGGCGCGGCGCTTGAGGAGAAAGTGGATGCGGGCGAACTGGACTTCGCGGTGATCGCGGGCCGTTCGTCGCGCAGCAGCGTGCTGTCGCAGCCGGTGGCCGAAACGCGGTTCGCGTGGATGGCGGCCGAGGCGCTGGTCGGCGACGAGCGGGTGCTGACGCCGGCGCTCGTCGCCCGTCATGCGCTCGTGCTGTTGCCGTCCGGGTCGGGCGTGACGCGCATTCTCGACGACTGGCTGCTCGCGAGCGGCCTCAACCATCCGCGCCGGATCGCCTGCAACAACTGGAGCGCGGTGGCCGGCATGTTGCGCGAAGGCGTCGGCATCGGCTTCCTGCCGGTCGACTGGGCCGGCGCGCGTTTCGGCGGCGATCTCGTGCAGTTGACGAGCGAACCGCCGCTGACGCCGCTTCCCTATGCGTTCCAGTGGCGGCGCGGCGACGTGCGCGGCCTGATTCCGTCGATGCTGTCGCTGGTGCGCCAGTACGCGGATTTCCGCTGACGGGATGGGCGTCGCCCCGTGTCAGGGCGGGGCGGCGGCGGGAGCGGACGCCATGCTCACGCTTCGTCGATGCGCGACACGCGCTTGGGATCGGGCATCCACAGATAGCAGACCAGCGACACGAGCACGCACGCCGACACGTAGTAGAAGAACCACGCTTCGTGCCCGATGCTCTTCATCCACAGCGCGACATATTCGGCCGTGCCGCCGAACAGCGAGACGGTGATCGCATAAGGCAGGCCCACGCCGAGCGCACGCACGCCGACCGGAAACAATTCGGCCTTCGCGACCGCGCTGACCGACGAATACAGGCTGACGATCAGCAGCGCGACGACGATCAGCGCGAGCGCGCTGCCGGTGCTCCGGACCCCGCGGAGTTCCTGGAAGATCGGCACGGTGCAGAGCGTGCCGAGCACGCCGAACGCGATCAGCAGCGGACGGCGGCCGATGCGGTCGGACAGGCTGCCGAAGATCGGCTGCATCACGACGAACGCCAGCAGGCTGATCACGGAGACCATCGACGCATCCGCCTTGCTCATCCCCGCGCTGTTGACGAGGAATTTCTGCATGTACGTCGTATAGGCGTAGAACGCGACGGTGCCGCCGAGCGTCAGGCCGGCCACGATCACGCATTCGCGCTTGTGGCGGAACAGGTCGGCGATCGACGCGTGACGGCGCTTGCTCTGGCGATGCTGCTCGAACGATTCCGTTTCCTTCATGTTGCTGCGCAGGAAGATCGCGCTGCAGGCCAGCAGCGAGCCGAGCAGGAACGGCACCCGCCAGCCCCAGCTTTCGAGCTGCGCGGTGGTCATGAAGCACTGCTGCAGCACCACCAGCACGCCCATCGCGAACAACTGGCCGAGCGACAGCGTCGCGAACAGGAAGCTCGAATAGAAGCCGCGGCTGGACGGGTCGGCCATCTCGCTCAGATAGGTGGCCGAGCTGGCGTATTCGCCGCCGAGGCTGAGCCCTTGCAGCAGGCGCGCGACGATCAGCAGGACCGGTGCGGCGATCCCGATCGTGTCGTAGCCGGGCGTCAGGCCGATGATCAGCGAGCCGGCGCACATCGCCAGCACCGATACGAGCAGCGCGGCCTTGCGGCCCTTGCGATCGGCGTACATGCCGACGAGCCAGCCGCCGATGGGGCGCATGATGAAGCCGACCGCGAAGATGGCCGCCGTGTTCAGCAACTGCGCGGTCTGGTTGCCGTTCGGAAAGAACGCTTTCGCGAAGTACAGCGAAAACGCCGAATAGACGTACCAGTCGTAATACTCGATGAGATTGCCTACCGATCCGCTGAAGATGGACCGCAGGTTCGCGAAGGTTCCGGTCGGCCGGGAATCCGTGGCCGTTGCAAGAGGGCTGACGCGCGACACGTAATGTCTCCGTTTCGATTGTGCTCGTTATCCGCGCGAGCGCTGGCCGTGGGTCGGCCGCTCGCGATCGGGTTCGGCAAGGTTAGAAGAGGCGTCGCGTCGTAGAAAGCGAATTAATGACAAGGATCCTGTTCGCTTTATGGAAACGTCGGCTGGTCGGGCGCCGACGCATTGCCGGCGCGGCGGGAAACCGGTCTCATCGGTGCTGTTTCAACGCACCTTGCGGCGGAGCGGGATGGTGCGCGGCCCGACCGTGCCGCTATCGGTCGAAGCGGCTGAGCGCAGAGCGCCATATCGGCGTGGTGGTGGTGCCGCACGACATCAACATGGCGAGCCGCTTCTGCGACGAACCCATCGCGCCCAAGAGCGGCAGCCATGCTCGCGCATGGCCCGTTCGCCGAACCGATGCGCGCCGACATGCTCTGTGCGATCTACGGTAATCCGATGGGCGCGGTCGCGCATCCGCACGACGGCATGCCGATCAGCTTCGCGCATTGAGCGCGTGCGACGGGCGGACGTGAATCTCGCCCGAGCCCGTGTGCGCCGCTGGTACACTCGGGCCGCCACGCGGCTTTTCGCGATCTCGTGAGTGCCGCGGGCCACTGCGGCGCGTGTCATCGCCACTTCAATGATGCACGGGTTTCCACGCCTCGCCGGGCAAAGCTCAGGTCGAGGCGCTTTGCCGCGATCGCCTCGCGCCGACGGACTTCAGGATTTGCCGTGACGCGCGTGCAGCGGTAGTCGAACGGGTTCGTCGCTGCCGGCAGCCCTGATCGAATCAACGCATTCCGGGACGGATATATTGAACAAGAAAATTGCCATTCTGACGGTTGCCATGCTCGCTTCGATACAGGTCCATGCCGAGGCGGATTGGCGCATCGTGGGGCAGACCGATGGCGCCGAGCATGCGTTGCTCTATGACAAAAGCAGCATCCGTCATTTGTCCGACGGCAAGATCGGACTCTGGACGCGAATGCTTTTCAGGGATCGTCAGGCATACGCCAAACAAACCTACCAGCAGACGACCACGCATGGCGTTATCGACTGCGCCTCTCTGGACTGGACGATCGACTACTTCGTCTATTCAGGCATCGATGGCGATGTCGTCTTCAGTGGCCCGTTGAAGCCGCCGGCACAGTTGCCCGATCAGGCCGGTTCAATGCAGGAGCAACTGGGGCACGTGGTGTGCGAAGACGGAAAGCAGTCGGAGTCGGCGACCACGATGACCAGCCTCGCCGATCAGGCGGTTGTCGAGGGAATGGCGAAACGGTTCATGCGGGGCGGGCAGGCTTCCCGGCCACATCAGTGATTCCGCAATGTCATGGCGGCCGGAGAGCGCGTCGGCTCGTCTCGCTATCCTCGAGTTTCCGTCGATGTTCCCGGCGATCTATCGCTGTGTGTTGCAGGCGCTTCCGACGTTGCGCGATTCCAATTTGCCGGCCGTCATCATCCTGTTCCGTCGGGAATCGAAATCGACAGGGTGGCCGGATGAATCCGCCACCCGAAAGAGTCCGAGGAGGCTGGAAAAGGGCTCCCCGAAACCGGACGGTCAGCGAGCTTTGAAGGGTAAAGGCCAGCGCGCCAAGCCCTCCTGTCCATACTCGCGCAGGTTTGGGTCAGCGTGCCCGGTCATCCGTTCCAACGCTGCCCGGGATTCGACAGTTCCGATGCGGGCAAGTGTGTACGCGCACTTCCGTTGGAACTCGCGGAGATTGCCCCACTCCTCGAGATAGGGAAACGGTTCTCCGGCCGCTTTCTCCACTGCGCTTACGGCGGCAGGATCACCGATCAGACCGAGCTCGAACACGATGTCCTCGTGCCGCTCGTGTCCACTGCGCCCAAGCAGTTCAATCAGCACAACGACCCGTGCTTTGCCTTCCGTCATTGAGTCCAAACGGGAACACAAGGCGGCAACGTCTTTGGTGTGGGTCATCGTCATGTATGAATGGTTTGAAGTCCCGGCCTCTCGCCGTAGCCTGTCCGAAAGCCAACGCTTGCGTTCCGCGGCCGCTTGTTCTTACCTGCTAGTTGCTGATTCCGAAGTGCAAAAGCCAGCGTCCGTGTGTGCATGACAGAGCAACATCCTGCCACGTGCACTCATACCGGAACGGCGGACAGGAATGCACTTCATCGACGGACAGTTCGCCAAGCGCTTCAAGGATTTCATCCACCATAAACGATACGACATTCTTGCGGCCCCATGTTCGACGCTCGCCGAGTTCAGGCGAGCAGTGGGTCTGGAAAAGCCATTGATCTACAACTGAGTGGAGCACGCCCCTCGAAGCCCCGGGCATCGGGTTGACGGAGATATGCCAATCGCTGGCTGGATGTGTTTTTTTCGTGCGCCAGTTGACGACCGACTCAAAATACCCGGCTAATGCACTGCAGGTGATCGTCGGTCACGCCGGAGTATTTCACGGTTTCCCGGTGAACCGCATCGACGAGCTGCGCGTATTGCGGAGATGCCTGAGCCTGCGCGAGCAAGGCGTCATACGCGGCATCGTCCGCGCTGATATTCGGTCAACGCTCCTGAGGCTCATGTCGTTGTGAGCGAAGAAGGTGTCAGGCGCAGAATATGCCGGGACGCCCGATGGTCGCAAGAGACGATACGGAGGGCTTCGTTTTGCCGCAGTGCATCAGGCCGGTTACCCGCTTCCTGCTTCGGAGGATTTCATCTTGTTGAGCCGCCGCGCGATCCTGAGCTTACCGGCCGCCTGTTGGCTGGTACGCTACTCACCTCTATTTGCCGCTTCATTGCCTGACAGCCCAACCTGGCCGGGAGTTGAGTGGAGTCAGACGACGCCCGGGCAGGCGGGCTGGAATCCGGAACTGATGTCGGAGGCGAGGCGCTATTCCGCAAGCATTGGCACCGCGAGCTTCATGGTCGTTCAGAATGGCGTGGTGATCGATAGCTGGGGCGATATCGACCGCAGGCTCGAGTTGCACTCGATGCGCAAGAGCCTGCTTGGCGCGCTGATCGGCATTGCCGTCAAGGAAGGAAAGATCACGCTCGACGCAACGCTCGCGTCGCTGGGGATCGACGACAATCCCCCGGGATTAACGGATGCCGAAAAGCAAGCGACTGTCCGGCAACTGTTGCAGGCGCGATCCGGCGTATATCACCTCGCCCTCTACGAGACCGAAGGCGAAAAGCGAAGGCGGCCGGCCAGGGGTAGCCACGCACCGGGCACCTTCTGGTACTACAACAATTGGGATTTCAACGTGCTGGGCACGATTTACGAGCGTGCCACCGGCACCTCGATCTTCGACAGCTTCCAGCAACGTATCGCGACGCCGCTCGGCATGCAGGACTACAGGCCCGGCGACGGGCGCTATATCCGGGGCGCCGATTCGATGCATCCGGCCTACCCGTTCCGCATGACTGCGCGCGACTTGGCTCGATTCGGGTTACTTTTCTTGCGGTCCGGGCGGTGGCGCGATACGCCGGTGGTACCTGCGTCATGGGTCCAGGAGAGCACGACCGCCTGGTCCGAAACGTATCTCCACTCCGGGTACGGCTATATGTGGTGGACCGGTTTCCCGGATCGGCGAGTCCGCGTAATGAACTTGTCGCCAGGCGGCTTCTGGGCAGATGGTCACAACGGACAGTATGTCGTGGTCGACCCGGCGAATGATCTGGTCGTGGTTCATCAGACTGCCAAGGGCAAGGTTGTCGAGCGACAAATGGGCCACTTGATGTGGCTGGTTCTACGCGCCGCGAATGTTGCAAACGCAGGGGACGATCCGATGGTCGGGGCGGTCCCGACGGGGGCCGACATGACGCCGTAAGGGGGCGGGGTGTCCGTACTGGCAAGGATGCCTCCGGATGGATTGCCGCCCCCGGCGTTGTCGTCGTTCGCATGTCTCAGCCGGTTTCATTTTCGGCCGGCGTGGCTCTGGCTACAGACGCTTTTGTCGTCACGCCCGGAAGCGGCGGTTCGACGGGTTGTCGCGAGTGACGCGTGATGAGCGGCTACCGCTCGATGTGGCAGGCCGCACGCCATCCTGAGCGGCCTTGCGCCTATTTGAGTACCGCTTTGAGGAAAGCCGCGACTTCAGCAGGCGATTGCGCCTGTGCCTCCGGGTCGCCGCCCAGGGTGACGCCCGTGGTCAGGCAGCGCTTCGACTCAGCGGTGGCGGCGGCGCCGGATAGCGTCTGGCCATCCCGAACCATTGTGAACTTCCGGCGATCGAGATCATAGGAGCCGTGGCATTCTCGCGCGCTCGTCGCGAGTGGTACTGAATGCAACGGCGTGGGTCGGTCGAAACCATGCCAGGCATCCGGATACTCTTTCAGCGTGACCTGCGCGCCTTTCGAACGGAGCGTTGCTGCATAGGCAATACAAGGGCCTGCCGGCGTATAGTTGTCCTTACCGCCAACAAGCATCAGGACGGGAGAGCCGTCCAGATGCGCCGCGTCGTAAGAGATGCCACAGGACGGATAGAAAGCGACGTGAGCAGCAAACCGCAGATCGCCTTGAGTCGCAGCCAGGCGGAAGGGCTCGAGCGATGAATAGAGCGCCGCCACGCCGCCGCGCGAAAAGCCCATGACCGTGATCCGCTCCTTGTCGATACGAGGATCGGTCGCCAGCAAACGCAAGGCGGCGTAGGCATCGGCGATATCGGCGGTCATCGAAAGCTGCGTCTGATCCTTTTCAGTGTTCCTGATACCGCGCCCGGTAAAACTGTCCACGACGAAGCTGGCATAGCCCAGGGCGTTCATGCGCTGAGCCCAAACCCGTTCACCCCGATTCACGCCGCTACTGCCATGCAGGATGATGACCGCGGGTACGATGTGCGGCCCATTGCCGGGTATGCTCAACTCCCCGGAGATGACGGCCTTTTCGCTGCTGGCGGAATGCGAGAGAAATTCCCCGGTGCTCCTGGGAGTCACCGATTCGAACGTCACGATTCCGCTACGACCGTCGCCAAGCGAGTTCGTGATCGGCGGGCCAATCGTGGCCGGTGAACTGCACGCCGCTATCGCGCTCGCGGCGATAGCCAGCAACAGGCTTCGAGTGATGTGACGAACAATCCCTGGATACATTGTTGGCGCATTCCCTAGTTTCGAAGCGACGCGTCCTGGATTGTCGCCAATCCAGGACCGGTTGTCGAACGGCACATTTTGACGGCGGATTCAACCTGTCGATGCGGAATGAATGGCCGGTCCACCGCGAGCCAGCCGGCGTCCGGCCCGGAGCGATTCATTCACACCGTTGGGGCGAGACGGTCGACCGTCAGCCTCGGGCGCGAGATGTGTCGATCACGATGTCCGAAGGGCGGGCAGCCTTCGCGAGCGTGCCAAGACGCTCGATCGCCGTCCCGAGTTCGCTAGTCCATCGATAGCCGGCATTCACGCGAAGGCAATCGTCATAAGCGGTTCCCTCGCCAAACAGATGTCCGGGCGCGATCCCGATCCCTTCCCGGCGCGCCTGTTCGAACAGCGGCCGCGTGCTGACGCTGTTTCCATCGATCTGCGGGAGCCGGACCCAGAGCACAAACCCCCCGGCCGGGCGGCTCACTTCAGTGCCAGCCGGAAAGCTGCGCATAATCGTGTCGCGAAGACGCGCTTGCTGATCCTGAAGCGCTTTCTTGAGCCGCCTGAGGTGCAGCGCGTAGCCGCCGCCCGCGAGCATTTCGGCAACGGCGACCTGTTGCAGCTCGGCGGTCGCCATGCTGGTCGCGTACTTCAGCGCCTTTACCCGTTCGGTGAATCGACCTGCCGCGATCCAGCCCAAACGTAATCCCGGACTCAGGCTTTTCGAGAATCCCCCGCAAAGAAGAACGTTGCCGTTGCTGTCGAAGGCGCGTACCGGCCGTGGCCGGGTTTCGCCAAAGCAGACATCGCCGAAGATGTCGTCCTCGATCAGGGGAACGTTCCGGTCCTTGAGCAGTTTGACGAGCGCACGCTTGGCGGAGTCGGATGCAACGCTGCCTACGGGATTGTTGGCGTTGGCGATGGTGACCACCGCTTTGACCGGTGCCCGATCGAGCGCCTCTTCCAGCATGCCGAGATCCATGCCGGTATTCGGCAGACAACGCACCGGCAGTGCGGTCAACTCCAGCGACCGCAACATTTGCAAGAGCACGAAATACGTCGGCGACTCGACGGCCACGACGTCGCCGGGACGCGTTACCGCCCTGAGCGCAAGATTGAGCGCTTCGGTACATCCGTTGGTCACCACCACTTCTTCCGGGTCGAGGTCACAGGGGTACTGCATCGCCTGGCGGACTATCTCGCGCCGAAGATCCGGATGACCCGTGCCCCGAACATAGGAGCCGACAAGGGTGTTTTGTTGATAGGCGAAACGCCGGAGCAGGACGCTAAACCGGTCGATTGGGTAGAGAGACGGCTCGCCCGCCGCGAGGTCGAGCTGGACGCTGCACGGTGAACCGACCATGGCGAGATGATCCCTGGCTTGCGCATCCAGCTCCGGCTGAGGAGCGGTCCACGTGTTCCGCCTGCCCGCTGCCGGGCGTGCGGCCGACCGCGCCACGAAATAGCCAGAACGCGGGCGGGCATAGATCTTCCCTTGCGTCTCCAGCCAGCGCAACGCCTGTAACGCCGTCGTGAGACTCACACCATGCTGCACCGCGAGCATTCGGACCGACGGCAACCGGTTCCCGGCCTTGAGCCCGGCCTGCGCGATTCCGTCCAACAAGCTGTTTGCGAGCTGCCGGTAGCGAGGTAACGCGGACTCTGTAGCGTGCATTGTGACCATCCACTCAGGCAAATCTGTTATGTAACAGATTCGTCGGTGTTGTGCATAGGCCGTTGCCAGTCGGCGTGCCACGATGAATGCTCTTTTTGCGGAGGCACCACGACATGAAGGCCGAGAATTTCACGCTGCAACAATATTTCGAGCGGATCGGATTTGCACCCTCGTCGAGGGCCGATATCGCCACCGTCGCCGAAATGATGAGACGGCAGTTGTTCTCTGTCCCGTTCGAGAATCTGGACGTGCAGGACAAGAAGATTGTCTCCCTCGTTCCCGAAGACATCGTCGAGAAAATTCTTCAGCGAAACCGGGGCGGGTACTGCTACGAGGTGAACGGGATATTCGCGATGGCTCTGCAAGCGCTTGGGCTGACCTACCAGTTCGTCGCGGCAAGACCGATGTTCTATGCGGTCAAACGACCCAGGACCCATATGGCCATCGTGCTGACCTTGAATGGGGAAAGCTGGCTGTGCGATCTCGGCTTCGGCAGCTATGGGATCCGTGCTCCACTTCGACTCGACGCAATCGACGTGGAAGTCAGGCAGGACGCCGACACGTTCATGCTGAGCAAGATAAGCGAGCGGGATTATCTGCTGAAGGCGCTGGTCGACGGACAATGGGCGAATCAATACGCGTTCGACCTGTCTCCGCAGGAGTGGATCGATTTTGCTCCCGCCAACTATATGAATTCGACCCACCCTGATGCGATCTTCGTGCAAAAGATGTTGGTGATTCTCCACAATGAGAGCGGTCGAAAAGTCCTGATCGGCGACACCTTGAAAACCGTCCGAAACGGACAAACCGAGCAACGCGTGATTTCGACGGAAGACCGTCGATCGATTTTGTCGCGAGAGTTCGGCCTTGCGTTGGCGAGTCATTGAGCGGCACGTGTGGTTCGTGCGCGTCGATAGCCGATGTGGGGAGAGGGGGCGACTAGCGGTCGTTCGACTTGGTATGCCGTGTGTTTCTTCATGGCCGATTGCCGCCCGATGTGGCAGACCGCAGCCGACCCGGAGGAGCCTCTTGGCTTACTGGTTAGCGGACGATCACGCGCAACGAATCGGATCGTTCGTTCCGTGCGAGCCAACCATTCAGCCAGCTTCGCCAGGTTGATATACTGTCTTCGCTGCGTGGGGAAGGACACCCCGTCAGGGGCACCAGTGGGTAATGCCGACCGCGCCCAGGGTCTTGGGCACCGTCTGCGTAATAGTCAGGCGCAGGCCTTGCCACGCAGCATATATCCTGCAGGACACCAGTATTGATATCCCTTGTGATGGAAGCGCTCAATCCCGACGATCAAAGACGCATCTACTTTGCGCGAGTCAGCTGTGCTGACTCCCCGTATCTCGATGCAGTCGAAATCGAGGGATGCGGGTTGGGCGTTTTGCTAATTCGCTATTTTGCCTACGAGAGCGGGTCAATCGAAGGCGACCACTGGTACGAAAATGCCGCGGTTGCGAGACGGGAAGCCGAGTCGGAGTTCGGAATCAGACCTGAAAGCTGGATCGTGCGAGACGTCCCATGATGTCGGACGGCTGCGTCGGACGCTTTTCCTGGCGCCGGGGATCAGTTCAAACCAACGGTTGATTCTCGACGAATGCACTATCCGACTGCGGATCGTAGACTACCAGCGAATGGTCTCTTAGCAAGCGGTGAATGAAAGCACCCACCTCCGCGGCTTTGCTGAAAGTCATACTGATTACAAGATGGTGAGTTCCAAGGTCGAAGTCACATGACCATGGGCTGTCATCCAGTTGATCGTCTTGCAGTGCGGAAAGCTGTGGATACTGCCGCTCTAATGCAGCAACGAAGCTCTCGAGCGTGGCATCGGTGACGCCCTCGTTGGTCAAGTCGCCAGCGCATGCCTCATGATATGCCGTTCGGACATCATGAAGTGTCTGGCCGTCTCTGTATGTGAAGAAGCCCAAGTCGTAGCTCACACCAGGTTCCCTTTGTCTGAATTGCGAGATTGATCGCTACTTTCCGCGTCACCGATTTTCAACGATTCAGGTTCAGCGGTCTTCCGCCATTCCCCGGAGCCGCCGCACTGAAGCGCTCAACGAGCGCTGCAGATTCGACGAATGGCAGAGTAAATGACATGGCTACCGCGCTCCATCATTGGGAACGGCCGGCAACGCATCGTCGCCCCGAGCGCAAAGACTCCACGGCCTTCGCAAGCGACAAGATGGAGATCCCCGCATTTATCGCATTGGCCAAATCGAACGTAGCTTGATCGAGTACGCAGAATGATGGGTTCCCGTCACGATGCCGGCAATGTTCCGTCGCTTGGCAAGCACTGGTTCGGATAGGGTAGTGTATCCGAAGACTGGTGCCAGACAGACTGGTCGCCACGGTGAAGTTCGTGAGCGTATTTCGACCTGAGTCGTTCAATGTCCGACGCCGCCAAAAGGTTCCCTGAAGAACTGATCGACTCTCCGCTCGTAAGAAATAGATAGACGGCAGTCTCAAAAATCAAGTGCAACGATTAGCAAGTCCATTGATTTCCAGCTCCTTGGCCATTGCCTCCTCCGGCGTATCCCAGCCGAGGGTTTGACGAGGTCGGCCGTTGAG
>NZ_JPGM01000008.1:0-190259 GCF_000731655.1 Burkholderia sp. MSh2 | reverse complement strand
ATCCCGGGCGGCGTCGGGGTGCCGGCGGACGGCGGTTGCGCGTCCGCGCGTGCGACGGCGGTGACATCGTCGCCGCCGCACGCGGCGAGGGCCAAGACGGTGGACAGGCTGGCGGCCAGGGCGAAACGGATCGGCAGGCGGGGCATCGCGGGCATCGGGTGTCGGTCGGGTTGGCGGGACACCGCGCGGGCGGACGTGCGAGAGGTGCGGCACATGCGGCCGCGCGCGGGTGCAAGCCCGTCAGCTTGTCACAGGTATTTGACAGCAATTTGAAATGATTCGTGAAAGCCGCGCGTCAGGCTGGCGGGGCGCCGTCGGGCGGCGCCGCGGCGGCGCGGCGCCGCGCGCGCTTCGACGCGCCGTTGACGAGCGCCCAGCGCAGGACGGGCGCGACGGCCCGTACGCCGGGCCGGACCAGCACGCGCCGCAGCGGCGCGAACGCCGATACGCCGAGCATGCGCTGCGCCCACGGCGGCAGCAGGTCGATCCCCGCGTGCATCATCAGCGAGGCGGCCGGCCGCAGCGCGGGCGTTGCGACCGGCGCATTCAGCAGGATCTCCATCACGTCGAACGTGCGCGGCCCGGCCTCGAGTTCGGGCTGCATGCGGGCGAGATACGCGGCGACCTCGGCGCGCGAACGCGGCACGTCATGCGCGCCGAGCAGTTCGGCGATCAATGCCGTTTCGGCGTAGTAGTCGTCCTGCAGTTCGCCCGGCAGCGACGGATTCACGTAGCGCAGATGCGCGGCGAGAAAGCTCGACACTTCCGCGACATGCACCCACGTGAGCAAGGCGGGATCGTCGGCGCGGTACGGCCGGCCGTCGGGCGCGGTGCCCGAGATGCGCGCATGGATCGTTTTCACGCGCTCGATCAGCGCCAGCGCGTCCGCGCGGCTGCCGAACGTCGTGCCCGTGATGAACGTGGCGGTGCGCCGCAGGCGGCCGAGGATGTCGGTGCGAAACGACGAGTGATCCCAGACACCGGCGAGCGCGAGCGGATGGAGCGCCTGCAGCAGCAGCGCGGCGATGCCGCCCGTCATCATCGACGTGAAATCGGCATGCACGCGCCAGCAGACGGCGTCGGGGCCGAACAGCCCCGGATCCCCGGGTGGCGAAGAGAGGTCGATCGACGGACCGCCGCCGCCCGCCGTCAGGTGCGTGACGCCGGCCACGAGCCGCTTGCGGATCGGCTCGGCCCAGCGCGGGCCCGTTGCGGGTGCGGCGGGGTGGCGGCTGGGGGGCGTCGTCATGGCAGGGCGGCTCGGGGGACGGGTTACTTCCCGTCGGGCGTGTCCCACTCGCCGCGTTCGGGGCGGCCGGTGTCCGGCGCGGAGAGCCCGAAGTGGCGATAGGTGAGCAGCGTCGCCACGCGCCCGCGCGGCGTGCGCTGCAGGAAGCCCTGCTGGATCAGGTACGGTTCGAGTACGTCCTCGATCGTGTCGCGCTCCTCGCCGATTGCCGCCGCGAGGTTGTCGATGCCGACCGGGCCGCCGTCGAACTTGTACAGGATCGCCTCGAGCAGCTTGCGGTCCATCAGGTCGAAGCCGACCGGATCGACGTCGAGCATCGCGAGCGCGGCATCGGCCACGGCCGCGGTGATCTGGCCGTCGGCCTTCACTTCCGCGAAGTCGCGCACGCGGCGCAGCAGCCGGTTCGCGATCCGCGGCGTGCCGCGCGAGCGCTTCGCGATTTCCAGCGCGCCGTTCGGATCGATCTGCGCGTTCAGCAGCGACGCCGAGCGCCGCACGATGCGCGACAGCTGATCGGCGTCGTAGAACTCGAGGCGCGCGACGATCCCGAAGCGGTCGCGCAGCGGGTTGGTCAGCATCCCCGCGCGGGTGGTCGCGCCGACCAGCGTGAAGGGCTGCAGGTCGAGCTTCACGCTGCGCGCGGCCGGCCCCTCGCCGATCATGATGTCGATCTGGTAATCCTCGAGTGCCGGATACAGGATTTCCTCGACGACCGGCGACAGACGGTGGATCTCGTCGATGAACAGCACGTCGTTCGCTTCGAGGTTCGTCAGCAGCGCGGCGAGATCGCCCGCGCGCTCGAGCACGGGGCCCGACGTCTGGCGCAGGTTCACGCCCATCTCGCGCGCAATGATGTGCGCGAGCGTCGTCTTGCCGAGGCCCGGCGGCCCGAACAGCAGCACGTGATCGAGCGGCTCGGAGCGGCGCTTCGCGGCTTCGATGAAGATCTCGAGCTGGCCGCGCACCTTTTCCTGGCCGACGTAGTCGTCGAGCTGGCGCGGCCGCAGCGCACGTTCGAACACCTCCTCGTGCGACGAGGCGGGCGTGGCGGCGATGATCCGCTGCTCGGTGGCGAGTTTGTCGGTTTCAATCATGCGGCCATTGTACCGCGCGCCGACCCCGGGCCCACCTGGCCGAACGGCCGACTGGCGAGCGCCGCGCGACCGCGCGACACTGGCTTCGACGGCCCGACCTGTTACGCGTTACGCCTTCGACAGCGCCTTCAGCGCGAGCTTGATGCCTTCGGACACGCCGGTGCCGGCAGGCACGTTCTTGATCGCGGCGAGGCCTTCCTTCTCGGAGTAGCCGAGCGCGAGCAGCGCGTTGAGGATGTCGGTCGCGTGGTCGGACGGCGACGCCGCGCCGGCGAGCGCGCCGAGGTCGGCGCCGAGCTTGCCCTTCAGCTCGAGCAGCAGGCGTTCGGCCGTTTTCTTGCCGATCCCGGGCAGGCGCGTGAGGCGCGCGGCGTCCTGCATCGTCACGGCCTGCGCGAGCTCCTGCACGCTCATGCCGGACAGCACGGCCAGCGCCATGCGCGCGCCGATGCCGGTGATCTTCAGCAACTCGCGGAAGGTCGTGCGCTCCTGCGGCGTGAGGAACCCGTACAGCAGGTGCGCGTCCTCGCGGACGATCTGCTGCGTGAGCAGCACGATGCGCTCGCCCGTTTGCGGCAGGTTGTAGAAGGTGCTCATCGGCACGTCGATTTCGTAGCCGACGCCGTTGCAGTCGACGAGCAGGTGAGGCGGGTTCTTTTCGAGCAGGATGCCGGCGATGCGACCGATCATGGATGGCGGGATGCGAGGAATAAAGCGCGAGTGTAGCGCAGGTGCGGCGCCATGCCGACGCGATCGGCCACCGGGCCGGCACGATGCGCGCCGGAGGCGCGTCGCGTGCGCCCGGAACGGTCGGCCCTGCGCGCCGGGCGAGGGCGCGCGGGCGTCAGCCGACCAGCCGCCCGCGTCGTACGCGCAGCCCTTTCTTCACGAGCGCCGGCGCGAGGCCGCCGAGCGTGTCGAGCGTGTTGCCGCCGTGGGCATGGCAGATCGCCATGCCGAGCGCGTCGGCGGCGTCGGAGCCCGGCTGGCCGGAGAGGCTGAGCAGTCGCGTGACCATTTCCTGCATCTGCGCCTTGGTCGCGCGGCCGTAGCCGACGACGGCCTGCTTGAGTTGCAGCGCCGTGTATTCGGCAACCGGCAGGCCGCCCGCGACGAGGCCGCAGATCGCGGCGCCGCGCGCCTGGCCGAGCAGTAGCGTCGACTGCGGGTTCACGTTGACGAACACCTTTTCGATCGCGGCCTGGTCGGGCGCATGTTCGCGCACGATCGTCGAGACGCCCTGGAAGATCGTGCCGAGCCGGGTGGCCAGGTCGGCGGTCGGCGTGCGGATCACGCCGCTCGTGACGTAAGCGAGCCGGTGGCCGCTGACGTCGATCACGCCGAAGCCGGTGACGCGCAGGCCGGGGTCGATGCCGAGAATTCGCATGAGTGAGGAGAAATGCAGGATGCAGCGATACTACAACGAATGGTGCGGCAAGCCGGCCGCACGGTCGCACGCGAACGCGCCGCGCAATAAAAAACCCGGCGGGTGCAACGCCGCCGGGCCTGCATGGCGCGGCCGCGCGGGCCGCGTGAGATCAGTGACGGAAGTGGCGCACGCCGGTCAGGATCATCGCGATGTTGTGCTCGTCGGCCGCGGCGATCACTTCGTCGTCGCGCACCGAGCCGCCCGGCTGGATCACGCAGGTCGCGCCGGCCGCCACGACGACGTCGAGGCCGTCGCGGAACGGGAAGAACGCATCCGACGCGACGGCCGAGCCGGCCAGCGTCAGGCCCGCATTCTGCGCCTTGATGCTCGCGATGCGCGCGGAATCGACGCGGCTCATCTGGCCGGCGCCGACGCCGAGCGTCATGCCGTTGCCGCAGAACACGATCGCGTTCGACTTCACGTACTTCGCGACGCGCCATGCGAACAGCAGGTCGTCCATTTCCTTCGGCGTCGGGTGGCGCTTCGTGACGACGCGCAGCTCGTGCGGCTGGACGTTCTTCGCGTCGAGCGACTGCACGAGCAGGCCGCCGCCCACGCGCTTCAGGTCGAATGCGTTATGGCCGTCGCCGAGCGCGATTTCGAGCAGGCGCACGTTCTGCTTCGCGGCGAATACCTGCTTCGCGGCGTCGGAGAACGACGGCGCGATCAGCACTTCGACGAACTGCTTCGCGACGGCTTGCGCAGCCGCCTCGTCGACTTCGCGGTTGAACGCGATGATGCCGCCGAACGCGGAAGTCGGGTCGGTCTGGAACGCCTTTGCGTACGCATCGGCCGAATCGTTGCCGACCGCGACGCCGCACGGGTTCGCATGCTTGATGATCACGCAGGCCGGCGCGTCGAACGTCTTCACGCATTCCCATGCCGCGTCCGAATCCGCGATGTTGTTGTACGACAGTTCCTTGCCCTGCAGCTGGCGGTAGTTCGCCAGCGCGCCGGCCGGCGTCGCGAGGTCGCGGTAGAACGCCGCGCTCTGGTGCGGGTTCTCGCCGTAGCGCAGGTCCTGCACCTTGTCGAACGCCATGTTCAGCGTCGCCGGGTAGGCGCTGCGCGAGGCGTGCTTCAGCTCGTCGGTCAGGCTCGTCAGGTAGTTCGTGATCGCGCCGTCGTACTGCGCGGTGTGCGCGAACACCTTCGTCGCGAGGCGGAAGTTGGTCGCGTAGCCGACCGCGTTGCCGTTCGCCTTCATCTCGTCGAGCACGACCGCGTAGTCGGCCGGATCGACGACGACCGTCACGTCGCGATGGTTTTTCGCGGCCGAGCGCAGCATCGTCGGGCCGCCGATGTCGATGTTCTCGATCGCGTCGGCGAGCGTGCAGTCGTCCTTCGCGATCGTCGCGACGAACGGGTACAGGTTCACGACGAGCAGGTCGATCGTCGGGATGCCGTGCTGTTCCAGTGCCTGCATGTGCTCGGGCAGGTCGCGCCGGGCGAGGATGCCGCCGTGCACCTTCGGGTGGAGCGTCTTCACGCGCCCATCGAGCATTTCCGGAAAGCCCGTGTAATCGGCCACTTCGGTCACGGGCAGGCCCGCGTCGGCGAGCAGTTTCGCGGTGCCGCCCGTCGACAGCAGCTTGACGCCGAGGTCGGACAGCGACTTCGCGAAGTCGACGATGCCGGTCTTGTCGGAAACGGAAATGAGCGCTTGCTTGATCATGATGGAACCACCAATAGCCAGGGAAACGGGGACGGGACGGCTGCCTACAGCAGGCCGTGCTGCTGCAGCTTCTTGCGCAGCGTATTGCGGTTGATGCCGAGGTACTCCGCGGCGAGTGACTGGTTGCCGCCTGCCTGGTCGAGCACGACCTCGAGCATCGGCTTTTCGACGCAGGACATCACCATTTCATAGACGTCGTGCGGATTGGAGCCGTCTAGATCCCGGAAATACACGTCCAGGCTCTCGCGGACACATTGTTCGATGTTGTGCTTGCTCATGCTGCTAACTGGTTATGGTCGTCCGACTCGCCCTGGCCGTTTTCCTCTTCGTCATCGACGTAGACGAGGTGGTCCGACAGCGCTTTTTGCGCCTCGAAGAATGCATTGACGGCGGCGAGCTGCTCGCGGGAGGAATCGAGCGTGTTCATCCTGTGCCGGAACCCGTTGGCACCGGAAAGGCCGCGAGTGTACCAGCCGATGTGCTTGCGCGCAGTACGGACTCCCGTGAATTCGCCATAGAAAGCGTAGTGGTCTTCCAGGTGCTCGTTCATCACGTGCTGGATCTCGTCGATCCGCGGCGGGGGCAGCAGCTCGCCGGTTTGCAGGAAATGATCGATTTCGCGGAACAGCCACGGCCGACCTTGCGCGGCACGACCGATCATCAGGGCGTCGGCGCCCGTGGCATCGAGCACGGCCTTCGCCTTCGCGGGCGACGTGATGTCGCCGTTCGCGACCACCGGAATCCGCACGGCGGCCTTCACGGCCGCGATGGTTTCGTATTCGGCGTCGCCGCGGTACAGGTCGGCGCGGGTGCGGCCATGCACGGTGAGCATCGAGATGCCGGCGGCTTCGGCCAGGCGCGCGACCGTGATCGCGTTCCGGTGCTCGCGATCCCAGCCCGTGCGGATCTTCAGCGTGACGGGCACCGCATCGGGCCCCGTGCCGACCGCCGCGACGACGGCCTCGACGATCCGCTGCACGAGCGGCTCGTTCTGCAGCAGCGCGGAGCCGGCCGCGACGTTGCAGACCTTCTTCGCCGGGCAGCCCATGTTGATGTCGATGATCTGCGCGCCGTTGTCGACGTTGTAGCGGGCCGCCTCGGCCATCATCGCCGGATCGGCGCCCGCGATCTGCACCGCGATCGGCTCTACCTCGCCTTCGTGGTTCGCGCGTCGCATCGTCTTCGCGCTTTTCCACAGCTGCGCGTTGGAGGCGACCATCTCGGACACGGCGTAACCGGCCCCGAGCCGCTTGCAGAGCTGGCGGAACGGACGATCCGTCACGCCGGCCATCGGGGCGACGAACAGGTTGTTACGCAATACGTGAGGGCCGATAACGGGCATCGCAATGGCACCGCCCGCGACAGGCGCGGGCAGGGAAAGGGCAGACGGAAACGCGCATTTTACCGTATTCCCGTGCCCCGCCGATTTGACCCGGTTTGTATGGCGCCGCTGTGCGTGCTGCGCGTCAGTTGCGCTGGCCGAACATCATCTGGCGCGCGATCGCCTGCTTGAGCGGCGGCACGAATTCCAGCGCGGTGAGCGCGGCGCCGCGCAGCAGCGGGAGCGGGCCCGCGCCGATCGTGAACAGTCGCGCCAGCGTGTCGGTCGCACCGATCGTGAAGCGCCGGTCGAGCGCGCGGCGCGCATTGAAGGCGGCCAGCGCGGTCGTTTCGAAGCCTTGCGCGGACAGCGTGTCGACGAGCGTATGCGCATCGCGCAGCCCGAGGTTGAGCCCCTGGCCCGCGACGGGATGCAGCGTTTGCGCGGCGTTGCCGACGATCGCGACGCGGCCGCTGACGAGCGTCTGCGCGGCGCTCAGGCCGAGCGGGAACGACGCGCGGCCCGCGATCGCGACGAAGTCGCCCATGCGCGCGCCGAACGCGCTGCCGAGTTCGCGCAGGAACGCGTCGTCGGGCAGTGCGGCGCGGCGCGCCGCTGCGTCGGGCGTGCAGCACCAGACGAGCGCGTACTCGGCCTGGCGCGGCCCGCCGAGCGGCAGCAGCGCGAGCGGGCCTTCGTCGGTGAAGCGCTCCCAGGCGACGTTCGGGCGCGGCGCCGATACCGTGACCGTGCCGACGAGCGCGGTCTGCCCGTAGTCGCGGCGATGCTTGCCGGCATCGGCTTCGTGTTCCTGGAACAGCCCGCCTTCGGCATTGATGACGATGCGCGCCCGCAGCGTGCGCTCGCCCTGCGGGCCGTCGAGCGTCAGCGTGACGCCGTCGGCATCCTGCTGCGGCGCGCGCGCGGTGGTCGACGTGAGCCAGTCGACGCGCGTGCCGCGCACCGCGCCCGCGAGCGCCTGCACGATCGCGCCGTAGCGCACGACGTAGCCGAGCGCGGCGACGCCGTGCTCGTCGCGGTCGATCAGCGTGCGACCGAAGTGGCCGCGCTGCGAAACGTGGATGTGTTCGATCGGGGTCGCGTCGGCGGGCCATGCGAGCGTGTCGAGCAGCACGCGGCTGCCGTGCGATACGGCGATCGCGCGCGGGTCGTTTGCGCTCGCGGCCGGCTCGCGCGCGTCGATCAGCGCGATCGACGCGTGTCGCGTGGCGCTGCGGCGCGCGAGCCAGCCGGCGAGCGCGAGCCCGACGGGGCCCGCGCCGACGACGGCGAGGTCGTAGTCCGGCGTGGCCGGGGAGGAGGCGGTCGTCATCTTGATTCGTGAAACGGAGGTAACGGTCGGCGGCAGCCGGTCATGCGCCCGCGCGCATCAGCGCTTCGATCTCGTCCGCGGCGACGGGCACGCCCCGCGTGATCAGTTCGCAGCCGTGCTCGCGCACGATCGCGTCGTCCTCGATGCGGATGCCGATGTTCCAGTACTCGGGCGGCACGTCGTCGGCCGCGCGGACGTACAGGCCGGGCTCGACTGTCAGCGTCATGCCGGCCTTCAGCGTGCGCCACGGCAGCGCGCCGTTGCCGTCGCGCGCGGCGAGCCGCTCGCGGTAGTCGCCGCAGTCGTGCACGTCCATGCCGATCCAGTGGCCGGTGCGGTGCATGTAGAAGCGCGTGTAGGCGCGCTCGGCGATCACGTCGTCGACGTTCGAGAAACGTGCTTTCGGGATGATGCCGGTGTCGAGCAGCCCCTGCGCGAGCACGCGCACCGCGGCGTCGTGCGGCGCCTCGAACGGCACGCCGGCGCGCGTCGCGTCGATCGCTGCCTGCTGCGCGGCGAGCACGATGTCGTACAGCGTGCGCTGCGCGGGCGAGAAGCGTCCGTTGGCCGGGAACGTGCGCGTGATGTCCGACGCGTAGCCGTCGAGTTCGCATGCGGCGTCGATCAGGATCAGGTCGCCGTCCTTCGCGGCCGCGTTGCCGGCCGGGTAGTGCAGCACGCACGCGTTCGCGCCGGCCGCGACGATCGAGCCGTACGCGGGCGACTGCGCGCCGTGCTTGCGGAACACGTACAGCAGCTCGGCTTCGAGTTCGTATTCGCGGACGCCGGGGCGGCACGCCTGCATCGCGCGGCGATGCGCGAGCGCGGAGATGTGCGCGGCGCGCATCATGACCGCGAGCTCGTGCTCGTCCTTCACGAGCCGCATGTCGTCGAGCAGCGGCGTGAGGTCGAGCAGCGCGTCCGGCGCGGCGACGCCCGTGCGGGCCAGGGCGCGCACCGCATCGATCCAGCCTGCGAGCTGGCGGTCGAAGTCGGCCGACGCGCCGAACCGGTAGTGCACGGTTCCGGCATCGGCGAGCAGGCGCGGCATCTCGGTATCGATCACGTCGACCGCGAACGCCGCGTCGAAGCCGAATCCGTCGCGCGCGGCGTCGGGCCCGTAGTGGAAGCCTTCCCAGATTTCGCGCTCGGCATTCTTGCCGCGGCAGAACAGGATCGACTGCGGCGCGCCGTGCGGCGCGGCCGCGTTCAGCACGAGCACGGCATCCGGCTCGGTGAAGCCCGTCAGGTAGTGGAAGTAGCTGTCGAACCGGTACGGGTAGGTCGTATCGCGGTTGCGCAGCAGTTCCGGCGCGGTGGGGACGATGGCGACGCCGCCGCCCGCGGCGCGCAGTGCGGCGAGCACGCGTTCACGGCGCTGGCGGTAGACGTCGACGGCGATGGCGGTATCGAGGGGCGCATTCATCGTGCGATTGTAGCGCCGCGGGACGCCACGCGTGAGAGGGCGGCTGCGAACCGCGCCGGAAGGCCCGCGCGACGGTTGTTGCAAACCATCCACAGGCCGGCCGGGCGATTTTCTACCGTGCGCCGCTGGCCGGTTATGATCGGCGACAACGTATACTCTCGGCGGTTCCCTTAAAAAGGCAGATGATGAAATTAATCGGTTCGCTCAGCAGCCCGTACGTCCGAAAGGCGCGGATCGTGCTTGCCGAAAAGAAGATCGACTACAAGCTGGAGCTCGAGAACGTATGGGCGCCGGAGACGGACATTCATGCATCGAACCCGCTCGGCAAGGTCCCGTGTCTCGTGATGGAGGATGGCGCCGCGGTGTTCGATTCCCGCGTGATCTGCGAATACGTCGATACGCTGTCGCCGGTCGGCAAGCTGATTCCGCCGTCGGGTCGCGAGCGCCTCGAGGTGCGCTGCTGGGAAGCGCTGGGCGACGGCGTGCTCGAGGCGGCAGTCGCGATTCGCGTCGAACATACGATGCGCGACGAGGCGCAGCGCAGCCCGAGCTGGATCGCGCGCCAGCAACGCAAGATCGACGACGGCCTCGTCGCGATGTCGCAGGGGCTCGGCGGCAAGATGTGGTGCGTCGGTAATCATTACACGCTCGCCGACATCGCGCTCGGCTGCGCGCTCGGCTACCTCGACTTCCGGATGCCCGAGCTCAACTGGCGCGATCGCCACCCGAATCTCGACAAGCACTTCGTGAAACTGCAGCAGCGGCAGTCGTTCGCCGATACGCTGCCGCAGAACTGAGCCGCGGCGTCCGGATTCACTCGCGCATTCGGCAGACGAAAGAAAAGCGCCCCGCGGGGCGCTTTTCTTTTTGCTGCGCGAGCCGCGGCCGCCACCGGTGCGGTGCGGCCGGCCGCGTCAATCGATCGACGCGTACACGGCGTCGCCGAGCGTGAACGAATCGCTGCGCGCGATCGGCCACCACTTGTCGTACAGCGTGAAGCCGCAGGTCTGTCCGTCGAGCAGCGAGCCGGGCTTGAGGTACTTCAGCAACTGCGACATCAGCCGGACTTCGTGCGGCGCGACGCGCTGCACGATATGGTGCGCGCGCAGTTCCGACGGATGCGCGAGGCCGGCCGCCTGGACGAGTTCCTGCAGCGCGTGCAGCGTATTGCGGTGGAAGTTGTACACGCGGTCCGCCTTGTCGGGCACCACGAGCGCGCGCTGGCGCACCGGGTCCTGCGTCGCGACGCCGGTCGGGCAGCGGCCCGTGTGGCAGGTCTGCGCCTGGATGCAGCCGACCGCGAACATGAAGCCGCGCGCCGAGTTCACCCAGTCCGCGCCGATCGCGAGCGTACGGGCGACGTCGAACGCGGTGATGATCTTGCCGCTCGCGCCGATCTTCACGCGATCGCGCACGCCGATGCCGACGAGCGTGTTGTGCACCAGCAGCAGCCCTTCCTGCAGCGGCACGCCGACATGGTCGGTGAATTCGAGCGGCGCCGCGCCCGTGCCGCCTTCCGCGCCGTCGACGACGATGAAGTCCGGCACGATGCCCGTTTCGAGCATCGCCTTCGCGATCCCGAAGAATTCCCACGGATGCCCGATGCACAGCTTGAAGCCGGTCGGCTTGCCGCCCGACAGCGTGCGCAGCCGTTCGACGAATTCGAGCAGCCCGCGCGGCGTCGAGAACTCCGAGTGCGTCGCGGGAGAGATGCAGTCCTTGCCCATCGGCACGCCGCGCGTCTCGGCGATTTCCGGCGTGATCTTCGCGGCCGGCAGCACGCCGCCGTGGCCCGGCTTCGCGCCCTGCGACAGCTTGACCTCGATCATCTTGACCTGCGGATCGGCGGCCTGCTTCGCGAACTTGTCGGGGTTGAACGTGCCGTCGTCGTTGCGGCAGCCGAAGTAGCCGGACGCGATTTCCCAGATGATGTCGCCGCCGTTCTCGCGGTGGTATTTCGACAGCGAGCCTTCGCCCGTGTCGTGCGCGAACCCGCCTTTCTTCGCGCCGAGGTTCAGCGAGCGGATTGCGTTCGCGGACAGCGAGCCGAAGCTCATCGCCGAGATGTTGAAGATCGAGATGTCGTACGGTTGCGCGCGATTCGCGCCGACGCGGATGCGGAAATCGTGGTTCGGCAGCCTGGTCGGCGCGAGCGAGTGGCTGATCCATTCGTGCGCGACGGCCTTCACGTTCAGCTCGGTGCCGTACGGGCGGTTGTCGGCGACGTTCTTCGCGCGCTGGTAGACGAGGCTGCGCTGCGCGCGCGAGAACGGCTTCTCGTCGGTGTCGTCCTCGACGAAATACTGGCGGATTTCAGGTCGGATGAATTCGAACAGGAAGCGGAAGTGGCCCCAGAGCGGATAGTTGCGCAGGATCGCGTGGCGGTCCTGCTTCAGGTCGTACAGGCCGAGTGCGACGAGGGCGGCCGGGATCACGAGCCACGGCCACGCGAGCGCGTGCCGGGCGGCGAGCGCCGCGACGGCCACGAACAGCAGGACCGCGCACCACATCGCGATATAGCGTCGGGAAAACATGGGGACTCCATCGTAATTGTTCGGATGGCCGTCACGTCGCCAGGGTTGCGCGGCGGCCGGCAGGTCGGCGCCCGAGGCGTCGCGCAGGCCCGGCGGGCATGCTGCCCGTGCCGTACCCGTCGCCGCCGGCGCCCACGATGGTCGAGAGTCTACTACGGGTGTCGTGAAGCTCGCGTTGCGGAGCCGGCGGCTGCCGGCAGGCGCGGGGAGGGCGGTATGGAGGCGAGCCGGCACGCGGTGCGGGGCCGGCGCGGAAAGCCGCGTCGCGATTGAATGGCGTCCGGCGCGACCCGTGCCGGGCGGCACTTAACCGTGCGCGGCGCAGCGGTGCGGCGTGAAGCGGGCGACGAGCGGAGCGGGCGGGTCCGGCCGGCGCGGCTCGCGCGGCCGGATCCGCATCAGCGTGCGGCCGCGAGCGTGTCGCGCGCCGCCATGTCGGCGGCCGCGGCTTCGATGATGCCCCCGCCGAGGCAGATCTCGCCGTCGTACAGCACGGCCGACTGGCCGGGCGTGACGGCCCACTGCGCGTCGTCGAACGCGAGCGAGAAGCGCGGCTCGCCTGCCGGGCCGGGCGTCGCGGCGCCGAATGCGCAGGCCGCGTCGGCCTGCCGGTAGCGCGTCTTGGCGCCGCACGCGAAGCCTTCGGCGGGCGGCGTGCCGGCGACCCAGCTCACGTTGCCGGCGACGAGCTGCCGCGACAGCAGCCACGGATGATCGTGGCCCTGCACGACGTACAGCGTGTTCGACGCGATGTCCTTCGCGGCGACGAACCACGGTTCGCCGCTGCCGCTCTTGCTGCCGCCGAGGCCGATGCCCTTGCGCTGGCCGAACGTGTAGAAGGCGAGGCCGATGTGCTCGCCGACGATCTTGCCGTCGGGGGTCTTCATCGGGCCGGGCTGGGTCGGCAGGTAGCGGTTCAGGAAATCGCGGAACGGTCGCTCGCCGATGAAGCAGATGCCGGTCGAGTCCTTCTTCTTCGCGTTCGGCAGCCCGATCTGCGCGGCGATCTCGCGCACCTTCGTCTTTGGAATCTCGCCGAGCGGGAACATCGTCTTCGACAGTTGCGCCTGGTTCAGGCGGTGCAGGAAGTACGACTGGTCCTTCGTATGATCGAACGCCTTCAGCAGCTCGAAACGCCCGTCGCGCTCGCGCACGCGCGCGTAGTGGCCGGTCGCGATCATTTCCGCGTCGAGCGACATCGCGTGATCGAGGAACGCCTTGAACTTGATCTCCGCGTTGCACAGCACGTCGGGGTTGGGCGTGCGGCCGGCCGAGTACTCGCGCAGGAATTCGGCGAACACGCGGTCCTTGTATTCCGCCGCGAAGTTGACGGCCTCCACGTCGATGCCGATCAGGTCGGCCACCGACACGACGTCGATCCAGTCCTGGCGCGTCGAGCAATACTCGCCGTCGTCGTCGTCTTCCCAGTTCTTCATGAACAGGCCGACCACGTCGTAGCCCTGTTCCTTCAGCAGCCACGCGGTCACCGACGAATCGACGCCGCCCGACATGCCTACCACTACACGGCGCCGGCTCATTTGCTGACCGCCTGACGTTCGAATGCATCGGGGCGCGGCGCCACCGAATGCGTGTGCACGAAATCGAGCGGGATGCGCCGCCCGGCGAGGTAGTCGTCGACACCGCGCATCACCGCGGGCGAGCGGTGACGGTCGCTGCACGCGCGCAGTTCGTCGGCCGTCAGCCACAGCGTGCGGACGATGCCTTCGTCGAGCGCATGGCCCGCGACCGGCTCGCCGGCCGTGCCGCAGAACGTGAAGCGCAGGTAGGTCGCGCCGGCGGTGCCGGGTCGGTCGTAGTGCGCGAGATAGACGCCGACGAGCGCGTCGGGCGTGAACGGGTGCGCGGTTTCCTCGAGCGTTTCGCGGATCACGGCGTCGGCCAGCGTCTCGCCGGCCTCGAGATGACCGGCCGGCTGGTTGATGCGCAGGCCCGTCGAGGTTTCTTCCTCGATCACGAGAAAGCGGCCGGCGCGCTCGACGAGCGCGGCAACCGTCACATGCGGGGTCCAGATTTCGGGTTTCATGGTTCGGCATTTTACCGGTTGCGACCGAACGTTGCCGGTCGCTTCATCAGACGAATCCGACCCTCGTGGACTGCCCGTCCCGCCGGCGCGCGGTGGCGCCGGCGGCGCGCAGGCGCGGCGGCCGGTGGAGCCGGGCCCGGCGGCGGTGGCGTCGTTCCCGCCCGGCAACGCGGCCGGGCGCTTCACGGGCGGCCCGACCGGCCCGAACCGCGCAAGCCGGCCGGCATCGGCGACATTCCGGGCCCGAACCCTGCCAATCCAGCTACGCCGGGCAGGGATCGTTCCTGCCGGCGGCTCGCCCCGGCCCGGTTTCGCTTCAGGGCGCGACCCGGTTCGCGACGCACGCGGCAATCGTGTCGCGCACGCGCACGATCGCCGGGTCGCGCTGCGTGCTCGTGCGCCAGCCGATTTCCACCGGATAGCGCGGCAGGTCGACCGGGCACGCGAGTGCGCGCAACGGCGTCGATTGCGCGATCGCGTGCGCCGCATGCGCGGGAATCGTCGCCACCGCGTCGGAGCCGGCGAGCAGGTACGGCAACGCGGCGAAATGCGTGGTCGATGCAGCAACGCGCCGCTTGTGGCCGAGCGCGGCCAATGCTTCGTCGACGATCCCGATCACGCCGCCCGACGACACGAGCAGGTGGTCGCGCCGCAGGAAATCGGCGAGCGTCAGCGTGCGCGGCGGCCGCGTGCGGGCGGCCGGATCGATCAGGCACGCATAGCTGCCCGTCGCGACCGCGCGCCGGCTGAGCCCGTTCGCCGAAAACCCGCCCGACGCGATCGCGAGATCGACGCCGTGTCGCAGCAGCGCGTCGCCGGCGATGCCGCTGTGCGTCTGCCGGAAGATCAGCCGGATGCCGGCCGCCTCCCGCGCGACCGCATTGATCAGCGCGCGGCCGAGCGCGATCTCGAAGTCGTCCGACAGCCCGATCGAGATCGTGCGGCCGACCCGGTCGCCGCCGTCGGCGGCAATCGCGAGGCTTGCGCGGCAGCGGTCGAGCGCATCGGACAGGATCGGCTTCAGTTCGTCCGCGCGCGGCGTCGGCGCAAGCCCGCGGCCGGTGCGTACGAACAGCGGATCGGCGTAGATCACGCGCAGCCGCGCCAGCGCCGCACTCACCGCCGACTGCGTGAGCCCGAGCCGCAGCGCCGCGCGGCTCGCGCCGCCTTCCTCGTACAGTGCCTCGAATACCTTGAGCAGGTTCAGGTCGAGGCGGGCGATATCATCCAGATTCATGACACTTATCGTTCTATCGATTTGATCGATGACATCTTATCGATAAAGATGGCGATACCCCATTCACCGGAGACGCCCTCATGTCCACATCCGTCATCGCGGCACTTCAGATCGGCGCATCGCCCGCCGGCACGCGCACCACGCTCGACACGATCCTCGGCTACGAAACCGCGATCCGCGACAGCGGAGCATCGCTCGTCGTGCTGCCCGAGGCCGTGCTCGGTGGCTATCCGAAGGGCGAGATCTTCGGCACGCGGCTCGGCTATCGGCTGCCCGAGGGCCGCGACGCGTATGCGCGCTACGCCGCGCAGGCGATCGAGGTGCCGGGGCCCGAAACCGACGAACTGGCCGCGCTGTCGCAGCGCACGGGCGCGAGCCTCGTGGTCGGCGTGATCGAGCGCGGCGGCAGCACGCTGTACTGCACGGCGCTGTTCTTCGATCCGCGCGACGGGCTCGTCGCGAAGCACCGCAAGCTGATGCCGACCGGCACCGAGCGGCTGATCTGGGGGCAGGGCGACGGCTCGACGCTGCCGGTGGTCGATACCGCCGCAGGCCGCGCGGGCGCCGCGATCTGCTGGGAGAACCACATGCCGCTGCTGCGCTGTGCGATGTACGCGAAGGGCGTGCAGATCTGGTGCGCGCCGACCGTCGACGAGCGCGACGTGTGGCAAAGCTCGATGCGACACATCGCGCACGAGGGGCGCTGCTTCGTGATCAGCGCGTGCCAGGTGCAGCCGTCGCCGCGCGCGCTCGGCATCGACGTGCCGGGCTGGGACCCGGAGCGGCCGCTGATTCGCGGCGGCAGCGTGATCGTCGGGCCGCTCGGCGACCTGTTGACGGCGCCGCTGATCGGCGAGGCCGGGCTCGTGACCGCGCGCATCGATACCGACGAGCTCGTGCGGGCCCGCTACGACTTCGACGTGGTCGGGCATTACGCACGGCCCGACGTGTTTTCGCTGCATGTCGACGAGCGGCCGAAGCGGACGGTGGTGTTCGGCGACTAGGCGAGTAGGCCGGGAGCGGGCCGGGGCGTGGGCACGGCCCGGGCGCGTTGCGGCGGCGCGCCGGCAAGCAGTGCGTGCCGGCCGTCTCGCGCGGTCAGCGCATCGGCGCTTCCGCGATCCGCATGTAATCGGCGATCCGCCGCCCTTCCATGTCCGGAAACTGCTCGTGCACGGTGATGTCGCCCATCCGGGCGATGTCGAAGGTGCGGAAATCGCCGCGCAGCTCGCACCACGCGCCGATCGTCCAGCGCCCGCCCCAGTAGACGAGCCCGAGCGGCCATACGCGGCGCTGCGAGTGCGCGCCGAGCCGGTCGCGATAGTCGAAGCCGACGACGTGGCGCGTGTCGATGGCCTGGTGGATCGCGTCGACCTTCGCGCAGAACGTCTCGTCGATGTGGAACGACGGTGCGAACACGGGCAGGCGGTCGAGCGCCGTGCGCTTGTCGGCCGGCATTGCCGACGCGATCTTGGCGAGCGCGGAGCGCGCGCCGCTCGCGAAGCGCGCCCCGCCCCAGGTTTCGAGCATGCGCGCGCCGGTGGCGAGCGCCGAAAGCTCCTCGGCCGTGAACGTGAGCGGCGGCAGGCTCGCGTTGCGGTTCAGCCGGTACCCGATGCCGGCTTCGCCTTCGATCGGCACCCCTGACAGTTGCAGGTCGCGCACGTCGCGATAGACCGTGCGCGGCGACACCGACAGCCAGTCGGCCAGTTGCTGCGCGGTCGTGAGACGACGCCCGCGCAGCAGCTCGGCGATCTGGAACAGGCGGTCGGCGCGGCGGGTCATGACGGCACCTCGACTCCTGCGGCAGTGGGGACTTCGCGATGATAGCGCCGCGCCGGCCCGACGGCCGGTGCGCTCAGTGGCATTTCGGCGCGTGCAGGCCGACGCGGTTGCCTTCGGTATCGATCAGGTAGCCGATGTAGCCGTAGTTGTTCGGCAGCTCGACGACCGAGCCCTGCACCGCGCCGCCCGCGCGCTTCGCGCGTTCGAGCGTGGCAACGACCGAATCGCCGGCGTTCAGGTAGACGAGCACGCCGTTCGCGCTCGGCTTCATCTGCTGCGGATCGAACACGATGCTGCCGCCCGTGCTCGACGCCTCGCGCTCGAACGTGGCCATCGGCACGCCGCCGATCACCGTGCGCTGCAGCGTCGTTTGCAGCACGGTCTCGTAGAAGCGGATCGCCCGGTCGAAGTCGAGGGACGGAATGTCGAACCACGCGATCGCGCGCTCCAGGGTGGCGGTGGCAGTTGCGGACGTCATGACGAGCTCCTTGTCGTTCGGGTTCGGTAGGGATGCCGGCGCTGCATTGCGCCGGGATTGAAGTGTGACCGCGGGCTGCTGACACCGTATTGTCAGTAGAGTTGTCACCCCTGCCAGGCAACGGTTTGACGACGATCCGTCGCGGGTCGACCTCGTCGAAGAAGGGGCGCAGAACGATCCGCCGCGCAGGCGGGTCGTCGCGCGGCGTATGCCGTCAGGGGGAAGCCGAGCGTCGTGCGCGAGCGGCCGCGTCGGGCCGCGCGAGGGCGCCGTGAAGCCGGCCGTCACGCACGATGGGCGGATGGCCGGCCCGGAGATGGAGCGCGGGATGCGGGTGGCCGGTCGTGTCGTCGCTCCGGAAGGCGCTGCCCGAAACGGGGCGCGTGCTGCCGTTCACGACGCAGTGCGGGAAGACGTCGAGGCGCTGAAAAGGGAACGCCGCGGAAACCGCAGGTGCGGCTTCGGCGGCGTTACGAGTGATGCAGCGGCGGCCGTGCAGGCCACCCGTTCGGAGCCCGGGCGCTGCGGCTCAGGCGTCGCCTTCCGGCGCGGCCGGGCGCGCCTTCACGCTGCCGGCGATCAGGTCGAAGCGGAACAGCCGGCATTCGAGCGCGCCGTTGAACAGCGGCGTCTTCGCCGATTCGCGCAGTCGCAACTGGCCGGGCAGCGACCGGTCGGACGTGAGCAGGAACGCTTGCCAGCCCGTGAAGCGCTGCTTCAGCGCATCGCCGAGCGCGTTGAAGAATTCGCTGTCCGGCGCGTCGGTGTGCGTGCGGCGGAACGCGTCGTCGTTGCCGCGGTTGCGGCCGGTTTCGCGCACTTCGCCGCGCGCGCTGCGGCCGCGTACCTCGATCCGCTCGCCGTACGGCGGGTTCGCGAGGAGGATGCCCGGCCCGTCGCACGGCGGCGTCATCCCGCGCGCATCGACCTGCTTGAGCCACACCGACGGCACGCCCGCGCGCTCGAGGTTCGCGCGCGCCTTCTCGAGCATGTCGCCGGAGATGTCGCTGCCGTACACGCCGAGCGTATCGTTGCGCCTGCCGCGCGCCGCGCGCTTCGCATCCAGCGCCGGGACCTTCAGCCCCTGCCATGCGGTGATGTCGTACTGCTTGAGTTTCTCGAAGCCGAACCGGCGCTCGACGCCGGGCGCCACGCCGAGCGCGATCTGCGCGGCTTCCGCGAGGAACGTGCCGCTGCCGCACATCGGGTCATACAGCGCGGTGCCGGGCGTCCAGCCCGTCAGGCGCAGGATGCCGGCCGCGAGGTTCTCGCGCAGCGGCGCCGCGCCCTTGTCGAGCCGCCAGCCGCGCTTGAACAGCGGCTCGCCCGACGTGTCGAGGTAGAGCGTGCACTCGTTGGCCGTCAGGAACGCGAACACGCGCACGTCAGGCGCACCCGTGTCGATGCTCGGGCGCGCGCCGGTCTTGTCGCGCATCCGGTCGCAGATCGCGTCCTTCACGCGCAGCGTCGCGAATTCGAGGCTCTTCAGCGGCGACTTGATCGCGGTGATGTCGACGCGCAGCGTCTGCGTTGCCGCGAACCAGCGCTCCCACGGCTGCTCGAGCGCGAGCGCGTAGACGTCCTGCTCGTTGCGGTAGGCGCGGTGCGCGATCTTCAGCAGGATCCGGCTCGCGATCCGCGAATGGAGGTTCGCGGCCATGCCGGCGGCCCAGCCGCCGCTGAAATGGACGCCGCCCGGCACCTGCGCGCCCGCGGTGAACGGCGCGCCGTTCAGATGGCGGCCGGCGATTTCGGCCAGCTCGGCGGCAAGCGCCGCTTCGAGGCCGCGCGGGCAGGGGGCGAAGAATTCGAACAGGGTGGGCGAGGACATAAGGCGGGTGAGGACGTGCAAAAGTCCACTATTGTACGCGGCGCGGGCGACCGGGGCCGGCGTTTCGGCGTGCGGACGCCGGTCGAACGGCCATTTGCATGCGCCGGGAGGCGGGCGCGGCGATGCCCGGCCGGGCGCCGCCGCGCCGCCGCGGGCTCAGTGCGAGCCCGACTGGCCGGCGCGCGCGGCCTGGCCGCCGGCCGGCCAGAGCAGGGCCAGCGGATTCGACAGCACCGTGCGGACGATCGCGGCGACGAGCGCGCGCACCCGGGTCGGGCGCAGGCTGCGCGAGCGCACGGCCATCGTGAACGCGAGCGCGAAGCTCACGAGCACGTTGAGGATCGCCATGCTGAGCACGCCGGCGGCGGCCCACCACAGCTCGGGCGTGCCGAGCGCGCCCTTGCCCAGCACGCCGAGCGCGATCCCGATCGAGCCGGCCGACAGCGTCACGTGCCGCACCTCGAACGGGAACAGGAACACGGTGACGATCGCCGGGATGAGGCCGAGCATCAGGCCGAGGCCGACGTTCGCGACCACGCCCGCGACGTTCGACCGGCAGAAATGCGCGAGCTTCGCGGCGCCGGCGACGCCGAGCGTGAGACGCAGCCGGCGGTTGTACGTGAGCGCGTCGCCGACCCGGTGCAGCACGAACCAGTTGTCGGCCCAGCCCGCGAGCAGGCTCGATGCCCACAGCAGCACGCCCGTCAGCGCCGCGTAGAGCGGCGTCGGCCCGAGCAGCGAGAACGAGTGCAGCGTCGCGTGCGCCTTCTGCGGCGAGATCAGGTTCGCGTGCAGCACGTTGCCCGCGAACAACTGCACCAGCAGGCACACCGGCAGCACGACGAGCACGTTGCCGGAAATCGCGGCGGCCTGCGTGCGGATCAGCGCGATCACCGACGCGACGAACGCCTTCACGCCTTCCTCGTGGCCGGTGCCGTCGAGTTCGCGCGCGAGCGTCGGCGCGGTCATCGCGGGCTGCTTGGTCGCGAGCGTGAAGTGCAGGAAGTGCATCAGCATGAAGCTGGCCGCGTAGTTGATGCCGGCGAGCAGGCCTTCTAGCATCGACTGCAGGTGGGCGCCCGTGATCGCGAACTTCACGCACACGGTCACGACGGTGACCAGCCCGCCGCCCGCGGCCATCCGCAGCATCTTCAGGTATTCGGCGCGGCCGCGCGAGATGTAGTGCTCGCCGGTGTCCGCGTTGGTTTCGACGAGCTTGCGCGCGAACAGCGAGAAGTTGCTGCGCACGAGGTGCGTCACGCTCTGGCTGTTCTGGTTCGCGTCGACGAGTTCCGCCGTCAGGCGCGCCATCCCGTGCAGGTCGTCGCGGGCCATCCACGCGTTCAGCAGCGTTTCGGCGCGCAGGATGCGCATCCGCATCCGCTCGACCTGGAACACGATGTCGACCGACACGCCGTTGCGATACAGGTGCGCGAATACGTCGTCGACGGCGATCCGGCATTCGTCGAGCAGCACGCGCAGGTAGTTCACCTCGTGCAGCAGCTTGCTCGGGTCGCCGCCGTCCTCGACCGCCGCGTGCGCGGTCTCGACCGCGAGCATCGCGCGCGTGAGGCGGTAGAAGGGCTGCGTTTCGAGCGGCTTGCGCGCATCGTCGTCGGACAGGCGGCTGCGCACCGTCTGCGACAGGCCGGTCGAGCTGATCTGGCAGGTCAGGTTGTGCAGCGCGGCCAGCAGGTCACGCGAGAACGAGCCCGGCTCGTGGCGCTCCTCCTCGGTGACGTCGAACGAGATCAGGTCGGCGAGGCGCGCGAGCAGGTCGTCGGGCAGCGCGTCGATCCATTGGGCGTCGTCAGGCGTCGGGAACATCAGCGTGAACAGCGCCGACAGCTCCCGGCGGTTCGGCGCGGGCGGGATCAGCGACGAGTCGATCCGCTCGAACAGCGCGCCGAAGAAGCCCGAGTGCACCGGCATGCCGGCGTCGCACAGCAGCGAGATGCCGTCGCACTCGCGCAGGATGCCGCGCAGGATGCGCGCGGCGTGCGCCTTCCACGCGGGGTTGCGGTCGAGCACATGGAACAGGTAGCGCAGCCGTGCGTGGGCCGGGTATGCGCGCACGTCGGCGTCGCGATCGGCCGACGCGTCCTGCGCGGCCATCGCGCCGGTGCGGCGCAGCCAGTGCGCGAGCTCGATCAGCCACTCGCTGCGTTCGGCATACGACGCATCGGCGTCGGCATGCGCGAGCAACGCATCGAGCTGGTGACCGGCATTGCGCGACGCGCGCCACTTCTTGATCAGGGTCGTCAGGGAACGAAACATAAGCGGAATAGCGAAAGCCCTGGACGGGCGGGTTCGGGATGCCGGCCGGGGAAACGGCGCGGCGCCGGGGAGAACGGGTGAGACGGGGCGGTGGCCGGACAATGCGCGGCGACCCGCGATGCGGCTGCCCCGCTGCGTTGCACGCCGATCGCGTGCAGGCGCCGGGAGGCACGGCGGTCGGGCCGAACGCGCCCCGGCGCCGCTGGCTGGCGCGCACGACGAACGGCGCGGGCCTGAAAGTGCGTAGGATCGTCAATCGCGACGGAAAACGCAAGCCGACCGCGTTGCATGTCGCCGGTTCCGGCCGACTTTGCCAAACAATGCAAAGTCGCCGATCGGCCGATGACCGCGACGCGCGTCGCGGCCGGCTTGTGCCGACCGCCGCCGGCGAGCGCCGGCGAACAGCGCGGGGCGGCCGCGGCGCGCTAACGGACGCCGTGCCGGGCGGTCGCCTGCGCGCCGCGCGCCCGGGCTAGGCGCCGGCGTTGCCGCCCGGCGCCGGATTGGCCGGGCACGGCACGACCGGCACGGCGGCCGTCTTGCCGCCGGGCGCGGGCCCCGCGGCGACCGGCGTGCCGCGGCGCGCGGCCATCGCGCGCACGCCGGCCGCGGCTTGCGCGGCAATCACGTCGAGCGCGCGCCGGTGGCCGGCGACGAGCGCGTCGTAACCGTCGGCCACCGATTCCGCGACGCTGGTGCGGCAGGTCATCACGGCCTGCGTGGCGAGCGAGCGCACGCTCCAGACGGCGTCGACCGCCGCGCGTTTGCCGGGCCACGACTCGAAGCGCTGCACGTTCACGCTGATCCGGTACACGGGCACGCCGGGCGGATACGCGGAATTCACGACGTCGATCGTGCCGAGCTGCGCGGCGAGATCGTCCGACAGCGCGCGGCGGATCTCGTCGGCGGGCGGCGACGCCCAGCGTTCCTGCTCGAGCACGTCGACCTGCGCGGCGTTCTTCTGCACGACCAGCTGGTTCTTCGCGACCTGCTCGGGCACGCCGACCGACGGTACTTCGATCAGGAAGGCCGGGTTGGCCGGCGCGGTGCGCAGCGGCGCGGCGGCGTCGGCCGGGCTGAGCGTGTAGAACCGCGCGGGCGGCGAGCTGCACGCGGCGAGCGCGAGTGCGGCGAAGGCCGCCGCCGCGGCGCGCGCGAAACCGTTCACGCGTGTCGTCGTCATGGTTGATCTCCTGGCTTGCCCTTGAGCAGCGATTCGGGGTGGCGCTCCAGATAGTCGGCGAGCGCGTTCAGCGACTGCAGCGTGCGCGTGAGCTCCTTCAGCGCGCCGCGCACGTCGGATTGCAGCGGCGAATCCTGCTGCAGCGTCGCCTCGGCGGTCGAGAAGGTCTGCTTCGCGGCCGTCAGCGTGTCGCGCGCTTCCGGCGCGACCTGCGTGTCGAGCTGCTTGAACAGCTTGTCGGCGTTGGACAGCGCGCTGTTCAGGTTCGCGCCGATCTGGTCGAACGGCACCTTGTCGAGCTTCTTCGCGATGTCGGCGACCTGCAGCTGCAGCTCGTCGAGCGAGTTCGGCACGGTCGGCAGCTCGAGCGGCTGGCGCGTCGTGTCGATCTTCACGCCCGGCGCCTTCGGGAAGAAGTCGAGCGCGACGTACAGCTGGCTCGTCAGCAGGTTGCCGGTGCGCAGCTGGCCGCGCAGCCCGTGCTGGACGAGCCGCTCGACGATCTCGCGGCGGGCCGGTTCGCCCTTGCTGCCGATCGTCTCGCGGAAGCGGCGGCCGAGGCGCTCCGGATACACGTTCATCGTGACCGGCATCGTGAAATTCTTCGCCTTCGGATCGTAGTCGATGCCGATGTTCGTCACTTCGCCGAGCACGATGCCGCGGAAGTCGACCGTCGCGCCGACGGCGAGCCCGCGCAGCGACTGGTTGAAGTTCATCACGACCTGCAGCGGCTGGCCGTCCGGATCGCGCATCGCGTCGCTCTCGTCGGACGCGAGGCGGAACGTCGTGTTGTTCGGCGCGGTCGCGCCGCTGTCCTGGCTCGGCGGCGTCTGGAATGCGATGCCGCCGATGATCACCGTCGCGAGCGACTGCGTGTTCAGCTTCAGGCCGCTCGAATCGAGCCGCAGGTCGACGCCGCTCGCCTGCCACCAGCGCGAGTTCACACCGACGTACTGGTCGTACGGCGCATTGACGAACACGTTGAACGTGACGCCCGTGCCGTCCTTGTCGAGCGAGAAGCCGACCACCTGGCCGACCTGCACGCGGCGGTAGTAGATGGGCGAGCCGATGTCGATCGAGCCGAGCGAATCGCCGCGCAGCACGTACTGCGTGCCTTTCTGGTCGCCCGTGACGGCGGGCGGCGTCTCGAGGCCCGTGAAGTCGGTCAGCGTGTCCTGCCCGCGCCCGGCGTCGACGCCGATGTACGCGCCGGACAGCAGCGTGCCGAGCCCCGACACGCCGGTCGCGCCGACGCGCGGCCGCACGATCCAGAAGCGCGAGCCCTTGACCGCGAAGTCCTCCGCTTCCTTCTTGAGCTGCACCTGGACCAGCACGCGTGACAGGTCCTTCGACAGCGTGATCGTCTTGACCATGCCGATCTCGACGTCCTTGTACTTGACCTGGGTCTTGCCGGGCTCGAGTCCCTCGGCGCTGTGGAAGCTGATCGTGATTTCCGGGCCGCGCTCGCGCACGGACTTGATCACGAGGCCGATGCCGATCAGCGCCGCGATCAGCGGCACGAGCCAGACGAGCGACGGCAGCCAGCCGCTTTTCGTCGAGATCGTCGGATCGGGCGGCCGGGGCGCGTCGTGCTGCGGGCCTTGTGGACTATTCATGGTGATTCCCTGAGGTTTCGACTGGATCCCAGATCAGGCGGGGATCGAACTGCATCGACGCGAGCATCGTCAGGATCACGACGGAACCGAACGCAAGCGCGCCGGGGCCGGCCGTGATGACGGCGAGCGAACGGAAATGGACGAGCGCGACGGTCAGTGTCACGACGAAGATGTCGAGCATCGACCAGCGGCCGATGCGCTCGACGATCCGGAACAGGCGCGTGCGCTGCAACGGCCGCCAGGTGGCGCCGCGCTGCGTGCTGATCACGAGGATCAGCAGCACGCCGAGCTTGAGCATCGGCACGAGGATGCTTGCGACGAACACCACCACGGCGAGCGGCCAGTCGCCGGACACCCAGAAGTAGATGACGCCGCTCATGATGGTGTCTTCCTGCGAGCCGACGATCGACGCGGTGCGCATGATCGGCAGCAGGTTCGCGGGAATGTAGAGGATCACGGCCGCGATCAGCAGCGCCCACGTGCGCATGATGCTGTTCGGCGTGCGGAAATGGAGTGCGCTGCCGCAGCGCGCGCAGTGCGCGTGCGGGCGCTCGAGCGTCTGCACGAGCCCGCACACGTGGCAGCTGGCGTAGCCCTCGCGGGCGGCGGTCGGGATCGTCATCGGCGGGTGGCGTCCGGCAGCGCGGCGTCGGCGTCGGCGTCGGCCTGCGCGCCCGTGCGCCCGGCGCGCAGGTCGTCGGCGATGTCCCACAGCGTGCGCGGATCGAACATCAGCACGACCGCGATCATCAGCGTCAGCGCGGCGAACGCGAACAGCGCGGCGTCCGGCACGACGCGCGCGAGGCTGACCATCTTGACGATCGTCACGAGAATGCCGAGCATGAACACCTCGATCATCCCCCAGGGCCGCACGAGTTCGATCGCGCGCAGCACCAGGTTGAAGCCGGGCGGCACGACGCCGCGGCGGATCGGCAGCAGCAGGTACAGCAGCGCGGCCATTTCGACGAGCGGGAACAGCACGGTCGAGCAGAACACCATCACGCCGACGATCGCCATGTCCTGGTGCCACAGCGAATCGATCGCGCCGATCAGCGTCGTCTGCACGCGATTGCCGTTCACGTCCATTTCGAGGATCGGGAACGCCTGCGCGATCGTGAACGTGATCAGCGCCGCGAGCGCGAGCGCGCAGATCCGCTCGATCTGCGCGGCGCTGTTGCGGTAGAGCAGCGCGTCGCAGCGCGGGCAGCGCGCGGATTCACGTCCGCTGAGGCGCGGTTTGTGCAACAGTGCGTCGCACTCGTGACAGGCAATCAGGTCGTTTCGTTGCATGGAAAGGGCGGTTGTGCGACGGTCGGGGAGATGCGTCGACGGGGCCGGAACCCGCGCCAATCTTACCAAAAGGCCTTTTTCGGTGCGTCAACGATCGCGTGTCCGGTGACCGGTCGGTAACATGACAGGAAACCGTCAGCCGGCTGACACGCCTGTTTTCAGAGTCCGCGCGTGTCAAAAGGTTGCGGTAGCATGGCGCCCTTGACAAGCGTCGGACGAATCGCCGGCGCGGCCGTTCGCTGAACTGAGGAATCCAAGATGGCATCGAATTCGCTGCCGGCCAGGCCGGTGCGCTATACGCAGACCGCGATCGCGCTGCACTGGCTGATCGCGCTGCTGATCATCTGCGGCTTCGCGCTGGGCTGGGTGATGACCGACATCCCCGGCTTCACGCCGACGAAGCTGAAGTACTTCTCGTGGCACAAGTGGATCGGCGTGACCGCGTTCGCGCTGGCCGTCATCCGCGTGCTGTGGCGCGCGACCCACGTGCCGCCGGCGCTGCCGGGCGCCACGCCCGCGTGGCAGCGGGCGGCCTCGCACGGCGTGCATTTTCTGCTGTACGTGCTGATGCTGGTGATTCCGGTCACCGGCTACCTGTACAGCTCGGCGTCGAACATTCCGGTCGTCTACCTGGGCATCGTGCCGCTGCCGCGGCTGATCGACCCCGATCCGGTGCTCAAGGAAACCTTCAAGACGCTTCACGTATCCTTGAATTACATTCTGCTTGCGCTCGTGTCGCTGCACGTGCTCGCCGCGCTCAAGCACCAGCTGTTGGACCGTGACGGCCTGCTGTCGCGGATGCTTCCCTTTGCCAAATGAAGGATCCCATGAAAGTGTCTTTCTCCCGCTCCATGCTGGCCGCGCTCGCCGCGGTGTCGTTCGTCGCGTCGGGCGCGGCGCATGCCGACGTCGATCTCGCGAAGAGCAAGGTGTCCGCCGTGTCGAAGCAGATGAACGTGCCGACCGAAGGCGCGTTCCGGAAGTTTTCCGCCCAGGTGAAGTTCGACCCGGCGAAAGCCGCGCAGGGCAGCGCCCAGATGACGATCGACGTCGCGAGCTACGACCTCGGCGACAAGATGTACAACGACCAGGTCGCCGGCAAGGACTGGTTCGACGCCAAGACGTATCCGCAGGCGACGTTCGTGTCGTCGGCGATCGCGCCGGCCGGCGGCAACAAGTACAACGTGACTGGCAAGCTGACGATCAAGGGCAAGTCCGAGACCGTCACGGTGCCCGTCACGGTCACGCAGAGCGGCGCGACGCAGACGTTCGACGGCGTGCTGCCGATCAAGCGTTCGACGTTCAACGTCGGCACCGGCGAGTGGAAGGACACGTCGGTCGTCGCGGATGAAGTGCAGATCAAGTTCCATCTCGTCGCCACGAAGTAAGCGGCGGCTGTCGCATCACCCGATTGCCGCGCCCGGGGGCGCGGCGCCGTTCCAAGGAGAATGAATTGAAAAAGCATCTGATGATCGCCGCGGGCGCGCTGGCTGCATCGCTGTCGTTCTCGGCGTTTGCCGAAAGCGCGACGTACCAGTTCGACCCGAGCCACACGTACCCGAGCTTCGAGGCCGACCACTTCGGCGGCCTGTCGGTCTGGCGCGGCAAGTTCGACAAGTCGAGCGGCAGCGTGACGCTGGATCGCGAAGCGAAGACGGGCACGGTCGACGTGACGACCGACATCGCGTCGATCCACACGGGCAGCGCGAAGCTCGACGAGCATCTGCAGACGAACGATTTCTTCGATGTCGCGAAGTTCCCGCAGGCGAACTACAAGGGCACGATCAAGTTCGACGGCGACAAGCCGGTGGCGGTGGTCGGCAACCTGACGCTGCACGGCGTCACGAAGCCGCTGACGCTGAAGATCGACTCGTTCAAGTGCATGCCGCACCCGATGCTCAAGCGTGAAGTGTGCGGCGTCGACGCCGTCGGCGAATTCAACCGCGACGATTTCGGCCTCGACTACGGCAAGCAGTACGGCTTCAAGATGAAGACGAAGCTGCTGATCACGGCCGAAGCCGTCAAGCAGCAGTAACGTCGCCGGCCGGGCCGACCGGCCGCGCGCCAGCCGCCGCCTTCCCGTTACGGGGGCGGCGGCTTTTTTTTGCGCGCCTATAATCGCCCGAGCGCCGTTCGCGGCGCGGCGGCAAGCCGATGGCGCTGGACGGCCGCCGCACACAGAACGTACAACGACAAGGAGATCGCCGATGCATGCCGCCACGCAGTCCCGTTCCATTGCCTCGTCGCCGCGCGTGTGGCGCGCGGTGGTCGCCGCGTCGATCGGCAATGCGCTCGAGTGGTTCGATCTCGTCGTCTACGGCTTCTTCGCGGTGACCATCGCGAAGCTGTTCTTCCCGGCCGGCAACGACACCGTGTCGCTGCTGCTCACGCTCGGCACGTTCGGCGTGTCGTTCTTCATGCGGCCGCTCGGCGCGATCGTGCTCGGCGCGTATGCCGACCGCGCGGGCCGCAAGGCCGCGCTCACGCTGTCGATCCTGCTGATGATGGTCGGCACGCTGATCATCGCGGTGCTGCCGACCTACGACACGATCGGCGTCGCGGCGCCGCTGATCCTCGTCGCCGCGCGGCTGATGCAGGGCTTCTCGGCCGGCGGCGAGTTCGGCAGCGCGACCGCGTTCCTCGCCGAGCACGTGCCGGGGCGGCGCGGCTTCTTCGCGAGCTGGCAGGTCGCGAGCCAGGGCTTCACGACGCTGCTCGCCGCCGGCTTCGGCACCGTGCTGAACGCGCAGCTCACGGCCGCGCAGATGGCGTCGTGGGGCTGGCGTGTGCCGTTCTTCTTCGGGCTGCTGCTCGGGCCGGTCGCGTACTACATCCGCAAGAAGGTCGACGAGACGCCCGAGTTCCTGGCCGCCGAGGGCACCGCGAACCCGTTACGCGACACGTTCGCGTCGCACAAGGCGCGGCTGGTTGCCGCGATGGGCGCGGTCGTGCTCGGCACCGTCGCGACCTATCTCGTGCTGTTCATGCCGACCTACGGCGTGAAGCAGCTCGGCCTCGCGCCGTCGGCCGCGTTCGCGGCGATCCTCGTCGTCGGCGTGATCCAGATGGCGTTCGCGCCGCTGGTGGGCCACTGGTCGGACACCTACGGCCGCGTGCGCGTGATGATCGCGCCGGCCGTCGGCATCCTCGTGCTGATCTACCCGGCGTTCGCGTACCTGGTCGCGCATCCGGGCTTCGGTACGCTGATCGCGCTGCAGGTGCTGCTCGCGTTCCTGATGACGGGCTATTTCGCGGCGCTGCCGGGCCTGCTGTCCGAGGTCTTCCCGGTGCAGACGCGCACGACCGGGATGTCGCTCGCGTACAACGTCGCGGTGACGATCTTCGGCGGCTTCGGGCCGTTCATCATCGCGTGGCTGATCCGCGCGACCGGGATGAAGACCGCACCGAGCTTTTACCTGATGTTCGCGGCCGTGCTGAGCCTCGTGGCGCTGGTGGTGTTGCGCCGGCGCTTCGGGTTCCGCTGAGCGGGCGGCGCGTCAGCTGCCGGCACGCTCGCACACCGGCTGCGCGGGCATCAGTCGCGCCGGCGCGTCGACGGTGCGCACCGGGCGCCCCGCGAGCGCGGCGAGCGCCTGCCGAAGCTGCCAGTCGGCGGCCGTGCCGAACGCGCGTTGCGGCAGGGCCGCGCTCCTCGACGTGTCGACCTTCGCGCGCACGCGCGCGTCGCGCAGCTTCTGGCGGTCCTTGCGCACCTGCGCGAACGGGTCGGGCGCCAGCCGGTCCGCATACGGTGCGCGGGCGAGGTCGGCTTCCCGGTACCACAGCAGCACGCCGTCGACGTCCGAGTCTCGGCGCGGCGGCACGAGCCAGTCCGGCACGACGCCGTAGCCGTCCATCGGGCAGCCGTTCGGCCGCAGGTTGCGCGCGAACGTGAAATTCAGGCGCGTGCCGTCGATCAGGTCGACGCCCGTCTGCGCGAGCCCCTTCCCGTAGGTCGGCATGCCGAGCAGCTTCGCGCGGCCGAGGTCCTTCAGCGCGGCCGCGGTCGCCTCGGCGGCCGACGCGCTCTGCCCGTCGACGAGCACGACGAGCGGCACGGTGCGCCACCAGTCGTCGGCCTGCAGCGGCGCGAGCGGGTCCTGCCCGTGCATGACCGGCAGTTCGTAGTCGGGCCAGTTGGTCGTGTAGCGGCGGCGGTGGGCGTCGTCGCGCTCGACCGTCACCATCGCGGTGCGGTCGCGCCCGGCGAACAGCGCGGTGATGCCGATCGCCGCATTGAGCGCGCCGCCGCCATTGATGCGCAGATCCAGAATCATGCCCTTCACCGGCGGGCCCGTGCGGCGCGCGGCCTGCACCGCGTCGATGTAGTCGCCGACCGCAGGCTCCGGAAAGCTCGACAGCCGCGTGTACAGGATGTCGCCGTCGAGCCGTTTCGCGATCGCCGGATGCGGCTTGACGATCGCCCGCACGGGCGCGAAGTTCAGCACCGTGTGTTGCGGGCCGCGCTGCACCGTGAGCCTGAGCGGGACGCCCGCGTCGCCTTTCGCGAGTTTCACGATCTCGGCGCTGTCGATGCCGACGACGCTCCTGTCGTTCATCGCGACCACGAGATCGTCGGGGCGCACGCCGGCCTGCTCGGCGGGCGCGTCGGGAATCACGTCGATGATGTGCAGTCCGTCGGGGCGCGTCTCGAACACGATCCCGATGCCCGGCGTGCCGTCGCGCGCGCGCCGCTCGTCGTCGAGCTGCTCCAGCCGCTCCTTCGCGTTGAAGAAGCGTGCGTACGGCAGTGTCTTGATGCCGTCGTGCACCGTGGCGTCGAGCAGCGCGCCGATGTCGATGTCGGTCAGGTGCTGCTTCTTCAGGAGTTCGACCGCCGCCTTCAGTTCGCAGAGCTGCGGTTCCCAGTCGTGCGGGCAGGGCGACGGCGGCGGCGAAGCGGCGGGAAGCGAAGCGGCGGCCGGCGCGGACGCCGGTTGCGCGCCGGCCGCCGATGCATGCGGCAGCAGCACGGCCGCGACGGTTGCGCAGGCGGCGAGGCGACGAACGATAAACGTGGCAGGCATCATCGGGACAGCAGGCTCGAACGGGTGGCGAGGGGCGCCCGGCCGCACGCGACCGTCAGGCCGCGGGGAAGGGCGGAGACGATTGTAGCCGACGCGCGTGACGGCGCAGGTCGGGCCGGCCGCGCGTCGCACGGCGGCGCGGGCATGAAAAAACCGGCCCGACGGGCCGGTTTGGGTCCTTGCCGAAACGGCGCGGTGCTTACACCTGCGCGCCGGCGTTGGGATCGTCCGGATCGTGCGCGGTCTTCTTTTCCTTGACCAGGTCTTCGCGCTTGATGCCGAGCCACATCGCGAGCGAGCCCGCGACGAACACCGACGAGTAGATGCCGAACATGATGCCGACCGTCAGCGCGAGTGCGAAGTAGTGCAGCGTCGGGCCGCCGAAGAAGAACATCGACAGCACCATCATTTCGGTCGACGTGTGCGTGATGATGGTTCGCGACATCGTGGTCGTGATCGCGTGGTTGATCACTTCCTGCACGCTCATCTTGCGTTCGCGGCGGAACGTCTCGCGGATCCGGTCGAAGATGACGACCGACTCGTTGACCGAGTAGCCGAGCACCGCGAGGATCGCCGCGAGCACCGCCAGCGAGAACTCCCACTGGAAGAACGCGAAGAAGCCGAGAATGATCACGACGTCGTGCAGGTTGGCGATGATGCCGGCCACCGCGTACTTCCATTCGAAGCGGAACGACAGGTAGATCACGATGCCGATCACGACGCAGGCGAGCGCGAGCAGGCCGTCGGTCGCGAGCTCCCGGCCGACCTGCGGGCCGACGAACTCGACGCGCTGCAGCGTGACGTCCGGGCTCTGCGCCTTCAGCGCGCCCATCACCTGGTCGCTCTGCTGCGCGGACGTGAGGCCTTCCTTCAGTTGCAGGCGGATCAGCACGTTGCGCGACGTGCCGAAGTTCTGCACCTGCGCGTCGGCGTAGCCGAGCTTGCCGAGCGTCGCGCGCACCGGTTCGAGTTCGGCGGCCTGCTGGTACTGCACCTCGATCACCGTACCGCCGGTGAATTCGACGGACAGGTGCAGCCCGCGGTGGAACAGGAAGAACACGGCGGCGAGGAACGTGACCAGCGAGATCACGTTGAACACCAGCGCGTGCCGCATGAACGGAATGTCTTTACGGATGCGGAAAAATTCCATGGTCTCGTCTCCGGGGCCTTATTGGGTCGAGCCCGGTTTCTTCGGCGACACGCCTTGCTGCGCACGGTTGCGCAGTTGCGGCTTGCCGGCGCGCGGCGCGTTGCCCTTCGCCGGGGCGGCGAGCTTCGCGGCGCGCGCGGTATCGGTCGATTCGTCCGCGTCGGAGAACGACGCGGCGGCGGCAGCGGCGCCTTCCGGCTTCCACACCTGGCCGATCGCGAGCGACTTCAGCTTCTTGCGGCCGCCGTACCAGAGGTTGACGATCCCGCGCGAGAAGAACACCGCGGAGAACATCGACGTCAGGATGCCGAGGCAGTGCACGATCGCGAACGCGCGCACCGGGCCCGAGCCGAACGCGAGCAGCGCGAGGCCGGCGATCAGCGTCGTGACGTTCGAGTCGAGAATCGTCGCCCACGCATGCGCGTAGCCGGACTGGATCGCAAGCTGCGGCGGCTGGCCGGCGCGCAGTTCTTCACGCACGCGCTCGTTGATCAGCACGTTCGAATCGATCGCCATGCCGAGCGCGAGCGCGATGGCGGCGATACCGGGCAGCGTCAGCGTCGCCTGCATCAGCGACAGTACGGCGACGAGCAGCAGCAGGTTCACCGACAGGCCGATCACCGAGATCACGCCGAACAGCATGTAGTACGCGATCATGAACACGGCGATCGCGCAGAAGCCCCAGATCACCGAGTGGACGCCCATCTTGATGTTGTCGGCGCCGAGGCTCGGGCCGATCGTACGTTCCTCGATGATGTCCATCGGCGCGGCGAGCGAGCCGGCGCGCAGCAGCAGCGCGAGGTCGGCCGCGGCTTGCGGCGTCGGCTGGCCCGTGATCTGGAAGCGGTCGCCGAGTTCCGACTGGATCGTCGCGACCGTCAGCACTTCGCCCTTGCCCTTCTCGAACAGCACCATCGCCATCGGCTTGCCGATGTTCTCGCGCGACACCGCGCGCACCGAGCGGCCGCCGGCCGAATCGAGGCGGATGTTGACGGACGGACGCTGGTGGTCGTCGAAGCCGGCCGACGCGTCGATGATGCGGTCGCCGGTGAAGATCACGTCCTTCTTCAGCAGCACGGGCGCCTGGTTGCCCTGCGTGAACAGCTCCTCGCCCGGCGGCACAGGGTCGTTCGGGTTCGGGTGCGTGTTGATCGGGTCGGCGAGGCGCGCCTCGAGCGTCGCGGTGCGGCCGATGATGTCCTTCGCCTTCGCGGTGTCCTGCACGCCCGGCAGTTCGACCACGATGCGGTCGCTGCCCTGCTGCTGCAGGATCGGCTCCGACACGCCGAGTTCGTTCACGCGGTTGTGGAGCGTCGTCAGGTTCTGCTTGAGCGCGGCGTCCTCGACGGACTTCTGCACGGCCGGCGTGAACGTGCCGACGACCTGCGTGCCGCCGCCGCCGGGCTGGGTCGCCCATTGCAGTTCGGTGATCGAGGCGGCGAGCGCCTGGCGCGCCTGGTCGGCCGTCTGCGCATCGCTGAAGTTGACGACGACGGACTGGTCGACGCGGCTTACGCCGCCGTCGCGGATGTTCTTGTCGCGCAGCAGCGTGCGTGCGTCGGACGCGTCGGAGTCGAGCTTCTTCGTGAGCGCGCCGGTCATGTCGACCTGGAGCAGGAAGTGGACGCCGCCGCGCAGGTCGAGGCCGAGATACATCGGCAGCGCGTGCAGGGCGGTCAGCCAGCGCGGCGACGCACTCTGCAGGTTCAGGGCGACGACGTACTGCGGATCGTTCGGGTCGGCGTTCAGCGACTTCTGCAGCAGGTCCTTGACGCGCAGCTGCGTATCGGTGTCCTTCAGGCGCACGCGGATGTTCGCGTTGGTCGCCGTGTTCTCGAAGGTGACGTCGTCCGGCGTGATCTGCGCGGAAGCGAGCGCCGATTCGACCTGGGTCAGCGTGGTCGAGTCGAGCTTGACCGTGGCCTTGCCGCTCGACACCTGCACCGCCGGCGCTTCGCCGAAGAAGTTGGGCAATGTGTACAGAAGGCCGATGGCGAGCGCCACGACCATCACGACATATTTCCAGAGTGGATAACGATTCATGAGGGAGCCGAACGGGTGGTTGGCGTGAAAGCGTCGCGTCCGGCGCCGCGGCGGCCCCCTCGGTCGGGCGGGCGCGGCGCGGGGAGCCGGACGCTCGGTGAAGGGCTTACAGCGACTTGATCGTGCCCTTCGGCAGAATGGTCGTGACAGCGGCCTTCTGCACGGTGATTTCGGTGCCTTCGGCGATCTCGACGCCGATGTAGCCTTCGGTGACCTTCGTCACCTTGCCCACGAGGCCGCCGCTCGTGACGACTTCGTCGCCCTTGGCCATGGCCGCGAGCATGTTGCGGTGCTCCTTCTGACGCTTCATCTGCGGACGGATCATGATGAAGTAGAGCACGGCAAACATCAGGATGAGCGGCAGGAAGCTCATCAGGCTCGATTCGGCGCCACCGGCACCTTGCGCGAACGCGTTGGAAATGAACGGCACTTGGTCTCTCCGTAGGGGAAGATCGAAAAATAAGCCGGTTATTCTACCACCGGCCCCATGCGCAAACGGATCGGCAAATGCGCTTTCGGATCAAGCTGTTAAAGCGCGAACCGATACCGTTACGGCGTGTATGGAAAGGTAATTGTAATATTTGGCGGTCGCGGCTGGCCACTGGAACGCGTCAATTAGTACACGTCCTATGTGACGTGCCGCCGCGCGGGCGGCCGGCCCGTCAGTCGACGCCTCTCGCGCGATCCTCCGCGAAGCGCTGGCGGAACGCATCGAACGTATGGGTCTCGATCGCGTCGCGGATCTCGCTCATCAGCTGCAGGTAGTAGTGCAGGTTGTGGATCGTGTTGAGCTGCGCGCCGAGGATTTCGCCGACGCGGTGCAGGTGGTGCAGGTAGCCGCGCGAGAAGTTCCGGCACGTGTAGCACGTGCAGCTCGCGTCGAGCGGCTTCAGCGAGTTCTTGTGCGTCGCGTTGCGGATCTTCACGTCGCCGAAGCGCGTGAACAGCCAGCCGTTGCGCGCGTTGCGGGTCGGCATCACGCAGTCGAACATGTCGACGCCGTTGGCGACGCCCTCGACCAGGTCCTCCGGCGTGCCGACGCCCATCAGGTAGTGCGGCTTGTCGGCCGGCAGCTTCGGGCCCACGTGCCGCAGCACGCGCATCATGTCTTCCTTCGGCTCGCCGACCGACAGCCCGCCGATCGCCAGGCCGTGGAAGCCGAGTTCCGACAGGCCGGCAAGCGATTCGTCGCGCAGGTCCTCGAACATCCCGCCCTGGACGATCCCGAACAGCGCATTCGGGTTGCCGAGCCGGTTGAATTCGTCGAGCGAGCGCTTCGCCCAGCGCAGCGACATGCGCATCGAGTCGGCCGCTTCCTTGTGCGTCGTCGGCACGCCGTCGGTGGCGTACGGCGTGCATTCGTCGAACTGCATCACGACGTCGGAGTTCAGCACCTTCTGGATCTGCATCGACACTTCCGGCGACAGGAACAGCTTGTCGCCGTTGATCGGCGACGCGAACGTGACGCCGTCCTCGGTGATCTTGCGCAGGTCGCCGAGCGAGAACACCTGGAAGCCGCCCGAGTCGGTCAGGATCGGCTTGTTCCAGCCCATGAAGCGGTGCAGGCCGCCGTGCGCGTCGATCGTGTCGAGGCCCGGGCGCAGCCACAGGTGGAACGTGTTGCCGAGGATGATCTGGGCGTTGATCTCGTGCAGCTCGCGCGGCTGGATCGCCTTCACGGTGCCGTACGTGCCGACCGGCATGAAGATCGGCGTCTCGACCACGCCGTGGTTGAGCTTCACCCGGCCGCGGCGCGCATGGCCGTCGGTCGTCAGCAGTTCGAATTCGAGCCCGTTTGCCGGGCGGTCCTGCACGGGCGCGTGCGTATCGTGGGATGAACCTTCGGTCATCGCGTCATTCTCCTTGCTACCGGAGAACAGTCCGGCGCATGTTGAAAACGCCGCCGGAACGCCGGCGGCGGTGAAAAAAACGGGGCGTGCGACCGGCGCGGGCCGGCCGACGGGAGCGTCGGGGCGGCCGCGCGCCGCGCTTCAGGCGCCCGCCGCCTCCGGTGTGTCGCGCCGCGTGAGCAGCATCGCGTCGCCGTAGCTGAAGAAGCGGTAGCGTTCGTCGATCGCGTGCCGGTACGCGGCGCGGATCGTCTCGACGCCGGCGAACGCGGACACGAGCATCAGCAGCGTCGACTTCGGCAGGTGGAAGTTCGTGACGAGCCGGTCGACCACGCGGAAACGGTAGCCGGGCGTGATGAAGATGTCGGTCTCGGCCTGCGCGGCCGCGAGCGGGCGGCCCGCTTCGTCGGCCGCGCGCGCGGCCGCTTCGAGCGCGCGCATCGACGTCGTGCCGACCGCGATCACGTTGCCGCCGCGCGCGCGGGTCGCGGCGATCCGGTCGACGAGCGCCTGCGGCAGGTCGTACCACTCGCTGTGCATCTTGTGCTCGGCGATGTTGTCGACGCGCACCGGCTGGAACGTGCCCGCGCCGACGTGCAGCGTCAGCGTCGCGCGCTCGACGCCCATCGCGTCGAGCTTCGCGAGCAGCGGCTGGTCGAAGTGCAGCCCGGCCGTCGGCGCGGCGACCGCGCCCGGGTTGCTCGCGTAGACGGTCTGGTAGCGCGTCTCGTCGGTCGCGTCGGGATCGTGCTCGATATACGGCGGCAACGGCAGGCGCCCGTACTGCTCGATCAGCTCGAGGCACGGCGCGGGGAAGTGCAGCGTGAAGAACGGCTCGACGCGCTCGCCGACCGTCACGTCGAAGGCGTCGGCGAGACGCAGCGTCGTGCCGGCGCCCGGCGACTTGCTCGCGCGGATCTGCGCGAGCGCCGTGTGCGTGCCCGTCACGCGCTCGACCAGCACCTCGATCTTGCCGCCGCTGGCCTTCTGGCCGAAGAAGCGGGCCTTCAGCACCTTGGTATCGTTGAACACGAGCAGGTCGCCGGGCGCGATGCACGACGGCAGCTCGGTGAAATGCCGGTCGACGAGGCGCGCGGGCTCGACGGCGCCGTCGACCTCGAGCAGGCGGCTCGCGGTGCGGTCGGGCAGCGCGGTTTGCGCGATCAGCTCGGGCGGCAGATTGAAATCGAAATCGGAAAGCGTGAACATGCGGGCTGGTTCGAAACGGCCGGCGGGCGTCGCCGGCAGGGCGGAAACGCGTAATCGGGGCGCGCGAGCCGCTATGATGGCGGGATGCGCGGCCTGGCCGGCGTCGTTCGTTCGGGCGACGTGAAAGCCGCTATTGTACTTGCCTTGCGAAGCACCCAGACGATCCGATGCCTGTGTCACCACGCCGTTCCTCCGCTGCCGTTGCCGATTCCGCCGATCCGTTCGACGCGGAGGATGGGGTGTTACCCGCGCGCGGCGCGGGAGAGCGCGACGTGGCGGCGCACGGTCCGGCGGAACCTGGCGCGGGCGAGCGCGACGCGGCGGAGCGGGCCGCCCCGCGCCGCGCCGGCCCGAAGCGCGGCGCCGACGGGCGGCTCGCGCAGCCGGCCGCGGCCGACGCGGCGCCCGACGCCGAACACGCCGCCGCGGGCGACGCAGCGGGAGCGGCCGGCGCGAAGCGCAAGAAAAAGGCCGCCGCCGACAAGCCCGTGAAGACCGCCGACAAGCTCGCGAAGCTCGGCCTCACGCGTTCGATCGATCTCGTGCTGCATCTGCCGATGCGCTACGAGGACGAAACCACGCTCACGCCGATCGGCGAGCTGCTGCCGGGCGGCATCGCGCAGGCCGAAGGCGTCGTGTTCGACAACGAGGTCGCGTACCGGCCGCGCCGCCAGCTCGTCGTGAAGATCCAGGACGACGATGGCGAGCACCTGGTGCTGCGCTTCCTGAATTTCTACGGCTCGCAGGTCAAGCAGATGGCCGTCGGCCAGCGGCTGCGCGTGCGCGGCGACGTGCGCGGCGGCTTCTTCGGGATGGAGATGGTGCATCCGGCGGTGCGCGTCGTCGAGGCGGATGCGCCGCTGCCGCAGGTGCTCACGCCCGTCTATCCGAGCACGGCCGGGGTGTCGCAGGCCTATCTGCGCAAGGCGATCGAGAACGCGGTCGAGCGCACGCCGCTGCCCGAGCTGCTGCCGCCCGAGATCGAGCGCGATTACCTGAAGCCGCTCGGCGTGCCGTCGCTCGAGCAGGCGGTGCGCATCCTGCACCATCCGGGCGTCGATTCCGACGAGGCCGCGCTGATGGACGGCTCGCATCCGGCGTGGACGCGCATCAAGTTCGAGGAACTGCTCGCGCAGCAACTGTCGCTCAAGCGCGCGCACGAGGAGCGCCGCACGCGCGCGGCGCCCGCGATGCCGCGCCGCACGGCGAGCGATGCCGATGCGCTGACGACCCGGTTCTACGCGGCGCTGCCGTTCACGCTGACGGGCGCGCAGTCGCGCGTCGTCGACGAGATCGCGCAGGATCTGACGCTCGCGCACCCGATGCAGCGCCTGCTGCAGGGCGACGTCGGCAGCGGCAAGACCGTCGTCGCGGCGCTGGCCGCCACGCAGGCGATCGACGCCGGCTACCAGGCCGCGCTGATGGCGCCTACCGAAATCCTCGCGGAACAGCACGCACGCAAGTTGCGCGCGTGGCTCGAGCCGCTCGGCGTCACGGTGGCGTGGCTCGCGGGCAGCCTGAAGGCGAAGGAGAAGCGGGCGGCGATCGAGGCGGCCGCGCTGGGCACCGCGCAGCTCGTGATCGGCACGCACGCGATCATCCAGGACACGGTCGAATTCGCGCGGCTCGGCCTCGTGATCGTCGACGAGCAGCACCGCTTCGGCGTCGAGCAGCGGCTCGCGCTGCGCGCGAAGGCCGCGAACGCGGCCAACGGCGCCCGCGATTTCCAGCCGCACCAACTGATGATGTCGGCCACGCCGATTCCGCGCACGCTCGCGATGACGTACTACGCGGATCTCGAGGTCTCGACGATCGACGAACTGCCGCCGGGCCGCACGCCCGTGCTGACGCGTCTCGTCGGCGACGCGCGGCGCGAGGAGGTGATCGCCCGCGTGCGCGAGGCGGCGCTGACGGGGCGCCAGGTGTACTGGGTCTGCCCGTTGATCGAGGAGAGCGAGACGCTGCAGCTGCAGACGGCCGTCGAGACCTACGAGACGCTGGCCGCCGCGCTGCCCGAGCTGAAGGTCGGGCTCGTGCACGGCCGGCTGTCGCCGGCCGACAAGGCGGCCGTGATGGACGCGTTCACGCGCAACGAGGTGCAGCTGCTCGTCGCGACGACCGTGATCGAGGTCGGCGTCGACGTGCCGAACGCATCGCTGATGGTGATCGAGCACGCGGAACGCTTCGGCCTCGCGCAGCTGCACCAGCTGCGCGGCCGCGTCGGGCGCGGCACCGCGGCGTCGGTGTGCGTGCTGCTGTACACGGGGCCGCTGTCGATCGCCGGCCGCGAGCGGCTGAAGACGATGCGCGAGACGACCGACGGCTTTGAGATCGCCCGCCGCGACCTCGAGATCCGCGGCCCCGGCGAATTCCTGGGGGCGCGCCAGTCGGGCGCGGCGATGCTGCGTTTTGCGAACCTCGAGACCGACGGCTGGCTGATCGATCCGGCCCGCGAAGCCGCGACGCGGCTGATCGCCGCGTACCCCGGCGTCGTCACGCAGCATCTCGCGCGCTGGCTCGGCGCGCGGGAACAGTACCTGAAGGCCTGATCCGCAGGCTGAGGCCGGGTTTGAAACGGCCGTTCGACGTATTCCGATATACAGAGAACTTGGCGAACCGGTGTCACAGGGTGTATAAATTAAACCTATCGCATGTATATCCCTGATTGACCCACAATGACGCTGACTGAATTGAAATACATCGTCGCGGTCGCGCGCGAACGGCATTTCGGCCGCGCGGCCGAAGCCTGCTTCGTGAGCCAGCCGACGCTGTCGGTGGCGATCAAGAAGCTCGAAGACGAGCTCAACGTGCAGATTTTCGAGCGCGGCGCGAGCGAGGTGAGCGTAACGCCGATCGGCGACCAGATCGTCACGCAGGCGCAGCGCGTGCTCGAGCAGACCTTCGCGATCAAGGAGATCGCGAAGCAGGGCAAGGATCCGCTGGTCGGGCCGTTCCGTCTCGGCGTGATCTACACGATCGGGCCGTACCTGCTGCCGACGCTCGTCAAGCAGATGATCCAGCGGGTCCCGCAGATGCCGCTGATGCTGCAGGAGAACTACACGCTGAAGCTGCTCGAACTGCTGAAGCAGGGCGAGATCGACGCCGCGATCATGGCGCTGCCGTTCCCGGAAACCGGCCTGATGGTGCGGCCGCTGTACGACGAGCCGTTCGTCGTCGCGCTGCCTGCGGGCCATCCGTGGGAGAAGCGCGCCGAGATCGATGCCGAGGACCTGAAGCAGGAAACCATGCTGCTGCTCGGCAACGGCCACTGCTTCCGCGATCACGTGCTCGGCGTGTGCCCGGAACTGATGCGCTTCTCGCAGACCGCCGACGGCATCCAGAAGACCTTCGAGGGCTCGTCGCTCGAGACGATCCGCCACATGGTCGCGAGCGGCGTCGGCATCACCGTGCTGCCGCGCATGTCGGTCGCCGAGATCGGCCCGCGCGCGAACGGCCCCGATGCCGAGTTGCTGTCGTACGTGCCGTTCAACGAACCGGTGCCCGACCGCCGCGTCGTGCTCGTATGGCGCAAGAGCTTCACGCGGATGCCCGCGATCGACGCGATCAGCGACGCGATTTCCGCGTGCGATCTGCCGGGCGTCGCGAAGCTCGACATGCCGGCCACGATGAACTGAGCGGGCGGTAGCACGCAGGCGTGGCGGTACGATGAACGGGGTCTTGCGACCCCGTTTATTTTTCTCTATCACATAGATAAAATTTATTAAATTTAAATTATTGATAGATGTAGATAGAATGCTCTACATGGATCGGCGTCGTGTCGGCGCCCGGTCTGCACGTGGAATGCAAGCGTCAAAGGAGGATGTCATGATGCGGTCGGTATTGCAGCACGCGCAGCGGAACATCCCGTCGCGCGACGCGGTCGTACATCGCGCCAGGTCGGTGGTTCGCAGCCTGCGTCCGATTGCGTTCGCGTACCTGGCGGACCGCGTGTATGGTGGCTGAACGTCGCCCGCACGCCGGTTTCCTGTTCCCCCGATTCACCGACGTCTAGCCATGAGGGAGCATCGCATGTCCGAAAGCTGGAACACCCCCCGCACCACCGGCGCGGCCCCGGCCGGCAGCCGTTTTCCCGGGCGCCCCGCTGGCGGCGCCACGCCGAGGGAGCGCACGCCGATCGCCGCGCACGACACCCCGTAGTACGACAGGAGGACCGACCTGTTCCGTTTCCCATCCCCGCAATGACACTCCACGAACCGCACCCGGCATGACGCCGGAGCGGACCGATGGAGGCAGACGAGCAAGCCAAGGAGAAATCGCATGTCGAACGAAACGAAGTGCCCGTTCAACCACACCGCTGGCGGCGGCACGACGAACAAGGACTGGTGGCCGAATCAGCTGAACCTCAACATCCTGCACCGGCATTCGGCGCTGTCCGATCCGATGGACAAGGATTTCGACTACGCCGAGGCATTCGGGAAGCTGGATCTCGCGGCGGTGCGGAAGGACCTGCATGCGCTGATGACGGCGTCGCAGGACTGGTGGCCGGCCGACTTCGGCCACTACGGCGGCCTGTTCATCCGCATGGCGTGGCATAGCGCCGGCACGTACCGCACGGCCGACGGCCGCGGCGGCGCGGGTGGCGGGCAGCAGCGCTTCGCGCCGCTCAACAGCTGGCCGGACAACGTGAGCCTCGACAAGGCGCGCCGCCTGCTGTGGCCGATCAAGCAGAAGTACGGCCGCAACATCTCGTGGGCCGACCTGCTGATCCTGACCGGCAACGTCGCGCTCGAATCGATGGGCTTCAAGACCTTCGGTTTCGCCGGCGGCCGCGTCGACACGTGGGAACCGGACGACGTCTACTGGGGTTCGGAAAAGATCTGGCTGGAACTGAGCGGCGGCCCGAACAGCCGCTACACGGGCAAGCGCGACCTCGAAAGCCCGCTCGCCGCGGTGCAGATGGGCCTCATCTACGTGAACCCGGAAGGTCCGGACGGCAACCCCGACCCGGTCGCCGCCGCGCATGACATCCGCGAGACCTTCGCGCGGATGGCGATGAACGACGAAGAGACGGTCGCGCTGATCGCGGGCGGCCACACGTTCGGCAAGACGCACGGCGCCGGCCCGGCCTCGAACGTCGGTCCCGAGCCGGAAGCGGCCGGCCTCGAGCAGCAGGGCCTCGGCTGGAAGAGCACGTTCGGCACGGGCAAGGGCGCGGATACGATCACGAGCGGCCTCGAAGTCACGTGGACGTCGACGCCGACGCAGTGGAGCAACGACTTCTTCAAGCACCTGTTCAGCTATGAGTGGGAACTGACGAAGAGCCCGGCCGGCGCGCACCAGTGGGTCGCGAAGGATGCCGGCGACGTGATTCCGGATGCCTACGACGCGTCGAAGAAGCATCGCCCGACGATGCTGACGACCGACCTGTCGCTGCGTTTCGATCCGGCCTACGAGAAGATTTCGCGCCGCTTCCACGAGAACCCGGCCGAGTTCGCCGATGCGTTCGCGCGCGCCTGGTTCAAGCTCACGCACCGCGACATGGGCCCGCGTGCCCGCTATCTCGGCCCGGATGTGCCGGCCGAGCAGCTGTTGTGGCAGGACCCGATCCCGGCCGTCGACCACCCGTTGATCGACGATGCCGACGTCGCCGCGCTGAAGGCGAAGGTGCTGGCATCGGGCCTGTCGGTGTCGCAGCTCGTGTCGACCGCCTGGGCGTCGGCGGCGACGTTCCGCGGTTCGGACAAGCGCGGCGGCGCGAACGGTGCGCGGATTCGCCTCGCGCCGCAGAAGGACTGGGAAGTGAACCGTCCGGCCGAACTCGCGAAGGTGCTCGCGACGCTCGAGGGCGTGCAGAAGGCGTTCAACGACGCGCAGACGGGCGGCAAGAAGGTGTCGCTCGCCGACCTGATCGTGCTGGGCGGTGCGGCCGGCGTCGAGCAGGCCGCGAAGAACGCGGGCGTCGCGGTGACGGTGCCGTTCGCCCCGGGTCGCGCGGATGCGCTGCAGGAACAGACCGATATCGACGCAATGGCCGTGCTCGAGCCGGTTGCGGACGGTTTCCGCAACTTCCTGAAGCACGCGTACAAGACGCCGGCCGAGGCGCTGCTGGTCGACAAGGCGCAACTGCTGACGCTGAGCGCGCCCGAGATGACTGCGCTCGTCGGTGGCCTGCGTGTGCTCGGCACGAACGTCGGCGACGCGAAGCATGGCGTGTTCACCGATCGTCCGGAAGCGCTGACGAACGACTTCTTCGTGAACCTGCTCGACATGGGCACGGAATGGAAGCCGGTGTCGGCCGCGAACGACGTGTTCGAAGGGCGCGACCGGGCGACGGGCAAGGTCAAGTGGACCGGCACGCGGGTCGACCTGATCTTCGGCTCGCACGCGCAACTGCGCGCGCTGGCCGAGGTGTACGGCAGCGCAGATGCGAAGGAGAAGTTCGCGCGCGACTTCGTCGCGGCCTGGAACAAGGTGATGAACCTCGACCGCTTCGACCTCGCGTGAGCGTCGCCGCGCGGTAGGGCGGCCATGCAGTAACGGGAAACGGCCGGCCATCCGGCCGGCCGTTTCTTCCAGAGCAGGGGTTTTGTCGAAGGAGTGACGATCATGACGCAAATGATGTTGAACATGCGCGCCGCGCTGGCGGCGCCGAGGGTGCGCGCGCCGGCCGGGATCGTGCGGCGCGTGGTCGGGTTCGCGATCCTCATCGGCGGCGCGGCCGAACTGGTGTCGCAGGCGCTGCGCGCGATCGCGGCCGCCTGAGTCCGGCGCCCGGTGCGCCATGCTGCCGGCGCGCGCCGCGCGTGCGGTCAATGCAGGAACAGGAAGGTCGCCGGATTCGCCGGGTGCGTTCCGGTGCACTGGATAAGGAGTCCATAGCATGTCGAGAAAGCGCAACGCCGCACAGATCAACATCGGCATCGGCGACAAGGACCGCAGGAAGATCGCGGAAGGCCTGTCGCGCCTGCTTGCCGATACGTTCACGCTGTACCTGAAGACCCACAATTTCCACTGGAACGTCACGGGCCCGATGTTCAATACGCTGCACCTGATGTTCGAGGCGCAGTACAACGAACTGTGGCTCGCGGTCGATTCGGTCGCGGAGCGGATTCGCACGCTCGGCGTCGTCGCGCCGGGCACATTCGCCGATTTCGCGAAACTGTCGTCGGTGCCGGAAGCGAACGGCGTGCCGGCGGCCGAAGAGATGATCCGCCAGCTCGTCGAAGGGCACGAGACGGTCGTGCGCACCGCGCGCGAAATCTTTCCGGTCGCCGCCGCGGCAAGCGACGAGCCGACCGCCGACCTGCTGACCCAGCGTCTGCAGACGCATGAAAAGACCGCGTGGATGCTGCGGTCGCTGCTGGCGTAGGCGCGGCATCGCCGCGCAGGGCCGGCCGCTCCGGTGCGGGCCGGATCGAATCAGTCCCTTGATTGACGTGCGGCACGGCGCGGCCTTACGGGACGGGCGCTGGCGGCTCGTCTGCCGTCGCCGGCGGCAGGCCCCGGGCGGCCGCGACATGACGCGAAGCGCCGCTCGGCTCTAAAATGCCGGGGTTATCTTCCCGGTGCTTCGCCATGCTTGCCCGCTTCCCCCTGTATCTGCGGCTTGTCCGGATGGACAAGCCGATCGGCAGCCTGCTGCTGCTCTGGCCGACGCTGAATGCGCTGTGGATCGCGTCGGACGGCCATCCGCGCTGGTCGCTGTTCGTGATCTTCTCGCTCGGCACGCTGCTGATGCGCTCGGCCGGCTGCGCGATGAACGACTACGCCGACCGCGATTTCGACCGCCACGTGAAGCGCACCGCCGACCGGCCGCTGACGTCCGGCAAGATCCGCGCATGGGAGGCCGTCGCGATCGCCGTCGCGCTCGCATTCATCTCGTATCTGCTGATCCTGCCGCTCAACACGCTGACGAAGGAGCTGTCCGTCGTCGCGCTGTTCGTCGCCGGCTCCTATCCGTTCATGAAGCGCTTCTTCGCGATTCCGCAGGCGTATCTCGGCATCGCGTTCGGCTTCGGCATTCCGATGGCGTTCGCGGCCGTGCAGGACACGGTGCCGGCGATCGCGTGGGTGATGCTGGTCGCGAACGTCTTCTGGTCGGTCGCGTACGACACCGAGTATGCGATGGTCGATCGCGACGACGACATCAAGATCGGGATCCGCACGTCGGCGCTGACCTTCGGCCGCTTCGACGTCGCGGCCGTGATGGCGTGCTATGCGGCGACGCTCGGCATCTACGTGTGGATCGGCGTGACGCTCGGCTTCGGTCTCGCGTACTGGGCCGGCTGGGCGGCGGCGGCGGGCTGCGCGCTGTATCACTACACGCTGATCAAGGGCCGCGAGCGGATGCCGTGCTTCGCGGCATTTCGCCACAACAACTGGCTCGGCGGCGTGCTGTTCGCGGGCATCGCCGCCCATTACCTGCTGGCCGGCAACTGAACGCGGCCGCGCGCTGCGCCTGAAAAAAAAGCGGCCTGACGGCCGCTTTTTTTACGTCGGGCGCCGGCGCGCCGGCGGATGTCGCCGCGCCTACGCGCGGCCGAGTTCGTCACCCATTTCCCTGGCGCGGGCCTCGGCCGCGAGCGCGCCGCGCACGATCGCCTCCTTTACGCCCTGCGCGTCGAACGACGCAAGCGCGGCGGCCGTCGTGCCGCCCTTCGACGTCACGCGCTCGCGCAGCACGCTCGCCGGTTCGCCCGATTGCGCGGCGAGCTGCGCGGCGCCGGTGAACGTCGCGACCGCGAGCGCGCGGCCCTGTTCGTCGTTCATGCCGAGCTGGCGCGCGGCTTCCTGCAGCGCTTCGATGAAATAGAACACGTACGCCGGGCCGCTGCCCGAAATGGCCGTGACGGCGTCGAGCTTCGATTCGTCGTCGAACCATACGATCTCGCCGACCGCGCCGAGCACGTTCGACGCGAGTTCGCGGCCCGTCGCATCGACGCCCGGCAGCGCGGCGAGCCCGGTCACGCCCATGCCGACGAGCGCGGGCGTGTTCGGCATCGTGCGTACGACGCGCGCGTAGCCGCCGAGCCAGCGGGCGAGATCGGTGCCGCGGATGCCGGCCGCGATGCTGATCACGAGCTGCGACTTCAGGTGCGGCGCCAGCGCTTGCGCGACATCCTTGAGCACCTGCGGCTTCACCGCGAGCACGATCGCGTCGTAGCCGGCGAGCGTCGCGTCGGCGGCCGCGCCGGTGCGCACGCCGAATTGCTGCGCGGCGCGCGCGCGGACGTCCTCGTTGACGTCGATGGCATACAGGCCGTCCGCGGCGACGCCGCGCTTGATCAGGCCGCCGATCAGGGCCGCGGCCATGTTGCCGCCGCCGATGAATGCGATTTTCATGATGTCCGATTGAGCGAGTGAGTGAACGGAAAGGCGGAAAAGGGGCGGCGCTCAGTGCGCGTAATCGCGCGCGCCGAAGATCGCGGTGCCGACGCGCACGATCGTCGCGCCTTCGAGCACGGCCGCGTCGAGATCGGCGGACATGCCCATCGACAACGTGTCGAGCGGCAGGCCGTCCGCGCGCAATGCGTCGAACAGCGTGCGCAGCGCGCGATGGGGCGCACGCTGCGCAGCGGTATCGCCGGCCGGTTCGGGAATCGCCATCAGGCCGCGCAGCCGCAGCGACGGCAGGGCGGCGACCGCGCGCGCGACTTCCGCCACGTCGGCCGGCGCGACGCCGCTCTTCGACGCCTCGCCGCTGATGTTCACCTGCACGCACACATTGAGCGGCGGCAGGTGCGCGGGGCGCTGTTCCGACAGGCGCTGCGCGATCTTCAGCCGGTCGACCGAATGGACCCAGTCGAAGCGCTCGGCGACCGGGCGCGTCTTGTTCGACTGCAGCGGCCCGATGAAATGCCATTCGAGCTGGGCGCGCAGGTCGGCGAGCGCGTCGATCTTGTCGATCGATTCCTGCACGTAGTTTTCGCCGAAGGCGCGCTGCCCGGCCGCGTGCGCGGCGCGCACGTCGGCGGCGGGAAACGTCTTGGAGACGGCGAGCAGCGAAACGGTGGCGGGGTCGCGGCCGGCCGCGCGGGCGGCGTCGGCGATGCGGCGATGAACGGATTCGAGTCGGGCGGCGAGATCGGACATGACGGGCACGAGGACAGGCACGGAAGCGGACATGAAGCGGGCATGAAGCGGAGGCGCCGCGTTACGCGGCGCATCGGTCCGCCCATTATACGGACGCCGCGCGCGGAGCCCGGCGCCGGCGCGCGTCCGTCATCGCCGTGAAGCGGCGTCAACCGTACAGCAGATGCTCGACGAGCTGGACCCAGTGGGCGACCGGGATCTGCGTGCCGCTTTGCAGATGCGCGATGCAGCCGACGTTGCCGGAGACGATCATCTGCGGCTCGAGCGCCTGCAGTTTCAGCAGCTTCTGCTTGCGCAGCCGGTACGACAGCGACGGCTGCGTCAGCGAATAGGTGCCGGCCGAGCCGCAGCACAGGTGGCTGTCGGCCGGCAGCCGCACGTCGATGCCGAGCGTCTCGAGCAGGCGTTCGACCTTGCCGCGCGATTGCTGGCCGTGCTGCAGCGTGCACGGCGGGTGGTACGCGACCGTATGGATCGCGCGGCGCCGCGCGAGCGTCGCGAGTTCGGCCTCGAACGCGAGCAGCACGTCGGAGATGTCGCGCGTCAGCGCCACGACGCGCTGCGCCTTCTCCGCGTAGGCCGGGTCGTCGCGCAGCAGGTGGGCGTATTCGAGCACCGTCGCGCCGCAGCCCGATGCGTTCATCACGATCGACTCGACCCCCTGTTCGATATGCGGCCACCACGCGTCGATGTTGCGGCGCGCGTCGTCGAGCGCTTCGTCGTGATAGTTCAGGTGCAGGCGGATCGCGCCGCAGCAGCCCGCATCGGGCGCGACGACGGTCTCGATGCCGAGCGCGTCGAGCACGCGCGCGGTCGCGATGTTGATGTTCGGCAGCATCGACGGCTGTACGCAGCCGCCGAGCATCAGCATCTTGCGCGTATGCGTGCGGTGCGGCCATTCGAGCAGCCGCGTGCGCGGCGGCACCTTGTCGCGCAGCCGCTTCGGCAGCAGCGGCCGCACGTGCTGGCCGAGCCGCATCACGGGCGAGAACAGCGCGGCGTTCGGCACGAGGCTCGCGAGCATGCGGCGCACGAGGCGCTGCTGCGCCGGGCGCTGCACCTGCGCCTCGACGTGCTTGCGGCCGATCTCGACCAGCCGGCCGTACTGGACGCCGGACGGGCAGGTCGTCTCGCAGCTGCGGCACGTGAGGCAGCGGTCGAGGTGCTGCTGCGTGCTGCGCGTGACGGGCGCGCCTTCGACCATCTGCTTGATCAGGTAGATGCGTCCGCGCGGGCCGTCGAGTTCGTCGCCGAGCAACTGATAGGTCGGGCAGGTCGCGGTGCAGAACCCGCAGTGCACGCACTTGCGCAGGATCGCGTCGGCCTCGTCGCCGTCGGGCGTATTGCGGATGAAATCGGCGAGGTTCGTTTGCATCGAGCCCTCAGAGATCGGGGTAAAGCCGGCCGCGGTTGAAGATGCGCGCGGGATCGAACGCGGCCTTCAGCCCGCGGTGGATTTTCATCATCGGGGCGGGGAGCGGCGTGAACACGCCCGCGCTGCGGTCGTACGCATCGCCCGCGCGGAACAGCGTCGCATGGCCGCCGGCCTGCTTTGCGCTCATGCGCACGGTCTGCGCGTCGGCGTCGGTGATCCACCAGCGCTGCGCGCCGCCCCATTCCATCAACTGGGTGCCGGGCAGATGCATCGGTTCGGTGATCGACGGCAGCGCGAGGCGCCACAGCGCATAGCCGGGCGGGATGCCGTTGAAGAACGGGTCGGTGTGCTCGCGCAGGCCGGCCCAGAAGCGCTCGGCCTCGACCGCGTCGACGACTTCGCCGCCGAGCAGCGTCTTCGCGGATTTCACGGCCGCTTCGGCGCCCGACAGGCGCAGCACGAGCGTGCCGTTGCGCCATGCGCTGGCGCTGATGGGCAGCGGGTGGCCGCCCCATTCGTTGAGCTTGCGCACGGCGTCGGTGGCGCTCATCTCGAACTTCAGCGTGACCTCGGCGACGGGCATCGGCAGTACCTTGATCGACAGGTCGAGCATCAGCCCGAGCGTGCCGAGCGCGCCGGCCATCAGCCGCGACACGTCGTAGCCCGCGACGTTCTTCACGACCTGCCCGCCGAAGCGCAGCGTGTCGCCGCGGCCGTTCATCAGCGTGACGCCGAGCACGAAATCGCGCGGCGCGCCGCAGGTGGCGCGTCGCGGCCCGGCGAGCCCGGCCGCGACGCAGCCGCCGACGGTGGCCGCGCGGCCGAAGTGCGGCGGCTCGAACGGCAGCATCTGGCCGCACTCGGCGAGGACCGTTTCAAGCTGCGCGAGCGGCGTGCCCGCGCGGACCGTGACGACGAGCTCGGCCGGGTCGTACGACACGATGCCCTGAAACGCGCGCGTATCGAGTATGTCGCCCTCGAGCGCCTGGCCGTACCAGTCCTTGGTGCCGCCGCCGCGAATCCGCAGTGGCCGGCCGTCGGCGCTGGCCGCGCGGATGCGCTCGGCCCATCCGGCGACGATGTCGTCCTCTTCCATGTTCCGTTGCTGCCTCGACTTGTTGTTCGGTCGATTGTACCGGGGTGGCACGATTCCACATCGCGACTATCCCTAAGCCCGGTATCACGCGCCGACGGCCCGCGCCGCCGGGGGCCGGCCGCCGGACCGGGCCGCACGCCGCGCGCGACGCTCAGAAACGCGGCAGGTCGGGGTGCGGCAGCAGCCCGCCGCGCACATGCTGGCGGCCGTATTCGGCGCAGCGCGCGCGGGTGGGGATGCCCTTGTCCGGGTTCAGCAGCCCCGCCGGATCGAATGCGCGCTTGACCGCGAAGAACGCATCGCGCTCCTGCGGCGAGAACTGTACGCACATCGAATTGAGCTTCTCGATGCCGACGCCGTGCTCGCCCGTCACGCTGCCGCCGAATTCCACGCAGCATTCGAGGATTTCCGCGCCGAACTGCTCGGCGCGGTGCAGTTCGTCCGGATCGTTCGCGTTGTAGAGGATCAGCGGATGCATGTTGCCGTCGCCCGCATGGAACACGTTGATGCAGCGCAGCCCGTAGCGCGTTTCCAGCTGCTCGATGCGTGCGAGCAGCGGGCCGATCGCGCGGCGCGGGACGGTACCGTCCATGCAGTAATAGTCGGCGGAGATCCGGCCGGCGGCCGGAAACGCGTTCTTGCGGCCCGACCAGAAGCGCAGCCGCTCGCTCTCGTTGCGCGACACCTGGATGCGGGTTGCGCCGTGCTCGCGCAGCACCGCCGTCATCCGCACGATTTCTTCCGCGACCTCTTCGGGCGTGCCGTCCGATTCGCACAGCAGGATCGCCTTCGCGTCGAGGTCGTAGCCCGCGTGCGTGAACGCCTCGACGGCCTGCGTGGCCGGCTTGTCCATCATCTCGAGCCCGGCCGGGATGATGCCCGACGCGATGATCGCCGCGACGGCCTCGCCGCCCTTGACGACGTCGTCGAAGCTCGCCATCACGAGTTGCGCCGTCTGCGGCTTCGGGATCAGCCTCACCGTGACTTCGGTGACGATCGCGAACATCCCTTCGCTGCCGATCATCACGGCCAGCAGGTCGAGGCCGGGCATGTCGAGCGCGAGCGAGCCGAACTCGACGATCTCGCCGTCGATCGTCACCGCGCGCACGCGCATCACGTTGTGCACGGTCAGCCCGTATTTCAGGCAATGCACGCCGCCGGAATTTTCCGCGACGTTGCCGCCGATCGTGCACGCGATCTGCGACGACGGATCGGGCGCGTAATACAGGCCGTACGGCGCGGCGGCCTCGGAGATCGCGAGGTTGCGCACGCCAGGCTGCACGGTCGCCGTGCGCGCGTACGGGTCGATCTCGACGATGCGCGTGAAGCGCGCAAGCGACAGCACGACGCCGAGCGCGATCGGCAGCGCGCCGCCCGACAGGCTGGTGCCCGCGCCGCGCGGCACGATCGGCACTTCCATGCGGCGGCAGATCTGCACGATCCGCTGCACCTGCGACTCCGTTTCGGGCAGCGCGACCGCCAGCGGCAGGCGGCGATACGCGGACAGGCCGTCGCATTCGTACGGTGCGGTGTCTTCGTCGCGGTACAGCAGGCAGTGCGTCGGCAGCACGGCCATCAGCGCCTGCACGACTTCGCGCTGGCGCTGCGCACGGGCCGCGCTCGACAGTTCGACGGGAGCGTTCATGAGGTCTCCAGCAGCAGGGGGCGCGTCGTCGCGCCGCCGTGTCAGCACGTGAAAATCTTGCCCGGATTCATCAGGTTGCGCGGATCGAGCGCGAGCTTGATCGCGCGCATCGTGTCGATCGCGTTGTCGCCGTGCTCCTTCGGCAGAAAGCGCATCTTGTGCAGCCCGACGCCGTGCTCGCCGGTGCAGGTGCCGCCGAGACGCAGCGCACGCTCGACGATCCGGTCGTTGATATGCTCGGCTTCGGCGATTTCCTCGGGCTTGTCGGGGTCGATCAGGATCGCCACGTGGAAATTGCCGTCGCCGACGTGGCCGACGATCGGGCAGGGCAGCGACGACGCGCGCAGGTCGACCTCGGTTTCCTCGACGCAGGCGGCGAGCTGCGAGATCGGCACGCAGACGTCGGTCGTCACCGCGCGGCAGCCCGGCTTCAGCTGCAGCATCGCGAAGTACGCGTTGTGGCGCGCGGCCCAGAGCCGGCTGCGATCCTCGGGGCGGGTCGCCCATTCGAAGCCCTGGCCGCGGTTCTGGCCCGCGAGCGCCTGCACGAGTTCGGCCTGTTCCCTGACGCCGGCCTCGGTGCCGTGGAATTCGAAGAACAGCGTCGGCGCTTCGGCGAGCGTCAGGTTCGAGTGGCGGTTGATCGAGCGCACGGCAAGCGCATCGACGAATTCGACGCGCGCGATCGGCACGCCGATCTGGATCGTCTCGATCACGGTGCGCACCGCGTCGCCCATCGACGGGAACGTGCAGATCGCGGCCGACACGGCTTCGGGCAGCGGATGCAGGCGCAGCGTGATCTCGGTGATCACGCCCAGCGTGCCTTCCGAGCCGATGAACAGGCGCGTGAGGTCGTAGCCGGCCGACGACTTGCGGGCGCGCGTGCCGGTTTTCACCACGCGGCCGTCGGCGAGCACGGCGGTCAGGCCGAGCACGTTCTCGCGCATCGTGCCGTAGCGCACGGCGTTGGTGCCCGACGCGCGGGTCGCGGTCATTCCGCCGATGCTGGCGTCGGCGCCCGGATCGATCGGGAAGAACAGGCCGGTGTCGCGCAGCGCCTCGTTGAGCGCCTTGCGCGTGATGCCGGGCTCGACCGTCACGGTCAGGTCTTCCGCGTTGATCGACAGCACGCGGTTCATTTCCGACAGGTCGAGCGAGATGCCGCCGCGCACCGCGAGCAGGTGCCCTTCGAGCGACGAGCCGGCGCCGTACGGGATCAGCGGCACGCCGTACAGCGAGCACAGCGACACGACTTCGCGCACGTCGTCCGCGCTGCGCGCGAACACGACGGCGTCGGGCAGTTGCGGATCGAACGGCGATTCGTCGCGGCCGTGATGGGCGCGCACGGCGTCGGCGGTCGACACGCGCGCGCCGAAGGCGGCGCGCAGCGCATCGAGCATGGCGGGGGGAAGCGGCCGGCGCGTGGCGGCCGGCGGGGCAGGGTGATTCACGAACGTCTCCTTGTCGATCCGGGCGGACGCGTCGGCGCCGGCCCGGCTCCCGTGCTGCGGGGTTGCGGCCCATTCTACGCTGTAACGCCTGCTGCGCCCGCCGCCGCGGGCTGCGATAATCGCGTTCCAACGCAACCCGGCCGCAGCGCGGCCGAGCACGGGAGGACCTCCGCATGGGCAACCGCTTGAGCAAGATCGCCACGCGCACGGGCGACGACGGCACCACCGGCCTGGGCGACGGCCGTCGCATCGGCAAGGACGACACGCGGATCGCGGCGATCGGCGACGTCGACGAACTGAATTCGAACCTCGGCGTGCTGCTCGCCGAGACGCTGCCGGACGATGTCCGCACGGCGCTCGTCACGATCCAGCACGACCTGTTCGATCTCGGCGGCGAGCTGTGCATCCCCGGTCATACGGTGCTCGACGACACGCATCTCGCGCGGCTCGACCGCTGGCTCGCCGACTACAATGCGACGCTGCCGCCGCTGAAGGAATTCATCCTGCCGGCCGGCTCGCGCGCCGCGTCGCTCGCGCACGTCTGCCGCACCGTGTGTCGCCGAGCGGAGCGCTCGATCGTCGCTCTCGGGCGGACCGAAACGCTCAACGACACGCCGCGGCGCTACGTGAACCGGCTGTCGGATCTGCTGTTCGTGCTGGCGCGCGTGCTGAACCGCACCGATGGCGGCGCGGACGTGCTGTGGGAGCGCGGCCGCGTCCGCTGACACCTTGCCCCCTTCGCCCCCGTTGCCGCACTGCGACAATTTGCCCGGGAGGCGCCGATTTCTTAAACATGTATTGTGTATGCATGTTTAACGGAGAACGAACATGACCCACATCACCGCTGACCAGATGGCTCGCGTGAAGGCCACTGCCCCTGTCCTCGCCGTGCACGGCGCGACGATCACGAAGCACTTCTACCAGCGCATGTTCGCGCGCCATCCGGAACTGAAGAACCTGTTCAACCAGACGCACCAGCAGACCGGCAGCCAGCCGGAGACGCTCGCGAAGGCCGTCTACGCGTACGCGGCGAACATCGACAATCTCGGCGCGCTGGGCGGCGCCGTGACGAAGATCGCGCACAAGCACGCGAGCCTGAACATCCGCCCCGAGCATTACCCGATCGTCGGCGAGAACCTGCTGGCGTCGATCGTCGAGGTGCTCGGCGACGCGGTCGACGCCGACACGCTCGACGCGTGGCGGGTCGCGTACGGCCAGCTCGCGCAGATCCTGATCGGCGCCGAGGCCGATCTGTACGCGGGGGCGGCGTGGAGCGGATTCCGTCCGTTCAAGGTCGAGCGCAAGGTGCGCGAAAGCGACGAGATCACGTCGTTCTACCTGACGCCGGCCGACGGCGGCGCGGCGCCGTCGTTCGAGCCCGGGCAGTACGTCACGGTGAAGCGCTTCGTCGGCGAGCTCGGCGTCGACCAGCCGCGCCAGTACAGCCTGTCCGATGCGCCGCACGGCAAGTGGCTGCGCATCTCGGTGAAGCGCGAGGCCGGCAAGCCGGAGGTCATTCCGGCCGGCAAGGTGTCGACGCTGATGCACGATGGCGTGGAAGAAGGGGCGATCGTCGAGGTGACCGCCCCGATGGGCGAATTTTCGCTGAAGCGCGGCGTCGAGACGCCCGTCGTGCTGATCTCCGGCGGCGTCGGCATTACCCCGATGATGTCGATGGCGTCGTCGCTGATCGCCGAGGGCAGCCGGCGCGAAGTCCGGTTCGTCCACGCGTGCCGCTCGGGCGCGGTGCATGCGTTCCGCGACTGGCTGAACGATACGGTGCGCGAGCATGCGAACGTCACGCGCACGGTGGTGTACGAGCTGGTCGGCCCGCACGATCGCGCCGGCATCGATCACGACCTTGAAGGCCGGCTCACGCCGGAACGCCTGAGGGCGTTCGCGCTCGTGCCGGACGCCGACTACTATATCTGCGGCCCGATTGCCTTCATGAAGGCGCAGCGAGATGCGCTCGTCGCGCTCGGCGTCGCGCCGGAACGCGTGCATACCGAAATCTTCGGTTCGGGCGCGCTCGAGTGAAGCCTGTGCGCAAGACCTGCGGTTCATGAAAAAGCCCGGCGTGAGCCGGGCTTTGATTTTGTCGTCCGCGCTGTCACGCGGATGACGTCGGTCGGGTCGGCACTTGCGAGCGGCATGCCTTCACGGCGTGCGTGGGCGACCATCGAGCGGTCGAACGGATCTGCATGGTCCGAATTCGGGCTGCGCGGCGATGCCTTCGATGTGGTCGCTGCCGATCGACAACTCCGCGAAACCGGCGAACCGAAACGCCGGGCGCGCGTTGCACGCACGAACGGGCAGGTTGCCTTTGCGGTATTTGATCGCGATTTCCCGGATGGATGCGGCACTGACGTACAGCGTGTTCTCCGGATTCTCGATCAGCGCGGTCGCGGTCGACGAAAGCGGGGGGCGTGTCCGGCGGCCCGGAGCGCGATATGCGTGTCGGGCAGCAGCTTCACGGCGCAAGCGCTCGTTCGGCGCCGGCATCGAAGTCGGCGGCGATCGATGCGTCGCCGACGTTGAATGCTTCGACGGTCGCCGGGATGCCCAGGCCGGCCCGCAATTGACGGGCCGCCCCGATCCGTTGCGGTGCCGCATAAGGAACGATCCGGGCGACCGGATGGCCATTGCGGGCGATCACGACTTCGGATTCGCGTCCCGGCTCCAACGCCTCGACAAGGCGGGAGAGTCGTGATTTGGCATCGTGCAGGTTGACGGTCGGCATCGGGGTTGGCCAGGCAGTGTCAGCGGGTCTGGCAGAGCCCGACGCAGGCGGCAGCCCGACCGGATGGCCGACCCGCCCGCAGGCGGGGGGGCGATCCGGCCGGTTTTCGTCCGTCAGTTCCCGCTGCCGCGCGCGACGCGGCGCGCCTTGACCGATTCCGCCAGGCCTTCGAGCACCTTCACGCTGTCGTCCCACGCGATGCACGCGTCGGTGATGCTCTGGCCGTAGGTCAGCTCGCAGCCTTCCTTCAGGTCCTGGCGCCCTTCGACGAGGTGCGACTCGATCATCAGGCCGACGATGCGCGAGTCGCCGGCCGCGATCTGGCGGCCGATGTCGGCGCAGACCGGGATCTGGTTCTCGTGCTTCTTCGAGCTGTTCGCGTGGCTCGCGTCGATCATCAGGCGCGCGGCGAGGCCGGCCTTGCCGATGTCCGCGCAGGCGGCGTTCACGCTGTCCGCGTCGTAGTTCGGCGTCTTGCCGCCGCGCAGGATCACGTGGCAGTCCTCGTTGCCGGCGGTCGACACGATCGCCGAATGGCCGCCCTTCGTCACCGACAGGAAATGGTGCGGCTGCGACGCGGCCTTGATCGCGTCGACCGCGATCTTCACGTTGCCGTCGGTGCCGTTCTTGAAGCCGACCGGGCACGACAGCCCCGACGCGAGCTCGCGGTGCACCTGCGATTCCGTCGTGCGCGCGCCGATCGCGCCCCACGAGATCAGGTCGGCGATGTACTGCGGGCTGATCATGTCGAGGTATTCGGTCGCGGCCGGCAGTCCCATTTCGTTGATCTGCAGCAGCAGCTCGCGCGCGGTGCGCAGCCCTTCGTTGATCTTGAAGCTGTTGTCGAGATGCGGATCGTTGATGAGGCCCTTCCAGCCGACCGTCGTGCGCGGCTTTTCGAAGTACACGCGCATCACGATTTCCAGTTCGCCCTTGAAGCGCTCGCGCTCCGCCGCGAGCCGGCCCGCGTATTCGATCGCCGCCTTCGTGTCGTGGATCGAGCACGGCCCGATCACGACGATCAACCGGTCGTCCATCCCGTGCAGGATGCGGTGCATCGACTGGCGCGCGTTGTAGATCAGCTCGGACGCGGCTTCGGAGCACGCGAATTCGCGGATCAGGTGGGCGGGCGGCGTCAGTTCCTTGAGCTCGCGAATGCGGACGTCGTCGGTGTTGTGCGGGGGCATGCTGTTTCTCCTAGTGTTCCGGGGCGCCGTTCGGTCAGTGCGCGTGCGGCAGATTCATCAATTCAGGCAATTCAGTGGTGTCGGTCGGGGCTGCGGGATCGCTGCGGCGACCGGTTGGCGAAGGGCGAAAAAAAACCGCCGGGTTCGCCGGCGGTTTTTTCGGGAATTTCGGTTGCGCTTTACGCGCCATCAACCCTCTCGATCCGCCAGCGGTCTGAGATACCAGAAAAAGTAAAAGTAAAACTTGGCGGACATGACGGGGATTCGGTTCGTCAAAAAAGTTGATTCGGAATTTATACCCCGTCACCGGGCGGCTGGCAACCGGGGTGTGTCGAAAATGCGGACAATCCGCGCGATTTTTCCAGAATGCGCGGATTGTCTGCGTCGCGATGCGGTTATGCCGTACCGCCGACCGTCATCTTGTCGATCCGCAGGGTCGGCTGGCCGACGCCGACCGGCACGCTCTGGCCTTCCTTGCCGCACACGCCGACGCCGGTGTCGAGCGACATGTCGTTACCGATCATGCTCACGTACTTCAGCGATTCGGGGCCGCTGCCGATCAGCGTCGCGCCCTTCACCGGGTAGGTGATCTTGCCGTTCTCGATCATGTACGCCTCGGACGCCGAGAACACGAACTTGCCGTTCGTGATGTCGACCTGGCCGCCGCCGAAGTTCACCGCGTACAGGCCGTTTTTCACCGACGCGATGATTTCTTGCGGATCCTTGTCGCCGTTCAGCATGTACGTGTTCGTCATGCGCGGCATCGGCAGCGCCGCGTACGATTCGCGGCGCGCGTTGCCCGTGACCGGCATCTTCATCAGGCGCGCGTTCAGCGTGTCCTGGATGTAACCCTTCAGGATGCCGTCCTCGATCAGCGTCGTGCACTGCGTCGGGTTGCCTTCGTCGTCGATGTTCAGCGAGCCGCGGCGGTTCGGCAGCGTGCCGTCGTCGACGACGGTCACGCCCTTGGCCGCGACCCGCTCGCCGATCCGGCCCGCGAAGGCGGACGAACCCTTGCGGTTGAAGTCGCCCTCGAGGCCGTGGCCGATCGCCTCGTGCAGCAGCACGCCCGGCCAGCCCGGCCCGAGCACGACCGTCATCGCGCCGGCCGGCGCCGGGCGGGCGTCGAGGTTGACGAGCGCCGCATGCACGGCGTCGTCGACGTAGCGCGACAGGATGTCGTCGGTGAAGTAGCCGTAGTCGAAGCGGCCGCCGCCGCCGCCGGAGCCGATCTCGCGACGGCCGTTCTGTTCGGCGATCACCGTGACCGACACGCGCACGAGCGGACGGATGTCGGCCGCGAGCGCGCCGTCGCTGCGCGCGACGAGCACGACGTCGTATTCGCCGGCGAGGCCCGCCATCACCTGAGTGACGCGCGGGTCGCGGCCGCGCGCCATCTGCTCGATGCGCTCGAGCAGCTTGACCTTGGCCGTCGCGTCGAGCGAGGCGAGCGGATCGGACGGCAGGTACAGGTCGCGGCCCGAGATGCCCTTCAGCGACGTCGCCGCCTTGATCTTCTGGCGGCCGCCGCCGGCCGCGGCGATCGCCTTGGTGGCCGCGGCCGCCTGCGCGATCGCTTCCGGCGACAGGTCGTCCGAATACGCGAACGCGGTGCGGTCGCCCGCGACCGCGCGCACGCCGACGCCCTGGTCGATGCTGAAGCTGCCCGACTTGACGATGCCTTCCTCGAGGCTCCACGCTTCGCTGCGGGTCGCCTGGAAGTACAGGTCCGCGTAGTCGACGCGATGCGTGAAGATGTCGGCGATCGTGCGCGTGAGCAGGCTTTCGTCGAGGCCGTACGGCGTGAGCAGGATGTCCTTCGCCAGCGCGAGGTTGCGGATGCCGGGTTCGATGATGTTCATGCGGATATCGGGGTTTCTCAAAAAGTTGTCGGGTGCTTCTGGGCAGATGGGTTGGCCGGGCGGCGTTTCAAGCAGCGCGGCGGATTCAGGTCAGCACGCGGTGCCGCCACGCGGGCAGGCTCTGGCGCACCTCGGCGATGCGTTGCGGATCGAGCGCGCCGAGCACGACGCTCGCGCCGACGTCGCGGACCGCGACGATCTCGCCCCACGGGTCGATCAGCATGCTGTGACCCCAGGTGCGCCGGCCGTTCTCGTGCTTGCCGCCTTGCGCGGCCGCGAGCACGTAGCACTGGTTCTCGACGGCCCGCGCGCGCAGCAGCGTTTCCCAGTGCGCGCGGCCCGTCGTATACGTAAATGCCGACGGCACGACGATCAGTGCGCAGTCGCCCATCCTGCGATACAGCTCGGGAAAGCGCAGATCGTAACAGACCGACAGGCCGACCCGCCCGAACGGCGCGTCGAACGCGACGACCGTCTCGCCCGCGCGGATCGTGCGGGCCTCGTCGAACGACTCGTCGCCTTTCTCGAAGTTGAACAGGTGGATCTTGTCGTAGCGCGCGGCCTCGTTGCCGGACGGGTCGAACACGAGCGTCGTATTCAGCACGCGATCGGGCTCGGGCGCCTTCAGCGGCAGCGTGCCGCCGATCACCCAGATGCCGTGGCGGCGCGCGGCGTCCGCGAGGAAGCGCTGGACCGGGCCGTCCCGGTAGGGTTCGGCGAGCGCGAGCTTGTCGGTGTCGCGCTGACCCATGAAGCAGAAGTACTCGGGCAGCAGGACGAGCTGCGCGCCGTCGCCGGCGGCTTCCGCGATCAGGCGGCGCGCTTCCGCGAGGTTGCGCGCGACGTCCGGCGTGCTCACCATCTGCAGCGCGGCGACCCGGAAGGGTGTGGCGGAACGGGTGTGGTCGGTCATCGCGGGATCGTTTGGGTCATAAATGGGGTGCGGCCCGACACGGTGCGCGGTTCAGTGCTTCGTCGCATCGGCCGGACCGTGATTCATCTTACCCTGATCGCCCCGCACCCGCTCGATGTGCGGATGCGCCCACGAGCCGGTGATCGCGTAGTCGAGCGCGAAGGCGCGCGAGAGCGTCTCCGACAGCGCGTAGTTCGCGGCCAGCACGCCGACGCCGAGCAGCGGGTTGATGATCGCCGCCGCGATCGCGGCCGTGCCGGCCCCGATCTTCGGCGCGACGTGCGCGTGCAGGTCCTGCGTCTCGGTGCCGAGGTCGACCGCGCCGCGCACCGTCACGTTCGCGGGCGCCGTCGTCATCGAGAAGTCGTCGGTGCGTGCGATCCCGTTCGAGATCTGGCTGGTGCCCGTGATCTTGTCGAACGGCAGCCCCTTGCCGATCACGTCGCGGAAATTCAGCGTCAGGAAGCGCGCGAGGCTCTGCAGGCTCAGCACGCCGAGCAGCTTCGCGGCGCCCGGATCGACCTTCAGGATCTGGCCATGTTCGAGATCGAGCGCGATCTGGCCGCCGAACGTCGGGAAATCGACCGCGGTCGGGCCGCCGCGCCAGCCGACCTTGCCCGTGACCGTGCCATGACCGTCCGCGAGCGTGCGCGGCAGGCCGACGCGGTCGAGCAGCGCGCCCGCGTTGTCGATGTCGAGCTTGAAGTCGAACACGGTGCGGCGCGGCGCGTCGTTTTCGTCGACGCCGCGCGCGAGCGAGCGGTGCGACGTGCGCCAGTTGCCGGTCGCCGTCAGCTTCGCGGCCGGGTTCGACAGCTCCAGCTTGTCGAGCTGCCAGACGGGCGTGCCGGCTTCGTCGATGTTGCGCGCGTTGACGACGAGGCGGCCGATGTCGTGGTTGCGCGCGACGACCTGGTCGACGACCAGGTCGATCGACGGGATCGGCCGGTCGGTCGGCGTCGGCAGGTTCATCGCGCGGCCGACGAGATCGTGCTGCGCGCTGTCCGGGATCACGAGCTTCGCGAGCCGCGCGTTCAGCACGCCCGCACCGTTGTGGCCGCCGCCCGGCGCCCACGACAGGTAGCCCGACACCTGGTTCGACGCGATGTTCGCCTGCCAGAGATCGTCGACGTGCGATGCGCCGACGATCACGTTTTCCCAGTTGCGCTTGAGCAGCTTCAGCGTGCCGAAATGGAACGCGAAGCGTTTCGGCGCGAAGCTCGCGAAATCGACGCGCGGCGCCGCCTGCGGCTCCGGCGTGCGCGGGGCTGGCGGCTGCAGCGTGTGGGCGAGGGCGAGCCACGCGTCGGCGTCCAGTTCGTTGACGTCGACGGCCGCGCTCACGCCGTCCTGCGGTATGTCGGGCATCCGGTGGATGCCCATCGCGCCGCGCACCGCGCGCAGCGGCTGGCCGTGCGTCGCGTCGAGCAGGTAGGTGGCGGACACGGGGCCGAGCGTGAGGTCGGCATGCTCGAGGCGCTTGCCGTCCGCCTGCGGCGCCGGCTGCAGCGTGAAGCTGAACGGCATCGGCGTGCCGGCCGGCTTGGCGAACGGCGCCGGGAAGTTCAGCGCGACGCCCGTCAGGTCCGAATGCGCGCTGATGTCGGGCAGGCGGCCCGGCGCGCCGCGCACGGCGACCTGGTACGGTGCATCGCCCACCACATGCTCGAGCAGCGCGGCGGCCGCGCCGTGCAGGTTCAGGCCGCGCGCCGCATCGAGCGCGAGTTGGCCGTCCACGTCGACCGAATACGGGCCGTGCGACTGGAAGTTGCCGCTCGCGCGCACCGGGCCGCCGAGGAAGCGCCCGGACAGGTCGTGCAGCGCCGCGCCGGCCTCGGTGAACCGAACGCTGCCGCGCAGCGCGGACAGCGGCGGCACGCCGCGGGTCGACAGCGTGTTGCCGCCGAACGCGAGCGCGCCCTCGACATGCGTATGCGGATGGGCGACGTGCTGCGGGATCGTGATCTTGAGCGCGAGCGACGCCGGCCCCTGAGAGTCGATCCGCTGGCCGACGTGCCCGCTCATCGTGCCGAGCGAGCTGTTGTCCGCGTAGTCGATCAGGTCGGCCAGCGGCCCCTGCGCATGGCCGTCGATGATCAGCGGCGAGTGGGTCGGATTGCCGAGGTCGTCGATGCGGCCCGCGACCTTCGTCAGCACGACGCGCTTGTAGTGCGCGCGGCCGATGTCGAAGCGCAGCTTGTTCTGCGCGAGCTCGAACACGCCGTCGATCCCGTCGAGCGCGGGCCAGACGCTCGGCGTGCCGTTCGCGAGCTTGCGCGGCGGGTACGGCGTCGGCTCGAAGCGGCCGCCGGTGAAGGGCGCGACGATGTGGAACACGCCGGCGTCCGGCTCGTGCTCGAAAGGGAATTTCTCGAGCGGGCCGCGGGCGACGATCGATGCGCCCTTGGTGACCTTGCCGTCCTGCAGCGCGTGGCCGAGATAGTCGCGCAGGTGCTCGGACATCCCGGTCGGCAGGTAGCGCGGAATGCGCGCCACCGAGGCACGGGCGAACTCCGCGCGCAGGTCGAGCGAGCCGCGGCCGTGGCCGGGGTTCGTGTACGACCCCGATACCGCGATTTCGGCGTCGGGGTTCGAGACGAGCAGGTCGGGCAGCGTCACGTCGACGCGCGCGTGCTTGTCGCCGGGCGAGGGCGTGACCGTCCATTTGGCGTTGCCGCGCAAGCGGTCGAACGTCAGGCGCGGCTCGTCGAATTCGCCCGGCACCGTGACGGCCGCGTTCACCGTGTCGAAATGCGCGGTGCCGCCCGTCTCGTTCGCGTCGACGCGGCCCCACAGGTTCTCGATGCCCGGCCAGCCGGCGCGCGGGTGGCCGCGCGGCGAGAGGCCGGGCGGCGGCTCCTGCGCGGCGAAGCTGATGCCCTGCAGGTCGCCGAGGAAACGGTAGCGGACGATCGGCGCGGCGCCCGTGCGCCGCTCCTCGTCGGCGAGATCGGCCCGCGCGGGCTTCGCGCGTTCGACCTCGATGTGATAGTTCGACACCATCCCGCGCGGGTCGATCTTGATCAGCTCGTTGCGCAGGCGCGCCGGCAGCGGCAGCCCGCGGATGAATTCGCTGAGGATGCCGAGATCGACGCGGTCGCCGACGACGCTCAGCAACTGTCCCTGGCTCGCGGTCGGCACGCGGTAGCGGGCCGTCAGCGTCGACAGCGCGAGCGAGCGGGCGAGCGGCGTGCCGTCCGGCAGCGGCGGCTGGCCGAGCTCCGCATTGAAGCGCGTCAGGTGCAGCGTGTAGTCGCGGCCGGCGTCGAGCGCCATGTCCCAGCCGAAGCCGACCGTCGGCACGTCGAGCCGCGGCTGCGTCGGGCGGACGCGCAGCGCGACGTCGGCGCCTTGCAGGTCGCCGCCCGCCGAATGCAGGTGGCCATCGCTGAAGGTCGCCCAGATCGCGTTGTCGATCCGCCCTGCGTGGATCGTGAGCGGCATGTCGACGTAGCGCGTGAGCGTTTGCAGGTCGACGGGGCCCGTCGACAGGTACGCGTCGCCGGTCCAGTTCGACGGCTTGCCGACCGGCGCGAGCGGCTTGTGCCTGAAGCGCGCGCGGAAATCCAGCGGGCCGAGCAGCAGCGTGCCGTTCGCGGGCGCCTGCAGCGCGACCTTGTGCACGCGGCCGTCGTTGAGCACCGCGAGCCGGATGCCCGACAGCACGAGCTCCGGCGCGTCGTGCTGCGCGTCGCGCCAGCGCAGCGTGCCGCCGCGCAGCACGATCGCCTCCTGTTTCAGCAGCCACGTGCCGAACGTGTCGCTGCCGCCGTGGGTGGTCGCCACGCCGACGCCGGCGACGCTCAGCGAGCCGTCGGCCGCGCGCGCGATGGCCAGGTCGGGCTGATCGACGATCAGGCTCGACAGCGCGGGCGAAAGCCGCAGCAGCGAGATCCACGACAGCGCGGCCGTCGCGTGCGGCACCGACAGCGCGACCTTGCCGTCGCGGCCGCGGATCGTCAGGTTCGTGAGTTCGACGCCCGGCTGCATGCCGGACCAGTTCGGAGAAAGCTTGCCGATCGAAAGCTGCGCGTGGAGCTTGTCGGACACGGCGCGCTCGATGCGCGGGCGGAATTCGTCGATCCGGGGCAGCAGGACGTAGCGCAGCCCGAGGAACGTGCCGGACGCGACGAAGTAGGTGCCGATCCCGACTGCCAGCGTCACCTTGAACACGCGACGCAGGACCGGATGATCGTGCTTCGGAGGTCCCGCTTCGGGCGCTGCTACGGCGGATTCCTGACGGTCGGACATGCGGCGGACGGGCGGCGATATGGTAGTTTTGCAGACTGACGTTGAAATGTATCACACGGGTTCGTGCCGGCGGCCGTTGCGGCAGTGCGGCACGGGCTTTCCGGCGCGCGGGGTCGCGGCGGACGCATGCGCGTCCCGCGATGCCGCGCCGAGTTCACGAGGCCGGCCGGCAGCGGGGCGCGCACGCGCTGGCCCCGTGCCGGCCGGCCTTTTCGCCAGGCCCGCTTCTCGATGACCGACGCTTCCACCCTGATCAGCACGTCCTATTCCCGTTACCTGGCCCGCGCGGCGGCCGCGCGGCCCGCGCTGGCCGACCAGGTCGCCGCGTGGGCGGCCGCGCCGCTGGGCCGGGTGCAGCTCGACGCCCGCCTCACCGAGCTGCTCGCGACGCCGGCCGGCGCCGGCGCGCCGACCGAGGAGCACCTGAAGCGCGCGTTGCGGCAGTTGCGCGCCGAGGCGTTCGGCGCCGTCGCGGAGCGTGACCTGCGCGGGCTGGCCGACGTTGCCGAGGTGACGGGCGCGATGACCGATCTCGCCGAAGTGGCCGTGCAGCGCTCCCTTGCGCTGCTGTCGGCCGAACTCGAGGCGCTGTACGGCGAGCCGCGCGGCGCCGACGGCCAGCGCGTCGTGCTCGGCGTGGTCGGGATGGGCAAGCTCGGCGGCCGCGAGCTGAACGTGTCGTCGGACATCGACCTGATCTTCGTCTACGAGGACGATGGCGAGACGAGCGGCGGCGCGCGTTCGCCGCTGTCTACGCAGGAGTACTTCACGCGGCTCGGCCGGCGGCTGATCGGCGTGCTGTCCGAGGTCACGGCCGACGGCTACGTGTTTCGCGTCGACATGCGGCTGCGCCCGAACGGCGATTCGGGGCCGCTCGTCTGCAGCCTCGGGATGCTCGAGGAGTATTTCTACGTACAGGGGCGCGAGTGGGAGCGCTACGCGTGGATCAAGGGGCGGCTCGTGTCGGAAGGCGGCAGCGAGGCGGCGCGGCGGCTCGAGGCCCAGCTCGAAGCGATCGTCAAGCCGTTCGTGTATCGCCGCTATCTCGATTTCGGCGTGATCGGCGCGATCCGTTCGCTGCACCAGCAGATTCGGCAGGAAGCCGCGCGCCGCGCGTCGATGCGTCCGGACAAGGCCGACGACATCAAGCTGGGGCGCGGCGGGATCCGCGAGATCGAATTCAGTGCGCAGGTGTTTCAGCTGATCCGCGGCGGCCAGGATGCGGAATTCCGCGTGCGGCCGACGCTCGCGGTGCTGCGTCATGCGCAGGCGCGCGGGCTGATCGGCGAGGACGTGCGCGCACGCCTGTCCGATGCCTACAACTTCCTGCGCACGCTCGAGCACCGGCTGCAGTACCGCAACGACGCGCAGACGCACGCGATGCCGGTCGAGCCCGACGAACGTGCGGCGCTGGCCGCGTCGCTCGGCTTTGCCGACTACGCGGCGCTGATGACGGTGCTGGAGCGCCACCGGACCTTCGTCGAGGCGCAGTTCGACCAGATTTTTGCCGACAAGGCGAACGGCGGCTCCTGCGCGGGCGGCGACGACACGGCCGCCGCGTGGATCTGGAGCGGCGCGCTGGCCGACGACGGCGAGGACGACGCGCTGGTCGCCCGCCTCGACGGCCTCGGCTTTGCCGATCCGGCCGCCGTGCTCGCGCGGCTGCGCGCGGTCTGGCAGTCGTCGCGCTACACGGGCCTGCCGGAAAAGAGCCGGCAGCGCTTCGACAGCGTCGCGCAGCGGGCGCTCGATGCCGCACCGAAGATCGACGCCGCGCGCCGCGACGACACGGTCGTGCGCCTGTTCGACCTGCTCGAGACGGTCAGCCGGCGCGGCGTCTATCTCGCGCTGCTGACCGAGTATCCTGCCGCGCTCGATCGCGTGCTGTCGGTGCTGGGTGCGTCGCGCTGGGGCGGCGGCTACCTGATCCGTCACCCGCAGCTGCTCGACGAGCTGCTCGACGACGAGGCGATCGCGAGCCCGTTCGACTGGCCCGCGTTCAAGGACGCGCTGCGCGCGCGGCTCGCGGCGGCCGACGGCCCCGAACAGCAGATGGACCTGCTGCGGCACGCGCAGCACGCGGAGGTGTTCCGGATCCTGCTGATCGATCTCGCCGGGCAGTTGTCGGTCGAGCACGTGAGCGACCGGCTGTCCGAACTCGCCGACGCGGTGCTCGACGTGACGATCGAGGTGGTCTGGTCGCAGCTCGCGAAGCGTCATCGCGACGTGCCGAAGTTCGCGGTGATCGCGTACGGCAAGCTGGGCGGCAAGGAGCTCGGCTATGCGTCGGATCTCGACCTGATCTTCCTGTACGACGACCCCGACGAGCGCTCGGCGGACGTCTACACGACCTTCACGCGGCGGCTCATCACGTGGCTCACCACGGCGACCGGGGCGGGCGCGCTGTTCGACATCGACCTGCGGCTGCGGCCGAACGGCGAAGCCGGGCTGCTCGTCACCGATCTCGATGCGTTCCGCCGCTACCAGCTGCGCGAGGGCGACGCCGCGAACACCGCGTGGGTATGGGAGCACCAGGCGCTGACGCGCGCCCGCTACAGCGCGGGCGACGCGCAGATCGGCACGGATTTCGAGGCGATCCGCCAGCAGGTGCTGACGACGCCGCGCGACGGCGACGTGCTCGCGAAGGAGATCGTCGACATGCGCGGCAAGGTGTTTGCCGGCCATCCGAACCAGACCGAGCTGTTCGACCTGAAGCACGATCGCGGCGGGATGGTCGACATCGAGTTCATCGTCCAGTACTGGGTGCTGCTGCACGCGTCGAGCGACGCCGAGCTGATCCGCAACACGGGCAACATCGCGCTGCTGCGCGAGGTCGCGCGCTTCGGGCTGATGGGCGAGGACGAGGCCGAGCGCGTCGGCGCCGCGTATCGCCAGTACCGGAAGCTGCAGCACAAGTTGCGGCTCGACGGGATGGAGAAGGCGCGGGTCGATCCGGCCGTGGTGGCCGACGAGCGGGCGGCCGTGACGGCGTTGTGGGCACGCGTGTTCGGCTCGGTTGAAACGGGCGTTTGAACGAAAGCGGGGCGGGCGCCGCCTCGACCTCGACCGGCGCGCCGCCCGGGCAGGGCGCGCCGGCCGGGCCCGTTCGGTCAGGCGCCGCCCGGGCGGCCCGCCGCGTCAGGCCGCGAGCATTTCCTTCGCGTGCTTGCGGGTGGTCGCCGTGATCTCGAGCCCGCCGAGCATCCGGGCGACTTCCTCGACGCGGCTCGCCTTGTCGAGCGGGGTGACCGTCGACACGGTGCCGCCGTTGTTGTCGGCGCCCTTCGCGACCTGGAAGTGATGGTCGCCGCGCGCGGCGACCTGCGGCAGGTGGGTCACGCACAGGACCTGCCGATCGCGGCCGAGCTGGTGCAGCAGGCGGCCGACCACCTCGGCGACGCCGCCGCCGATGCCCGTATCGACTTCGTCGAAGATCAGCGTCGGCGTCGGGCTTGCCGCGCTGGCGATGACCGCGAGCGCGAGGCTGATCCGTGCAAGCTCGCCACCCGACGCCACTTTCGCAAGCGGCCGCAGCGGCACGCCGGGATGCCCCGCGACCCGGAACTCGACCTGCTCGAGCCCGTGCGGGCCGCCGTCGGCGATCGGCACGAGCGCGACCTCGAAGCTTCCGCCCGCCATCGACAGTTCCTGCATGCCGGCCGTGACGGCCGTGCCGAGCGTCCTGGCGGCCCGCGCGCGCGCGCCGGACAGGTTTTTCGCATCGGCGAGATAGGCTTCCCGCGCCTTGGCCTGCACCGCCTCGAGCGCACCGAGATCGGCGGCCGCGTCGAGCGCGGCGAGCTGGGCGCGCCGCGCCGCATGTTCTTCGTGCAGCGTATCGGGCGGCAGCCGGAACTTGCGGGCGGTCGAGTGCAGTGCATCGACCCGCATTTCGACCTGGGCGAGCCGTTCGGGGTCGAGATCGACCCGCTGCGCGTAGTGCGACAGCGAATAGACGGCTTCCTGCAGCTGGATCTCGGCCGGTTCGAGCGACGCGAGCGCGTCGCCGAGCGCCGTGTCGTAGTCGGCGAGGCTGCGCAGCTTCGACACGATCGCGCCGAGTTGCGCGAGCATCGCGTCGTCGGACTCGGACAGGGCGTTGAGTGCGCCGCGCACGCCGTCGATCAGGTTCGCCGAATGCGACAGGCGCTTGTGCTCGTTGCTGATTTCGTCCCATTCGCCGGGCTGCGGCGCGAGCTTGTCGAGCTCGGCGAGCTGCCACGCGAGCTTTTCGCGCTCGAGCTGCAATTCGCGCTCGTGGGCCTTCGCGGCGTCGATCGCTTGCGTCGCGTCGCGCCATACGCGCCACGCGCGCGCGACGTTCGCGGCATCGGCGACGAGCCCCGCGTGCGTGTCGAACAGCTCGCGCTGCGCGTCCGGCCGCATCAGCAACTGGTGCGCGTGCTGGCCGTGGATGTCGACGAGCATCTCGCCGAGCTCGCGCAGCTGCGCGAGCGTCGCGCTGGTGCCGTTGATGAACGCGCGCGAGCGGCCGTTGGCGTCGATCACGCGACGCAGCATCACGGTGTCCTCGGTGTCGAACGCGTGTTCGTCGAGCCAGCGCGCGACGCGGTCGTGCGGCGTGAATTCGGCGGTGATGTCGGCGCGGCCGCAGCCGTTGCGCACGACGCTCGCGTCGGCGCGCTCGCCGAGCGCGAGGGCAAGGGCGTCGATCAGGATCGATTTCCCGGCGCCGGTTTCGCCGGAAAAGACGGAAAAGCCGCTGTCGAATTCGAGATCGAGCGCGGCGACGATGACGAAGTCGCGGATCGAGAGGTGGCGGAGCATGGTGTCGGGCGGGGCGGCGTCAGGACGCCTTGTCGTCTTCGTTCGAGGCGTGTTCGTTCCAGTGCAGCTTCTTGCGCAGCGTCGCGTAGTAGCTGTAGCCGATCGGGTGCAGGAATGGCACGGTGTGCTTCGAGCGGCGTACCTCGATCGTGTCGTTCAGTTCGAGCGACGTGAACGACTGCATGTCGAAGTTCACGTTCACGTCGCGCCCGGCGACGATCTGGATCGCGATCTTCGAATCGTCGGGCAGCACGATGGGCCGGTTCGACAGCGCGTGCGGCGCGATCGGCACGAGCACGATGCCCGCCAGCTGCGGATGGAGGATCGGGCCGGCCGACGACAGCGCGTAGGCGGTCGAGCCGGTCGGCGTGGCGACGATCAGGCCGTCGGAACGCTGGTTGTACATGTACCGGCCGTCGACCGACGCGCGCAGCTCGACCATCCCGGAGACGCCGCTGCGGTTCACGACGACGTCGTTGAAGGCGATGGCGTGGTAGATCGGTTCGCCGTCGCGCATGATCCGGGCTTCGAGCAGCGCGCGCTCCTCGCGCTCGAACTTGCCCGACAGGATCACCGGGACGAGCGCCTGCATGTCGGCCGCCGCGATGTCGGTGATGAAGCCGAGCCGCCCGTGGTTGATCCCGATCAACGGCGTCTTGTACGGCGCGAGCTGACGGCCGATGCCGAGCATCGTTCCGTCCCCGCCCAGCACGACCGCCACGTCGGCGCGCGCCCCGATTTCGGCCGGGGTCAGCGCCGGGTAGCCGGTGATGCCGATCTCGCGCGCCGTCTCGGCTTCGAAGACGACCTCGAAGCCCCGCCTGGCGACGCAGGCGGCCAGCGTGGCGAGCGGCTCGGCGATATTGGGCGTATTGCTTCGGCCGACGAGCGCGACGGTGTTGAACTGATTGCCGGTTTTCATGCCGGCATTACACCATAGCTCGTTGACGAAAAGAACCGGTGGCGCACCCGTGGGGCCGGATCGGGCCGGCCCGCACAACGGTGGCCGACGCCACTCGCCGCGGTCGCGAGGTTGCGCTAAAATTTTCCACCATGCTAGATCCTCGCGCACGAACCCTCCTGAAAACCCTGATCGAACGGTATATCGCCGACGGTCAGCCAGTCGGATCGCGCACGTTGTCCCGTTACTCCGGGCTCGAACTGAGCCCGGCGACGATCCGCAACGTGATGTCCGACCTGGAGGAGCTCGGCCTCGTGTCGAGCCCGCACACGTCGGCCGGCCGCGTGCCGACGCCGCGCGGCTACCGGCTGTTCGTCGACACGATGCTGACGGTCGAGGCGCCGATCGACGCCGAGGCCGTCGCGCGGCAGGTGCAGAACACGCTGCAGGCCGGCGAGCCGCAGCAGCGGGTGGTCGCGGCCGCCGCGAGCGTGCTGTCGAACCTGTCGCAGTTCGCGGGCGTCGTGCTGACGCCGCGCCGCAGCCACGTGTTCAAGCAGATCGAGTTCATGCGCCTGTCGGACAAGCGCATCCTGCTGATCATCGTCACGCCCGAGGGCGACGTGCAGAACCGGATGCTCGCGACGCCGCGCGACTACTCGCCGTCGCAGCTGACCGAGGCGTCCAACTACATCAACGCGCATTTCGCCGGCCTGTCGTTCGACGAGGTGCGCCGCCGCCTGCGCGACGAGATCGACCAGTTGCGCGGCGACATGACCGCGCTGATGCACGCGGCCGTGACGGCCAGCACCGAGGTGCCCGACACCGAGGACACCGTGCTGATTTCCGGCGAGCGCAACCTGCTCGAGGTGGCGGATCTGTCGTCCGACATGGCGCGGCTGCGCAAGCTGTTCGACGTATTCGACCAAAAGACGGGCCTCCTGCAATTGCTCGACGTGTCGAGCCACGCCCAGGGCGTGCAGATCTTCATCGGCGGCGAATCGACGCTCGTGCCGATCGAGGAAATGAGCGTCGTCACCGCGCCTTACGAGGTGAACGGGCAGATCGTCGGCACGCTCGGCGTGATCGGCCCGACCCGCATGGCGTACAACCGCGTGATACCGATCGTCGACATCACCGCGCGCCTGCTGTCGCTGACCCTGAGCCAGCAGTAGCGCGGCCGGGCGCATGCCCGATCCCGCCCCGTCATCGTGCCGCGGCGGCGCATGCGCCGGCAGTCGGCCGAACGGCCAGCCGACCTGTGCGAGGCAGCCCGCTATAATTGAGGGCCGTCCGGTTCCGTGCCCCGAGCACGTTCTTGCCCATGCGTTTCGATCTTGAGCCGCCTTCGAGTACCGCGGCCGCCCATCGCATCGGTGTGCTGCTGATCAATCTCGGCACGCCCGATGCGCCCACGCCGCGTGCGGTGCGGCGCTATCTGGCCGAATTCCTGTCGGATCCGCGCGTCGTCGAGATTCCGCAGGCCATCTGGCAGGTGTTGCTGCGCACGCTGATCCTGCCGCTGCGCGGCCGCGCGTCCGCGAAGAAATACGCGGCCGTCTGGATGCCCGAGGGCTCGCCGCTGCGCGTGCACACCGAGCGGCAGACCGACAGCGTGCGGCACCTGCTCGCGTCGAACGGCTATCACGTGCTGGTCGACTATGCGATGCGCTACGGCAGCCCGAACATTGCCCAGGCGCTTGCCCAGTTCAAGCGCGCGGGTGTCGAGCGCGTGCTGCTGATGCCGATGTATCCGCAATACTCGGCGTCGACCACGGCTACCGCCTTCGACGCCGCGTTCGAGGCGCTCGCGCGCATGCGCAACCAGCCCGAGGTGCGCACGGTGCGGCACTACGCCGACCATCCGGCCTATCTCCACGCCCTCGCCGAGCAGGTGCGCCATTACTGGGCGCAGCATGGCCGGCCCGACTTCGCGGCCGGCGACAAGCTCGTGCTGAGCTTCCACGGCGTGCCGAAGCGCACGCTCGATCTCGGCGATCCGTATCACGACCAGTGCCAGCAGACGGGCGCGCTGCTGATGGCCGCGCTCGGGCTGTCGACGACCGAATGCCGCGTCACGTTCCAGTCCCGCTTCGGCAAGGCCGAATGGCTGCAGCCGTACACGGCGCCGACGCTGCGCGAGTTCGGCGAGGCCGGCGTGCGGCGGGCCGACGTGTTCTGTCCTGGTTTCACGGCCGATTGCCTCGAAACGATCGAGGAAATCGGAATGGAAGTGCGCGACGAGTTCCTCGCCGGCGGCGGCAAGTCGTTCCACCGCATTCCGTGCCTGAACGGCGCGTCGGCGTGGATCGGTGCGCTCGGGGAGATCGTCGCCGAGAATCTGCAGGGCTGGCCCGTCAGGACGGTGCAGCCCGAAACCGTGAGCTGACGCGATGAACTACAGGATTTCGACCGAACCGGGCGCGAAGCTGCGCATCGACAAATGGCTGTGGGCGGCCCGGTTCTTCAAGACGCGTTCGCTCGCGACCGACGCGGTCGACAAGGGGCACGTGAAGATCGGCGGCGCGGCGGTCAAGCCGGCGAAGGAGGTGCGGGTCGGCGACCAGGTCGAGATTGCGATCGACGGTATCGTCTGGCACATTGCCGTGCTGGGCGTGTGCGACCTGCGCGGGCCCGCGAGCGTCGCGCAGACGCTTTACGAGGAAACGGCAGCGGGGCGGGCCGCGCGGCTCGCCGAGCTGGAGCGGCGCCGCACGTATCGCGAGCCGGCAGCCGAGCTGCACGGCCGGCCGACGAAGCGGGATCGCCGCATCATCGACAGATTTTCGGGTGGGAGCTGAACATCTGGTCGAACGTCGCCCGCGCACTTCCGTATTCGGTCGTGCGGTCGGTGACGGCTCCCGACAGGCAGATGGTGGTGGTGCCGGCAATGAGTACCAGCGCGACCACCGATATCGCAAAGGTCAGTTTCACGGTACTCCCCTCGAGAAGACGGGTGAAAACGGCGCCAGGTGGATGTCAGGCGGCGGTAAGCTAGGGTAAACACGCTTTTTCGACGCTTGAGTGGAGTGTAGTGCAGCGTGCCTGTGCCAAGCTAGTACCCGGCTGGTAAGCGTTGTTACAGGCCGTTTCGCCCGGTCCGGCGAGCGCTGCGGGCGATGCACCGGCACTGCGCGCGGTTGTTTCGCGGCATTGGAGAATGCGGCGCCCAACCCTCTTGAAAACGCAGTTTTCACCCCTATTTGCACCAGCAATGTGCGGTGCCGCCCGGCGTATGATCGGGCGGTTGCCGATTTGGCTTCAACCTCTAATCGACTTTCAGCGACATGGAAAACACGCAAGAGAACCCGGCTACCCAATCGGCCGAAGATATCGGCAGCGAGAAGCCGGAGGCGCAAGGCGCCGCGCCCGCCGCCGAAGCAGCCGACGCGGCGCTCGCGGAGGCTCAAGCCAAGGTCGCCGAGCTGCAGGAAAGCTTCCTGCGGGCGAAGGCCGAGACCGAGAACGTCCGCCGCCGCGCGCAGGACGACGTGTCGAAGGCGCACAAGTTCGCGATCGAGAGCTTCGCGGAACACCTGCTGCCCGTGCTGGACAGCCTGGAAGCGGCCGTCAACGATACGTCCGGCGACATCGCAAAGGTGCGCGAGGGCGTCGAACTGACGCTGCGCCAGCTGACGAACGCGCTCGAGAAGGGCCGTGTCGTCGCGCTCAACCCGGTCGGCGAGAAGTTCGATCCGCACCAGCACCAGGCGATCTCGATGGTGCCGGCCGAGCAGGAACCGAACACCGTCGTCGCCGTGCTGCAAAAGGGCTACACGATCGCCGACCGCGTCCTGCGCCCGGCGCTCGTCACCGTCGCGCAGCCGAAGTAAGGTCGCCGCGATGGTGCCAGCCGGCGTCGATCCGGCCGCGTTCGACACGTTCGGCATGCAGGCGCTGGATGCCGGCACGTTCGACGCGGCGCTCGAAGGCGCGGGCGACGCGCTCGCGGTGGTGTTCTTCTGGGGCGTCGACTGCTTCAACTGCGAGATCGCGAAGAAGGCGATGCTCGCCCAGCCCGACGCGATCCGCGCGCTGGACCTGAAGTGGTTCCATTGCAACGTGTACGAACACCATCAGCTGGGGCGCCGCTTCGCGCTGCACGGCGTACCGACCTGGTTTTTCTTCCACCGCGGCAGGCGGCTGGGCCGCGCGACGGGCTGGCATGGCCTCGCGCAGTTCCAGGCGGCCGTCTCGGCGGCGCGCGCGAAGATCGCCGCGGCGTCGGGCGGCGATCCGTCGGGCGGCGATCCGCTGGCTGGCGGCGATTGAAAAAATTTAATATCCGCATCGCCTGTCGGGTCTTGAAAACGGGCCGGACGGACGCATTTCGGGAACAGAGTTGAATTCTGGCGTGCGAAACCGCCCCAAAACGCGGGGTTTCGCGCAGCAAACAAGCATTTCTGGAGATTAGGAAAAATGGGAAAGATCATCGGTATTGACCTCGGCACCACGAACTCGTGCGTCGCCATCATGGAAGGCAACCAGGTCAAGGTCATCGAGAACTCGGAAGGCACGCGCACCACGCCGTCGATCATCGCCTACATGGACGACAACGAAGTCCTCGTCGGCGCGCCGGCCAAGCGTCAGTCGGTGACCAACCCGAAGAACACGCTGTTCGCGGTGAAGCGCCTGATCGGCCGCCGCTTCGAAGAGAAGGAAGTCCAGAAGGACATCGGCCTGATGCCGTACACCATCATCAAGGCCGACAACGGCGATGCATGGGTCGAAGCGCACGGCGAAAAGCTGGCGCCGCCGCAGGTTTCGGCGGAAGTGCTGCGCAAGATGAAGAAGACGGCCGAAGACTACCTCGGCGAGCCGGTCACGGAAGCCGTGATCACGGTGCCGGCGTACTTCAACGACAGCCAGCGTCAGGCAACCAAGGACGCCGGCCGCATCGCGGGCCTCGAAGTCAAGCGGATCATCAACGAGCCGACCGCGGCTGCGCTCGCGTTCGGCCTCGACAAGGCCGAGAAGGGCGACCGCAAGATCGCCGTGTATGACCTCGGCGGCGGTACGTTCGACGTGTCGATCATCGAGATCGCCGACGTCGACGGCGAAATGCAGTTCGAAGTGCTGTCGACCAACGGCGACACGTTCCTCGGCGGCGAAGACTTCGACCAGCGTATCATCGATTACATCATCGGCGAGTTCAAGAAGGAGCAGGGCGTCGACCTGTCGAAGGACGTGCTCGCGCTGCAGCGCCTGAAGGAAGCCGCTGAAAAGGCGAAGATCGAGCTGTCGTCGAGCCAGCAGACCGAAATCAACCTGCCGTACATCACGGCGGACGCATCGGGCCCGAAGCACTTGAACCTGAAGATCACCCGCGCGAAGCTGGAAGCGCTGGTGGAAGACCTCGTCGAGCGCACGATCGAACCGTGCCGCATCGCGATCAAGGACGCAGGCGTCAAGGTGTCGGACATCGACGACGTGATCCTGGTCGGCGGCCAGACGCGCATGCCGAAGGTCCTGGAGAAGGTGAAGGAGTTCTTCGGCAAGGATCCGCGCCGTGACGTGAACCCGGACGAAGCCGTCGCGGTTGGCGCGGCGATCCAGGGCCAGGTCCTGTCGGGCGACCGCAAGGACGTGCTGCTGCTCGACGTGACCCCGCTGTCGCTCGGCATCGAGACGCTCGGCGGCGTGATGACGAAGATGATCAGCAAGAACACGACGATCCCGACCAAGCACGCGCAGGTGTACTCGACGGCCGACGACAACCAGGGCGCCGTGACGATCAAGGTGTTCCAGGGCGAACGCGAAATGGCAGCCGGCAACAAGCTGCTCGGCGAGTTCAACCTCGAAGGCATCCCGCCGGCACCGCGCGGCGTGCCGCAGATCGAAGTGACCTTCGACATCGACGCGAACGGCATCCTCCACGTCGGCGCGAAGGACAAGGCGACCGGCAAGGAAAACAAGATCACGATCAAGGCGAACTCGGGTCTGTCCGAGGCTGAAATCGACCAGATGATCAAGGACGCGGAAGCGAACGCAGCGGAAGACCACAAGCTGCGCGAGCTGGCCGATTCGCGCAACCAGGGCGACGCGCTGGTTCACAGCACGAAGAAGGCGCTGGCCGAGTACGGCGACAAGCTGGACGCGGGCGAGAAGGACGCGATCGAAGCGGCGCTGAAGTCGCTCGAGGACGTGCTGAAGGACTCGTCGGCCGACAAGGCTGCGATCGACGCGAAGGTCGAGGAACTGGGCAAGGTTTCGCAGAAGCTCGGCGAGAAGATGTACGCCGACATGCAGGCCCAGCAGGCTGGTGCGGCGGGCGCGGCCGGTGCCGCGGAAGGTGCGGCCCATGCGGGCGGCGCGCAGCAGGCTGCCGACGACGTCGTCGACGCCGAGTTCAAGGAAGTGAAGAAGGACTAAGCCGGGTTGCCCCGTCGCCGTTCGCCGCGCGCAGCCAGCGCGCGGCGCGGCCGGCGGGATGGCTGACAAGCGGTCTGTCTTTCCTTCCGGATGGCCGGATCGACTCCACGCCTGGCGGGCTTCGCGGCCCTCCGGGCACATTTGTTTTTTGGCGGGTGCCGTGTGCGTCGTCGGTGGACGGGCGCGGCGCCAGACGAGTCGAGAGACTTTACTGCGGGCGAAAGGAGCCGCCGCATGCGCGATGCGCGGCGGCACAGTGAATCGATATGGCGAAACGGGATTACTACGAGGTTCTGGGCGTCGCGAAGAATGCGAGCGACGACGAAATCAAGAAGGCATATCGCAAGCTTGCGATGAAGTACCACCCTGACCGCAATCCGGACAACAAGGATGCGGAAGAGCATTTCAAGGAAGTGAAGGAAGCCTATGAAATGCTGTCGGACAGCCAGAAGCGGGCCGCGTACGACCAGTACGGCCACGCGGGCGTCGATCCGAACATGGGCGGTGCGGGCGCACAGGGCTTCGGCGGCTTCGCGGATGCATTCGGCGACATTTTCGGCGACATCTTCGGCCAGGCCGCGGGCGGTGCGGCGCGCGGCGGCCGCGGCGGTCCGCAGGTGTACCGCGGCGCGGACCTGCGCTACAGCATGGAAATCACGCTCGAGCAGGCGGCGCACGGCTACGACACGCAGATCCGCGTGCCGAGCTGGGTGTCGTGCGAGGTCTGCCACGGGTCGGGCGCGAAGCCCGGCACGAAGCCGGAAACCTGCCCGACCTGCCATGGCCAGGGCACGGTGCGCATGTCGCAGGGCTTCTTCAGCATCCAGCAGACCTGCCCGAAGTGCCACGGCACGGGCACCTACATCCCCGAGCCGTGTGCGCATTGCCACGGGTCGGGCAAGGTGAAGGAAACCAAGACGCTCGAAGTGAAGATCCCGGCCGGGATCGACGACGGGATGCGGATCCGCTCGGCCGGCAACGGCGAGCCGGGCATCAACGGCGGGCCGCCGGGCGACCTGTACGTCGAGATTCACATCAAGCCGCACGCGGTGTTCGAGCGCGATGGCGACGATCTCCACTGCCAGATGCCGATCCCGTTCACGACCGCCGCGCTCGGCGGCGAGATCGAGGTGCCGACGCTGGCCGGCCGGGCATCGTTCCCGGTGCCGGAAGGCACGCAGTCGGGCAAGACGTTCCGTCTGCGGGGCAAGGGCATCAAGGGGTTGCGTTCGAGCATCGCCGGCGATCTGTACGTCCACGTTCAGGTCGAGACGCCCGTGAAGCTGACCGACAATCAGCGCGACCTGCTCAAGCAGTTCGAGAAGTCGCTGGCCGAGGGCGGCGCGCGTCACAGCCCGCAGAGCAAGAGCTGGTTCGATCGTGTGAAGAGTTTCTTCGAGTAACGCGAGTAACGGCATGACTGAAGGCAGCGAGAGCGCGTCGTTCGCGCTCTTGGACGATTGCGACTCGACCGCGTCTGCGCGGTCGAGTCGTTTGTATTCCGGCTTCGTGCACGAACGCGTGTGTACGGATCCGGAACAGCTCGACGCAGTCGACGCAGCGGTTGCGCAGGATCTGCGCGACGGGCTGCATGCGGTTGTCGTCGGCGATTACGAATTCGGGCGCAACCTGCAACGGGCGCAGCCGGGCGATGCCCCGCTGCGCTTTTTGCTGTTTGCGCGCTGCGAGCGCCTGTCGCGCGATGAAGTCGACACGTGGCTCGCGCAGCAGGACGGCGGCGGCCAGCCGTCGATCGCGGGCGTCGCACACGTGGCGAAGAGCGTCACGCGCGACGCGTTCGACACGGCGATCGCCGCGGTGCACGACGCTTTGCGCGCAGGCGATTCGTATCAGGTCAACTACACGTACCGGCTGAATTTCGACGTGTTCGGCACGCCGCTCGCGCTGTACCGGCGGCTGCGCGAGCGCCAGCCCGTACGCTACGGCGCGCTGATCGCGCTGCCGGGCGGTGCGTGGATCGTGTCGTGTTCGCCCGAGCTGTTCGTCGAGCGGCACGGCGACGTGTTGCGCGCACGGCCGATGAAGGGCACCGCGCCGCGTTCGGCCGATCCCCGGGACGACGCGGCGGCCGCCGCGTTCCTCGCGAACGATCCGAAGAACCGCGCGGAAAACGTGATGATCGTCGACCTGCTGCGCAATGACGTATCGCGGATCGCGCGCACCGGGACGGTCCGCGTGCCGGCGCTGTTCTCCGTCGAGCCGTATGCGTCGGTGTGGCAGATGACGTCGACGGTCGAGGCCGGCTGGCGCGACGGGACGTCGTTCGCGCAGATGCTGCGCGCGCTGTTTCCGTGCGGATCGATCACGGGCGCGCCGAAGCACGGGACGATGCAGCTGATCGACGCGATCGAGTCGACGCCGCGCGGGCTCTATACCGGTGCGATCGGCTGGCTCGATGCGCCGGGCGAAAGCGCGGCTCCCGATGCAGGTGGAAATCGCGCGTCCGCTTGCGGCGATTTCTGTTTGTCGGTCGCGATTCGTACGTTGACTCTCGAGGCGGCCGGCGCACGTTCGGCGGGCGCCGATAGCGACGCGTCCGGTCCGGTCGCGGCAACTGCCGGACGCCGGCGCGGCACGATGGGCGTCGGCGCGGGCATCGTGCTCGACAGCGTCGCGGCCGACGAATATGCGGAGTGCGACTTGAAAGCGCAATTCCTGACGGATGCCGATCCCGGCTTCCAGCTGTTCGAAACCACCGCTGCCACGCGCGCGGACGGCATCCGGTATCTGGAGCACCATCTTGCACGGCTGCAGCGCAGCGCGGACGCGTTCGGCTTCCGTTTCGACGCCGACGCATTGCGCCGCGAGATCGACGCGCGCTGTGCTGCGCTCGACGGCGACGGTGCCTACCGGATGAAGCTCGCACTCGCGAAGGACGGCACGGTCGAGATCGTCGCGGCGCCGCTGAAGCCGCTGCCGGTGGGGCCGGTCGGCGTGCTGCTGGCGTCCGCGCACGGCTTCGCGCCGACCCGCGCAGGCGATGCGCTGCTGCTGCACAAGACGACGCGCCGCGCCGAATACGATCGCGCGTGGCAGGCGGCGGAGGCGCTGGGCGGTTTCGACATGCTGTTCGTCAACGAGCGTGGCGAAGTGACGGAGGGTGGGCGTTCGAACCTGTTCGTGAAGCTCGACGGCCGGTGGGTGACGCCGCCGCTGGCGTCCGGCGTGCTGCCGGGCGTGATGCGCGGCGTGTTGCTCGACGATCGTACGTTCGGTGCAACGGAGCGCGTCGTGACCCGTGACGATCTGGCTCGCGCGCAGGGGCTGTTGTTGACCAACGCGCTGCGAGGCGCGCTCGACGCGGTATTGATCGCGTAACGGGACGCCGCTGGCAGCGCGGCAAATAAAAAAGCGCGGCGCCCCGCAAAGGGCGCCGCGCTTTTTTATTTCGGTGCCGGCGAACGCGTTGCCGACGCCCGATCAGAACGAATGTTCGGGACCGGGAAACGCGCCGTCCTTCACCGCGCGGACATACGCTTCGACCGCCGCCTGGATGTTCGGCTGACCCTGCATGAAATCCTTCACAAAGCGCGGACGCTTGCCGGGGAACACGCCGAGCATGTCGTGCAGCACCAGCACCTGCCCCGAGCAGTCGACGCCCGCGCCGATGCCGATCGTCGGAATCTTCAGCATGTGCGTGACTTCGGACGCGACGAGCGTCGGCACCGCCTCGAGCACGACGAGCTGGGCGCCCGCGTCCTCGATCGCGCGTGCGTCGCGCAGCAACTGCGCGGCGCCGGCCTCGGTCTTGCCCTGAACCTTGAAGCCGCCGAACGCGTGCACCGATTGCGGCGTCAGGCCCAGGTGCGCGCACACCGGCACCGAGCGTTCGACGAGGAAACGGATCGTCTCGGCGAGCCACTCGCCGCCTTCGAGCTTGACCATCTGCGCGCCCGCGCGCATCAGCCGGACCGAGTTCGCGAACGCCTCGGCCGGGGTGCCGTACGTGCCGAACGGCAGATCGGCGACGACGAGCGCGCGCGGCTGCGCGCGTGCGACGCAGGCGGTGTGGTACGCGATGTCGTCGAGCGACACGGGCAGCGTGGTCGTGTGACCTTGCAGCACATTGCCGAGCGAATCGCCGATCAGCAGCACGTCGGTGCCCGAGCGATCGAGCAGCGCGGAAAAGCTCGCGTCGTAGCAGGTGAGCATCGCGATCTTCTCGCCGGCGTCGCGCATTGCCTGCAGCTTGGGCACCGTGACGGCAGGCCGGCTCGATTCCTGGAGATAGGTCATGGGAAATCCGGGTCGATGGGTGAAAAACGGCAGGCGGGACGCGTCAGCGCGTCGTCTCGCCCTTGACGAAGAATTCCTTGCGGCCGCGCATCGTCTCGATGCGCTCGATCAGCAGCGCGAGGTCTTCGGGGGAATCCAGCGGGTTCAGGTGTTCCGCGGCGACCGTCAGCACCGGCGTGCGGTCGTAGTGGTAGAAGAATTCGTTGTACGCGTCGACGAGCGAGCGCAGGTATGCGTCGCTGATCTGCAGCTCCATCGGCAGCCCGCGCTTCTGGATGCGCGCGAACAGCACTTCGGGGCTCGCCTGCAGATAGACGACGAGGTCCGGCGACGGCGCCTGCGGTACGTCGACGTGCGTCGCGACCGCGCGATACAGTTGCCATTCGTCTTCCGGCAGGTTCAGCCGCGCGAAGATGTCGTTCTTCTGCGGCATGAAATCGGCGATGACGGGGCGGCCCGTGTCGAGCGCGCCGATCAGTTCGCGGGCCTGCTGCGCGCGCTGCAGCGCGAACGACAGTTGCACGGGCAGCGCATAGCGCGCGGTGTCGCGATAGAAGCGTTCGAGGAACGGGTTGTCCTGCGGGCGCTCGAGCAGCGTCTGCATCGACCAGCGTTCCGCGAGCTGCCGCGCGAGCGTCGTCTTGCCGACGCCGATCGGGCCTTCGATCACGAGATAGCGGTGCGGCGCGCGCAGGTCGGGCGCGGTGACGGTCAGCGGAGTAGGGATCATCGGCAGCGGGGCTTGTCGGCGTCTTCGCCTGCGGCGAGCGCCTTCTGCATCAGGCACTGGCAGGTCTGCACCTTCTCGACGCGCTGGTCGGCGACGGCGGCGAGGAAGGCGTCGGCCCGACCGCGCGCGGGGATGTCGAGCGCCGGCTCGATCTCGACGAGCGGCACGAGCGCGAATGCGCGATCGGTGAGGCGCGGATGCGGGACGATCAGGTCGGGTTCGTCGATCGAGTCGGCGCCGAACAGCAGGATGTCGAGGTCGAGCGTGCGCGGTGCGTTGCGGTACGGCCGCTCGCGGCCGAAGTGATGTTCGATCTTCTGGCAGAGCGCGAGCAGCTCGCGGGCCGACGACGACGTGTCGAGCTTGACGACGCAATTGTAGTAGTCGTCGCCGCCCGCTTCGAAGGGCGCCGTGCGATACAGGCTCGATTTCCCGAGGATCGAGATGGTGCGCTGCTGCGCGAGGCACACCACCGCGTCCTTCAGGGTCTGGCGCGCATCGCCGAGATTCGCCCCCAGTCCGATATATGCAACCGTCATGGCATCACTTCCTACGTCGTTCGCCAGCGAGCGCGTCAGTCGTCGGAACCGCCCGAGGTATCCGGCGCCTGCTCGGCGGCACCTTCACCCGGATTGCGGTTTCGTGCGCCGCCGCGGCGCCGCCGCTTGCGGGGCGATTTTTCCTTCGAGCCGCCCTGCGTGAGCAATGCCTCGCGAGCGGCCGCGTCGCCTTCGATGAAATCCGTCCACCACTGTCCGACTTCTGCATCGAGCTCGCCGGATTCGCAGCGTAACAGGAGGAAATCATACCCCGCTCTAAACCTTTGGTGTTCCAGCAGCCGCATCGCGCTGCGGCCCGAGCGTTTCTCGAGGCGCAGCTGCAGGCCCCAGATCTCGCGCATGTCGGCCGAATAGCGCTTGTGGATCGCGAGCTTCTCGGTCTGCATGTCGAGCACGTCGTCCATCGCGCGATGGAGCGCCGGCACCGGGATTTCGCCTTCGGCCGTGTATTGCTCGAAGCGCTGGCGCATGTCGTGCCACAGCAGCGTCGCGAACAGGAAGCCCGGCGACACCGGCTTGCCGGCGCGCACGCGCGCATCGGTGTTGTTCAGCGCGAGCGTGATGAACTTCTCGCCCTGCGGCTGTTCGAGCACCACGTCGAGGAGCGGCAGCAGCCCGTGGTGCAGGCCTTCCTTGCGCAACTGCTGCAGGCATGCGAGCGCATGGCCCGACAGCAGCAGCTTCAGCATCTCGTCGAACAGGCGGGCGGCCGGCACGTTGTTGATCAGGTCGGCGAGCCCGTTGATCGGCTCGCGCGTATGCGGCTCGATCTCGAAGCCGAGCTTCGCCGCGAAGCGCACGACGCGCAGCATCCGCACCGGATCCTCGCGGAAGCGCGTGGCCGGATCGCCGATCATCCGCAACAGGCGGGCACGCACGTCGGCCATCCCGTCGTGGTAGTCGAGCACCGTCTGCGTGGCCGGGTCGTAGTACATCGCGTTGATCGTGAAGTCGCGGCGCGCGGCATCTTCATGCTGCTCGCCCCACACGTTGTCGCGCAGCACGCGGCCGCTCGCGTCGACGGCGTGCGTGCGGCGGTCGAGTTCGTCGCGCTTCAGCCGCTTCGGCGGTTCGGCGGCGACCGCCTCGGGCGGCGCGTCGACCAGCGCGCGGAACGTCGACACCTCGATCAGCTCCTGGCCGAACTGCACGTGGACGATCTGGAAGCGGCGGCCGATCAGGCGCGCGCGGCGGAACAGGCGCTGCACCTCGGTCGGCGTCGCGTCGGTCGCGACGTCGAAGTCCTTCGGCGCGATGCCGAGCAGCAGGTCGCGCACCGCGCCGCCGACGATGAAGGCGCGAAAGCCTGCCTGCTGCAGCGTGTCGGTCACGCGCACGGCATTCTTCGAGATCAGCGCCGGATTGATGCCGTGCACGCTGGCCGGCACGACGGTCGGCTCATGGTTGCTGCGCGGTTTCTTCGCACTGCCGCCGCGGGGTGCCTTCGGGGCGCGCGGGGCGGCTGGGGCCGCTTCGTCGGCCGGAGCCGCTGCGGGAGACGTTCGCTCGGTTTCGTCCTGACCGAGCAGCTTGCGGATGAATTTTTTGATCACGACGTTCAGAAGAGATCGAGGATACGCCAGCCGCGGTTGCTTGCATGCGCACGCAGCGTGTCGTCAGGGTTGGTCGCGATCGGGTCGGTGACTTTCTCGAGCAGCGGGATGTCGTTGTGCGAGTCGCTGTAGAAGTAGCTGTGCGCGAAGTCGTCCCAGCGCTTGCCGAGCGACGCGAGCCATGCTTCGGTCCGCACGATCTTGCCTTCGCGATAGCTCGGCGTGCCGGTCGGCCGGCCCGTGTAAGGCGAATCGGGATGCCCGTCGGTCGTTTCGACCTCGCACGCGATCAGCGTGTCGACGCCGAACGCGGTCGCGATCGGGCGCGTGATGAATTCGTTGGTTGCCGTCACGACGCAGCACAGGTCGCCTGCATCGAGGTGCTTGCGCACGAGCTCGAGTGCGGCGGGCGTCATCGCGGGACGGATCACCTCGTGCATGTACTGCTCGTGCCATTGCGCGAGCTGCGCGCGCGAATACTTCGCGAGCGGCGTGAGCATGGCCGTGAGGTACGCGTGGATGTCGAGCTTGCCGGCCTTGTAGTCGGCGAAGAACTGATCGTTCTGACGCGAGAAGCTTTCCGCGTCGACGATGCCGAGCTTCACCATGAAGCGGCCCCATTCGTGGTCGCTATCGGTCGGGATCAGCGTGTGATCGAGGTCAAAGAGTGCCAGATTAGTCATGGAAGCGCATTTTACTCGAAGCGGTTCGGGCCCGTGCCCGGTGGTGTGATGTCGTCGCCGGGACGCGCCAGCATCCGGCGCAGCAGCGGCAGCGTGACCGCGCGTTTCTGCTCGAGCGAGAAGCGGTCGAGCGCGTCGAGCAGCGCCATCAGGCTCGGCATGTCGCGGCGGAAATGGGTCAGCAGGTAGGCGGCGATGTCGTCGGTGAGCGCAATCCCGCGCTCCTTCGCCGCGAGCTTGAGCACGGCGATCTTGCCGGCGTCGGACGGCGGCGACAGGTGGAACACGAGCCCCCAGCCGAGGCGCGTGCGCAGATCCTCGCGCACGTCGAGCGCGAGCGGCGCGGCGGGGCCCGCCGCGACGAAGGCGCTCGACGGGTGCGCGCGCACTTCGTTGAACAGGTTGAACAGCGCGACCTGCTGCGCGTCGCTCATCCGGTCGCAGTCGTCGATCGCGTAGATGCCGATGCGCGGGTCGAACGTGAACGCGCCGAGCGGGCTCTGCGGCGTCAGGTAGCGCGCGTAGCCGTACGACGCGTCGCTCACGAGCGCCTGCAGCAGATGGGTGCGGCCGCTGCCGGGCTCGCCCCAGATGTAGAACGACCGGTCCGGCACGGGGCCCGCCGCGAGCGCGAGGTCGAGCTTCTGCAGGCGCGTGACGAGCTCGTCGTTCTCCTCGCTCATGATGAAGTTGTCGAACGTGGCGGGCGGCGGCGTGCCGAGATCGAGCGTCAGTTGACGGGTCACGGCAGTCACGATGCGGGTCGGTTGAAAAAACGCGTGCCGTACGCCGGGCACGCGCGGGGGAATACGGCCCGGATGGCTGCACACGCGACCGCACGCACGGCGCCGCGCCGGTTTCGGCGCGGTTCGCTCGGCGATGAAAACGGGGACGTGTTGACCAAGATGCAATCCCTGACGATTCGGTGCTGGGAATTCCGGCCAACGGGCCGGCTTCGGGTAAAATCGCATTTTACCGACCTTCTCGCATTCCCCCATGAATCCTCCGAAATCCGCTCCCGACGCTCAGGGTCTGTCCTACCGCGACGCAGGCGTCGACATCGACGCAGGCGACGCGCTCATCGACAAGATCAAGCCTTTTGCGAAGAAAACCCTGCGCGACGGCGTGCTCGGCGGCATCGGCGGGTTCGGCGCGCTGTTCGAAGTGCCGAAGAAGTATCGCGAGCCCGTGCTCGTGTCCGGCACCGACGGCGTGGGCACCAAGCTCAAGCTGGCGTTTCATCTGAACAAACACGATACGGTCGGCCAGGATCTCGTCGCGATGAGCGTGAACGACATCCTCGTGCAGGGCGCCGAGCCGCTGTTCTTCCTCGACTACTTCGCGTGCGGCAAGCTCGACGTCGACACGGCCGCGACGGTCGTCAAGGGCATCGCGCACGGCTGCGAACTGTCGGGCTGCGCGCTGATCGGCGGTGAAACGGCCGAAATGCCGGGCATGTACCCGGACGGCGAATACGACCTGGCAGGCTTCGCGGTCGGCGCGGTCGAGAAGAGCAAGATCATCGACGGCAGCACGATCGCCGAAGGCGACGTCGTGCTCGGCCTCGCATCGAGCGGCATCCATTCGAACGGTTTTTCGCTCGTGCGCAAGATCATCGAGCGCGCGAACCCCGACCTGTCGGCCGATTTCCACGGCCGGTCGCTCGCCGACACGCTGATGGCGCCCACGCGCATCTACGTGAAGCCGCTGCTCGCGCTGATGCAGAAGATCGCCGTGAAGGGCATGGCGCACATCACGGGCGGCGGCCTGGTCGAGAACATTCCGCGCGTGCTGCGCGAAGGCCTCACCGCCGAACTCGACCAGAACGCCTGGTCGCTGCCGCCGCTGTTCAAGTGGCTGCAGGAGCACGGCGGCGTGGCCGACGCTGAAATGCACCGCGTGTTCAACTGCGGGATCGGCATGGCCGTGATCGTCGCGGCGGCCGATGCCGACGCCGCGATCGCCGACCTGGCCGCCGCCGGCGAACAGGTGTGGAAGATCGGCGTCGTGCGCGCGAGCCGCGAAGGCGAGGCGCAGACCGTCGTGGTCTGACGCACTGCCGCAACGGATGCAGCAGGCAAAACCGCCCGGAGTCGATCCGGGCGGTTTTTTTTCGGGCATCGCGCCGCCGCTTACGTCGACGGAAGCGGCTTGCCGGCCGGGCGCGCGGCGGCCAGCAGCGGCGGTATCAGCAGATAAAGCAGCGCGGCCGCGGCCCATACGAGCCCCGGCCACGTCGCGCGTGTCGCCGCATAGGCCGCGGTGACGACCAGCGGCCCGCCGACGCCGATCAGGCTCGCCACGCTTGCGAGCGTGCCCTGCAGTTCGCCCTGGCGCGCATCGTCGACCTGCCGCGAGAGCATCGCCTGCAGCGCCGGCAGCGTCATGCCGCCCGCCGCGAACAGCGGCAGCAGCGCGAACGGCACCCACGCGGCGGACGCGAACGCGATCGCGACGAGCCCGAGCGCGTCGCCCGCAAGGCCCATCGCGAGTGCGCGTCGCTCGCCGAGCCGCGCGATCAGCGGCCCGATCGCGAACGCCTGCGCGAGCGCGTGGCACGCGCCGTAGCCTGCGAGCGACAGCCCCGCGATCGGCGTCGACCAGCCGAAATGCGCCTGACCGTACAGGATCCACAACGTCGCGGGCGCCTGCGACACCAGCGCCACGATCACGTAGATGCCGAGCAGCGGCACGAGCGCGGGCGTGCCACTCAGTCGCCGCAGGCTCGCGAACGGGTTGAGCGCGACCGCCGGGCGGCCTGCGTGCGCCGAGGGCGGCCGCGATTCCGGCAGCGCGCGCCAGACCAGCACGAGATTGAGTGCGTTGAGCGCGGCCGCCGCGACGAACGGCGCACGCAGGTGCAGCGCACCGAGCAGCCCGCCGATCAGCGGGCCCGCGATGAAACCGATGCCCATCATCGCGCCGAGCTGGCCGAAGCGTCGCGCGCGGTCGGGTTCGGCCGTGACGTCGGTGACGCACGCGGTCGCGACCGCGACGTTCGCGCCCGTGATGCCCGCGATCAGCCGCCCGACGTAGAGCCATGCGAGCGTTGGCGCGAGCGCCATCAGCAGGTAGTCGAGCGCGGCGCCCGCGAGCGACACGAGCAGCACGGGTCGGCGGCCGAAGCGGTCGCTCAGCGCACCGAGCAGCGGTGCGCACAGGAACTGCGCGAACGCGTACAGCGCGAGCAGCACGCCGTAGTGCGTGTCGATGCTGCCCGCGCCGGCAAGTGCGCGCAGCAGCCCGGGCAGGATCGGCATCACGATCCCGACGCCGATCGCGTCGAGCAGGACCGTGGCCAGGATGGCAATCAGGGATGGATTCAAGAGCGTAACCCTATCAATGATAGAGTGAGGATTATTCCACAGTTTCCCTATCGGTGATAGAGATGAAGGACGCAGGGGCGCGGCTGACGCGCGACACGGTATTGCGCGCGGCCCTCGAGCTGCTCGATGAAGCGGGGATCGACGGGCTGTCGACGCGGCGGCTTGCCGAGCGGCTCGGCGTGCAGTCGCCGACGCTTTACTGGCATTTCCGGAACAAGGCCGAACTGCTCGACGCGATGGCCGAGGCGATCATGCTCGAGCGTCACGACGCATCGCTGCCGCAGCCGGGCGACGCGTGGGATGCATGGCTTGCCGACAACGCGTGCAGCTTCCGCCGCGCCTTGCTCGCCTATCGCGACGGCGCGCGGCTGCATGCCGGCACGCGGCCGCGCGCGCTGCATTTCGGTTCGATCGAACGCAAGATCGCGCTGCTCGGCGACGCGGGTTTCGCGCCGGACGAAGCGGTGGACGTGATGTATGCGCTGGGCCGCTTCGTGGTCGGATGGGTGCTCGAGGAGCAGGCGGAACCGCCCGCCGCTGCCGATACGCCGTTGCCCGATGCGGCCGACTATCCGCTGCTCGCGCAAGGGTGGGCCGCGCTGCGCGAGCGCGGCGGCGATGACGCGTTCGAGCGCGGCGTCGCGTTGATCGTCGACGGCGCGCGCGCGCGTCTGGCGGCGCGCAAGCCGGGCTGACCGCCGGCCGCGCGCAGCGCGTTCAGTCCGTCGCGCGGCCGTCCAGCACGCGTTCGAGCGCGTCGAGTGCGCGGGCGGTCGAATCGGGCGCGATGCAGTCGACGACGATCCGCTCCGGCATCGCGCGCAGCCAGGTGATCTGGCGCTTGCAGAGCTGACGCGTCGCGAAGATGCCCTTGTCGCGCATCGTCCGGTAGTCGGTGTCGCCGTCGAGGAATTCCCACGCCTGGCGATAGCCGACGCACCGCATCGACGGCAGGTCGGGGTGGAGATCGTCGCGGCGGCGCAGCCGCTCGACTTCGTCGAGGAAGCCCGCGTCGAGCATCGCGTCGAAGCGCTGCGCGATCCGCGTGTGCAGGACCGCGCGATCCGACGGCTCGAGCGCGACCGGCACGAAGCGGTAAGCGGCCGCCGCATCGTCCGTGCGGCGCGGCGCGGCCAGCAGCACCGACATCGGCTGCCCGCTCAGCATGAACACTTCGAGCGCGCGCTGGATCCGCTGCGAATCGTTCGGCGCGAGCCGCGCGGCCGTGTCGGGATCGACTTGCGCGAGCCGCGCATGCAGCGCGGGCCAGCCGTCGCGCGCGGCGTCGGCGTCGAGCGCCGCGCGCACGTCCGGATCGGCGCCCGGCAGGTCGTTGAGCCCCTGCGTCAGCGCCTTGTAGTACAGCATCGTGCCGCCCGCGAGCAGCGGCGTGCGCCCGCGCGCGGCGATCTCGCCGATCAGCCGCAGCGTGTCCGCGCGGAAACTCGCGGCCGAATAGGCGTCGGCCGGATCGATGATGTCGATCAGGTGATGCGGCACGCTCGCGCGCTCGTCGCGCGACGGTTTCGCGGTGCCGATATCCATGTCGCGGTAGACGAGCGCCGAATCGACGCTGACGATCTCGATCGGGCGGCGCGCGGCGAGCGCCAGCGCCGCGGCCGTCTTGCCCGAAGCGGTGGGGCCGAGCAGGCAGGCGATCGTCGTCGGGCGGGCGTGCGGTGCCGCGCTCATTGGCCGCGCATGAAAAGGCGGTCGAGATCGTTCAGCGTGAGCTGATACCACGTCGGCCGGCCGTGGTTGCACTGGTCCGCGCGCTCGGTCGCTTCCATCTGGCGCAGCAGCGCGTTCATCTCGTCGAGCGTCAGGCGCCGGTTCGCGCGCACCGCGTGATGGCATGCGAGCGTGCCGAGCAGTTCGTGCTGGCGCTCGGTGAGCACGCGCGAGCCGCCGAACGCGTGCAGATCGGCGAGCACCGCGCGCGCGAGCGACTGCAGGTCGGCGTCCTTCAGCAGCGCCGGCACGGCGCGGATCGCGAGCGTGGTCGGCGACAGCACCGCGAGATCGAAGCCGAGCGATTCGAGCGTGTCGCGTTCTTCCTCGACCGTGCCGATCTCGACCGGCGTGGCCGTCATCGACACCGGAAGCAGCAGCGCCTGCACGGCGACCGAGCGGTCCGCCAGCGCGTTCTTGAACTGCTCGTACAGGATCCGTTCGTGCGCCGCGTGCATGTCGACGATCACGAGGCCGTGCGCGTTCTGCGCGAGCACGTAGATGCCGTGGATCTGGCCGAGCGCGAAGCCGAGCGGCTGTTCGTCGTGCGTGGTGGCGGCGATCGGCGATACCGTGAAACCGGGCAGCGGCGCGACCGGCGCATCGGCCGGATCGCGCGCGACGGCGGTCGTGCCGTCCGGCGTGCCGGCGCCGGTATCCTTGCGGCCGAACATGGCGTCGTAGAGCGCGAGCGGCTGCGCGACGGGCAGCGTGCCCTGCGTCATGCGCGCCTGGCGCATCCAGGTGTTGCCCGCCGACGAGGACGACGGCGACGAGAAGCCGCTGCCGCCCATGCCGCCGGCCGCATGCCCCTGGCTCTGCCCGAGCGGCGTGTCCAGGAACGACGACGGCCCGCGCGGCGCCGGCTCGATATGCGCGGCATGGCCGCCCGCCGTGGTTTCCGGCGATGCGCCCGCGTGTCGCGCCAGCGCGCGCTGGACCGCGTGGAACACGTACTGGTGGATCGAGCGCGAATCGCGGAAGCGCACCTCGATCTTCGACGGATGCACGTTCACGTCGACCGCTTCCGGCGGCAGGTCGAGAAACAGCACGTACGACGGATAGCGATCGCCGTGCAGCACGTCTTCATAGGCCGCGCGCACCGCGTGCGTCAGCAGCTTGTCGCGCACGAAGCGGCCGTTGACGAAGAAATACTGCTGGTCGGCGCGGCCGCGGCTGGCGGTCGGCAGGCCGGCGCAGCCGTAGACGGCGAGCGGGCCGGCCTGTTCGTCGAGCGGCAGGTGCGCGGTCGCGAAGCCGTCGCCGAGGATCTTCGCGACACGCTGCGCGGGCTCGGTCGCGTTCCAGTGCTCGACCGCCTTGCCGTTGTGCAGAACCGAAATCGCGACGTCCGGCCGCGCGAGCGCCGCGCGGCGGATCATTTCCAGGCAGTGGCCGAACTCCGTTTGCTCGCTCTTCAGGAACTTGCGCCGCGCGGGCGTGTTGAAGTACAGCTCGCGCACCTCGATCGTCGTGCCGACGGCGCCGGCGGCGGGCGACAGCACGCCCGTCTGCGCATCGATCTTGGTCGCGTGCGCGGCGTCGGCCGTGCGGCTCGTGATCGACATCTCGGCGACCGACGCGATCGACGCGAGCGCTTCGCCGCGGAATCCGAGCGTCGCGACGGCCTCGAGCTCCTCGAGCGAGCGGATCTTGCTGGTGGCGTGGCGCATCAGCGCGAGCGCCAGCTCGTCGGGCGGAATGCCGCAGCCGTCGTCGGTGATCGAGATGCGCTTGACACCGCCTTCTTCCAGCACGATGCGCAGCGTCGCGGCGCCTGCGTCCATCGCGTTCTCGAGCAGCTCCTTGACGACCGACGCGGGGCGTTCGACGACCTCGCCGGCGGCGATCTGGCTGATCAGCTGGTCGGGCAGGGGCTGGATCGCGCGCGGCGGGCGCGGAGCAGGGGCGGGCGCGGCGCCCGCGGCCGTTTCGGTGATATCGGACATGGCCGAATTATAGCGAGGCGGAGAATGCGTGCCCGGTCCGCCAACGGCTACGTTTTTTCACGGAGCGCCAAGGTAGTTTCGGTATCATGGCTGCGTTGCGCGCGCCGCCTTGGCCGGCGGGCGCCTGCGCCATGTCCGGCGCGCTTCCGGCCGCTCCGGCCCTATCGCCTTCGAGGAATTGCATTTGGATACGCTGCTTCATTTCGTCAACCTGGTCCTGCATATCGACGCCTTCCTCGGCGATTTCATCCGGCAGTACGGCGCCTGGGTCTATCTCGTGCTGTTCCTGATCGTGTTCTGCGAGACGGGGCTCGTCGTGTTCCCGTTCCTGCCCGGCGATTCGCTGCTGTTCATCGGCGGCGCGTTCGCGGCGACGGGAGAAATGAACGTCGGCGCGCTGATCGTGCTGTTGCTGGTCGCGGCGATCGCCGGCAATACCGTGAACTACCTGATCGGCCGCTGGGTCGGCCCGAAGGTGTTCAATACCCATATTCCGGTGCTCGAGCGCTTCCTCGATCGCGCCGCACTGCAGAAGACCCACTCGTTCTACGACAAGCACGGCGGCAAGACGATCGTGCTCGCGCGCTTCATCCCGGTCGTACGCACGTTCGCGCCGTTCGTCGCGGGCGCGTCGTCGATGAGCGTCGCGCGCTTCCAGTTCTTCAACGTGGTCGGTGCGCTGGTGTGGGTGCTGCTGCTCGTGCTGCTCGGGTATTTCTTCGGCAATATTCCGTTCATTCGCCAGTACCTGAACGTGATCGTGCTGGCCGGGATCGGCGCCGCGGTCGTGCCGGTGGCGCTCGGCGCGGTGTGGAAGCTGGTGCGCGGGCGGCAGTCGGATGGGGTGGAGAAGACGGGCGGGCGTTGAGCGGGCTTCGTTTCGGTCGATGAAAAAGCGTGGCGGCTGTGAGGCGCCACGCTTTTTTTTCGTCCGGCGCCGCTGTTACGCGTTGCGGTGCGAGAGCGGGGTTTCGGGTGTCGTCGGGCGCCGGATCGAGGCCGGCAGTCGTGCGAACCGGGACGCGCCGCGGTTACGGCGCTGCGCGGCCGTAGGTATCTTCGAAACGGACGATGTCATCCTCGCCGAGATACGAGCCGGACTGGACTTCGATCAGTTCGAGCGGAATCTTGCCGGGGTTTTTCAGTCGATGGGGGGTGCCGAGGGGAATGTACGTCGACTGATTCTCGGTCAGGATGATTTCCGACTCTCCATTTGTGACGAGCGCCGTCCCCTTCACGACGATCCAGTGCTCGGCGCGGTGATGATGCATCTGCAGGCTCAGTTGTGCACCGGGCGCGACGATGATCCGCTTGACCTGGAAGCGGTCGCCGGCGTCGATGCTCTCATACGAACCCCACGGTCGCGGAACACGACGGTGCGTCACCGATTCGAGTCGTCCTGAACGATTCAGGTTTTCGACGACCTTCTTCACGTCCTGAACGTGGTCGCGATGTGCGACCAGGACAGCGTCCGCGGTTTCGACGATGACGACATCCTGCACGCCGATCGCGGCAACCATCCGGTGTTCCGCGCGGATGTACGAGTTCGAGACCGTGTCCGTATGGATGTCGCCGGAAACGGTATTGCCTTGCGCATCGCGCGTGGCGATATCGGCGAGCGCGCTCCACGAACCGACATCGCTCCAGCCGAGCTCGGCGGCGGCGACCACGGCTGCGCGCTTCGTCTTCTCCATGACTGCGTAGTCGATGGAGATGTCCGGACACGCGGCGAATGCCTCGGTATCGAGGCGCAGAAAATCGTAGTCCTGCTTCGCATGCTCGAGCGCCCGTGCGGCGTGTCGGCCGATCTCGGCCGCATGTTGCGCGATATCGTCGAGGTAGGCCGACGCATTGAGCAGGAACATGCCGCTGTTCCAGTAATAGCGGCCGTCGCGGACGAAGGCCTCGGCTCGTTCGCGGTCGGGCTTTTCGAAGAACGCGTCGACGGCATGAGCGCCTCTGCCGGTGTCAAGCGCTTCGCCGCGGCGGATATACCCGTATCCGGTATGAGGTTCGGTGGGAGGGATGCCGAATGTGACGAGATGTCCGCGCTTTGCGACCGCGGCAGCCGTTTCGACGGCCGTGACGAATGCCGAAAGACTCTGGACGATGTGGTCCGACGGCAGCACAAGAAGCAACGCGTCCGGATCGTCACGCAATGCGATTTCCGCTGCGACGGCAATCGCCGGTGCCGTGTTGCGGCCAAGCGGCTCCAGCACGATGGTCCGTGGCTTGATGCCGGTGTGCTGAAGTTGTTCGGCGATCATGAAGCGATGCGCATGATTCGCGACGATGATGGGAGGGGCGACTCCCGGCACTTCGCTGGCGCGCAGGACGGTCTGCTGGACCAGGGTTTGCTCTCCTGCCAGTTTCAGATATTGCTTCGGGTAGTTGCTGCGGGACATCGGCCACAGCCGGCTGCCGTTGCCGCCGCACAGGATGATCGGGTGGAGACTCATGCGGAGATGCCGGGGTCAGGGCGATTGGATCGTGGCTGGATTGCCGGGGAGTCATTCTAGCAAAGCGCTGAGGGCCGATCTGTTTGCCCGTGGTTGCCGGCCCTGACATGACCGAGGCGGCCGCGCACGAAGCGGTGTGGCAGCTGGTGCGCGGGCGCCAGTCGGACCGGTACGCACAAGACGGGCGGGCGTTGAGCGGGGCGCTTGCGGTTCTGTTCCGGGAAATTGATAAAGCGTGGCGGTTGATGTCGCCACGCTTTTTTCGTCCGGTGCTGTCGTTACGCGTTGCGATGCGAGATCGGGGTTTCGGGCGTCGGGTATTGAGCGTCGCGGAACGTGTCGAGGATCACGCGATTGGTGTCGCAGTACACCTGCCAGTAGTTCTCGGGTGCGGTGGACGGGCGCACGAACAGCAGCGGGCCTTCCGGCGTGAATTGCAGCACGCCGACGTCCGGCGCCGGGCTGGTCAGCACGTTCGGGATCTGCTGGATCGACGTTTTCAGGCGGTTGATCGCGTCGACCGCGTCGACGCCGTTCGCGATCTTCGCAGTCAGGTCGACACGGCGGTACGACGTCGCGCTGTAGTTCGCGATGTTGTCGGAAAAGATCTTGTTGTTGCCGACGATCGTCACGATGTTGTCGGGCGTGATGATCGTCGTGCCGAACAGGCCGAGCTCCTTGACCGTGCCCGTGACGCCGCCGGCGTTGATCACGTCGCCGATCTTGAACGGGCGCAGCACCTGCATGAACACGCCGGCGGCGAAGTGCGCGAGCAGGCCGCCCCAGGCGGTGCCGATCGCGAGGCCGAGGCCGGCGAGCAGCGCGGCGAACGAGGTGGTCTGCACGCCGAAGATCTGCAGGATCGCGAGGATCAGCAGGACCGTCAGCAGCACGCCGACGACGGAGGTCAGGTAGTCGGTGAGTGTCGGGTCGACCTTGCCGCTGCGGCGCACGACCTTGCCGAGCAGGCGGGTACCGATGCGGATCGCCCAGCGGCCGACGAACCACAAGACGATCGCGGCGAGCAGGTTGAGGCCGAAGTCGAGGCCGCGGGTCATCAGGAATTGCTGGGCGGTGGCGAGATCGATCATGCGTTCTCCGAAGTCAGGATTAAAAAGGGCGGCGCATGCAGCGGGTGGGTGGCGCTTTTATAACCTGACCAGGGAGGGACGGGCAACCCGCCTTACATTGCTTGACGTAATGAAAGGCGGGCAGCATGCGGTTGCGTGCTGCCCGTTTGCGGAGGGGACAGGCCCTGAGCAGCTGGCGCCTGAATCAGCTCGGGCGTGACGTATCGGACACCGTTGCTCGGCGATGGCTGATCGGTTTCAGCGCATCGCCCGGTCGCGAAAGTACTGCCGTCCCTGCCATGCCGCATAACGAAGCGCATTGCGACTCCAGCGTATCGCCTTGACGAGCGGACGGGCGCGGTTTCCGCGTATTTTCTCGAGCGGACGGGCGGCATTCGGGGCGAGTTGCCGGGCGATCGCCTCGGGTGTCGTGAACAGCGAGAGCTGCCAGTCCCAGTAGATCGCGTAACGCAGCAGCACCCCCGCCGTCAGCATGTCGAGCGAGAGCCTGCGCTCGCGCCACGGCTGTTCCAGCGCGTCGTGCGTCAGTCCCCAGCCGGCGTAGAAGGGCAGGCCATACGTGTGGACTTCCTTCCCGCGCATCAATGCGTCGAAGCCGGCGAGCGACGAAAGTGTGTGCAGCTCGTCCGCCACGTCGATCAGCGAGATGAGATCCGCGTCCGCGTCCACGATGTCCGCGAGGTCTTGCGCATCCACGAGTCCCGCACGATTGCCCGACAGCACGTCCGGATGCGGCTTGTAGACGATGAAGGCGTCCGGTCGCCGCTTACGCACTTCCCGCAGCAACGCCTCCGACGTGGCAATCGTGCCGGTTCCCAGGCGGATCGACGCGTCGTCCGCAACCTGGCCCGCCACGAGCACGATGCGCTTGTCTCGCGGAATGTGCCAGGTCGGTGCCAGGCGGCCGAGATTGTATTTCGTGAGGCCGAGCTGCACGATCGTCTGCCTTAGCGCGGCCGCGCGCCGCAACTCCGGTTCGTCGAACGTGGCCTGGTTCAGGATGACGGTCAGGTCGCTCGGGCGACTTGCGTCGAAATACAGGCCGCGGCGGTCGATGACCTGGCTGCACGGCGGCGACATGTCGGAACCGAGTCCCGTCGAGTGGATGAAGCCGTCTTCGATTCGGATGCGGGCGACGCCGTCAGCCAGGCCCTCGGCAGAACGCCCGCCCCATATCGCCGCCTGTTCGTCCGCGTGCGCGTCGCCCGGATCCGCTATCCAGCGCAGCGCTCCGCCGCCTGCGGACAGATAGGGCGTGGCGTACGGCCGCTTCCACCATTGGAAGCGGATGCCGGCTACCCGGCCGAGATCGCCGAAGCGTGCGGCGACGGCGTGCTGCAGTTCAATGCTGTCGAGCACGTTCTCTAGCGCGCCCTGGGTGCCGCGTGCCGGGTCGAGGTAATGCGCGAGTTGCAGGAACGCCGCATCGAACAACGAGAAGACGGACGGGCGGGCGCGGCGTTCCGGCATCGCAGCGCGATCCCGCGTCAATCCCCAGCCCGCGTAATAGGGCGTGCCGAACACATGAACGGGGACGCCGGCCAGCAGCGCTGCCATCCCTTCGGACGCGCCGACGACATAGATGGCGTCGGCGCGTCGAAGCACGTCGCGCAGGGAATGTGCGACGTCGAGCACGCGAGCCTGCCCGGGCAACCGGTGCTGGTTCGACAGCCAATCGCCGGCGCCTGCATCGGCGGAACGCAGGATCCACGGATCGGCGTCGGGATGTGCGATGCGCACGGCATCCATCATCGCGGCAAAGTTCCGTCGGCGGTGCCTTGCCGGCGTGCAGATGTCGGTACACGAGGTTTCGCGTTCGTCGATGAGCACAATGCGGTTCCCGCGGCCGGATTCGTGCCACGCCTCGGGCAATTCGGCCAGGCGGTGCCGAACGTGCAAGGCGTCGCTGTCCAGCACGCGGCGAATCAGATCGCGACATCGCGCATTCGCGTCGACGGCGTCAGTGGCCTGCAGTGTGCGTTCGAGTGCGGCGACGAGCCCGCCGTGCGCAGCCAGATCGGGCGGGATGCAGAACCACGAAAGCGGCGGCGCATGTGTCGCATGCCGGGCGAAGACGGGGCCGGGGCAGACCGGGTAGACGGTGCGCCCCATCGACGCAAACGCTCGCGCAAGCGCGGCGCCCGCGGGCGAATCGATCCAGATGAACGGCGATCTTCCCGTCAGCCAGCCGACCATGTGCTTGCCGCGTGCGATTGCGCTGGCGTCGAATGACCGGATTCCTGGCGTCATCGGGGGTTCGGTGGTTACCCGCGTCATTTACCGGAGCGACTCGAGGAAGCCATCGATGCGCTCGAAATGCTCGGCCCAAGTCGGTGCATGAAAGCGCTCGATCCGCGCGATCTGGCTCGCGCGCTCGATGCTGTCCGCCCGGGCGTATGAGCGAATCCGCGTGAGCCATCCGGGTCCGTCGAGCGGGTCGAGGTAGTCGGGAATGTCCGACGCGATTTCGTGAAAGACAGGCAGGTCGCTGGCGAGCACCGGCAGGCCCAGCATCAAAGCCTCGACGAGCGGCATGCCGTAGCCTTCGGTGAACGACGGGAAGATGAGCGCGCGCGCGTGCTGCAGCCATGCGTGCAGCCGCTCGTCGCTGCAATCCGACTCCTCGATGACCGCGTCGCGAATTGTTGCGCAGCGCTCCAGCATGTCGACGACGTTCTCGCACTCCCAGCCGCGCCGGCCGATTACGATGAGTTTGGGCGCGGCATCCCCCATTTGTTCGACCAGCCGCCGCCACACGTGCAGGATGAACCAGTGGTTCTTGCGCGGTTCGATCGTGCTGAGCATCACGAAATAGGGGGCGTCGAGTGGAGCCGGGCTCGGCGGATGAGGTTCCACTGCCGGTGCGAGCGGAGCGACGACGACCGGCGGGAGCGGCAGCGCCGCCTTCCGTGCTTCGTTCGCCAATTCGTCGTAGGTTGCCTGTGAATTGCTGATCAGGCCGCTCGCGTGTCGCAGCGCGGTATGGATACGGAGACGATGCGATGCGTCGACGCCGGGGCGGCAGTACTCTGCGTGCGTCAGCGGAATCAGGTCGTGGACCATGAAGACCGAGTGCGCGTTGCGTTGCGCCATCGCCTGATAGTAACGGGTGAACTCCATCCCGTTGTGACTGGTATGCAACAAAATTGCGCGATCGAATCGGGCGGGCCGGAGCCGGTTCAGTAACGCGGAAGCAACAATCTTGCGCAGCGCCCATCGGTCGCGAGCCGACGACAGCAGCAGCGAAAACAGCTTTTGCGAGTCATTTTCCGTTAAAACAGTCGAAAAGCCGCGTTCGCTCAGGACGGCACGTGCGCGATCGCCATATCGACGGATGTAGGCCAGTCCTACCCGGTCTACTCCGGTGGGGATCAGGCCGTCATAAAAGCGGGTGGCAAGACGAGTGACGTCTAGAAGTATTTTTGTCACGCAGGTGCAATGTAGTTGTGCGTGCGGAATGAAAAATGTTTCCGTTTGCCGAAGCCTGACGGCTCATGCAACAATTCCGCCGGGCAATTTTATGGCATCTCGGATGGCGGGACAATTCGCAAGTGCGCGTCCATTGATCAGTTCAATGTCGAGCATGCCAAACAAATTGAAGCTTGATGTCAGATTTACCGAGCCGTGCGCCCTTGCGCGCGGCCGCAATGTACCACCGAGCCCGCTCCCGTTAGCGTCAAACCGGCCCCGCGCCTTAGCGGGCCTGGGAGTTGGCTGCGCGTAAGCCGGGGTTGCTGGATTGAAAGAGGCCGAGGGAACGGTGAGGTTGTATATCGGCGTTTCGGATGCGTTACGCCGGTAAGTTCTCCGGTACATCTTACATTGTGCGGTAAAATCCGGCGGCCTTTGAATGACTGGATTGGTAAATGCAGAGTTTAAATCGCAGTGTTTGGTTGGCTGCTGCCATCGGCGGCGCCATTGGGTTGGCTGCGTGCGGGGCCATTCCCACGTCCGGACCGAGTCGTTCCGAGATTAATGCCAGTGGTGGTGGCGGCACCGATCAGGTTAGCTCGCAAGGGATTCAGGTCGTCGACGTGACGGACCAGGTTGCGCGGCAGCTCTACGCCGGACGCAAGAGTGCGGATTTTGCCTCGGCGCTGGGCGACAATTCGGCGTTTCAGCAACAACTGGGCGTGGGCGACGTGGTTGAGGTGTCGATCTGGGAAGCGCCGCCGGCGACGCTGTTCGGCGGTGGCGTAAGTGACTCCCCGACGCCCAGCGGGGTGCCGACCGGTGCGCGGCTGACCAAGCTGCCGACGCAGGTGATTGACGGCAACGGCAACATCAGTGTGCCGTTCGCCGGTGCGATCAAGGCAACGGGCCGTACGCCAAGCCAATTGCAAGCGTATATCGCAGCGCGTCTCAAGAATATCGCGCACGATCCGCAGGTCCTGGTGCAACTGGCGCGTAACGAGACCTCGTATGTCACCGTCGTGGGAGACGTATCGAGCAGTACGCGCATGCAATTGAGCGCGCGCGGCGAGCGCGTGCTCGACGCGCTTGCGGCGGCCGGCGGCGTGAAGCAGCCGATCAACAAGACCATGATCCAGGTGACGCGTGGCGAGACTGTTGCGCTTGAACCGTTGGACACGGTGATCCGCGATCCGCGCCAGAACGTACCGCTGAAGGCGGGTGACGTCGTCACTGCATTGTTTCAGCCCTACAGCTTTACTGCGTTCGGTGCGACGGGCAAGAACGAGGAAATCAATTTCGAGGCGCAGGGCATTACGCTGGCGCAGGCATTGGCGCGGGCAGGCGGCTTGCAGGACTCGCGTTCGGATGCGAAGGGCGTCTTCATTTTCCGGCTGGAAGACCAGCAGGCGCTCAAGTGGCCCAACCAGCCCGTGCGAACGACGGCAAACGGCAAAGTCCCGGTCATTTATCACATCAATCTGAAAGATCCGGATTCGTTCTTCGTGGCGCAAAGCTTCATGATGGATAACAAGGACGTCCTTTATGTCTCCAATGCGCCGGTGGCAGAACTGCAGAAAGTGCTGAACCTGGTGTTCTCCGTGGCCTACCCGATCGTGTCTGGTGTTCAGACGTTCAAATAATTATGAAATTCCTGAAGCGAGTTAACCGTTTGTTTTTGATAACGGTTGTTATACCCACCATCATTGCGATCATTTATTTTGGTCTCATCGCTAGCGACCAATATACGTCGGTCAGCAGCTTCCTGATTCGCAGCCCGCAACAGTCCAGTTCCGTGGGCCTGGGGGGGCTTTTGAAGGGGGTCGGGGGATTTTCGCAATCGGAAGGTGATGCATATACGGTTCAGAAGTACATTCTGTCTCGTGATGCAATGGTGGTGCTGGATAAAGAGCAGCACATCAAATCTGAATTTAAAAACAGCTCGATAGATTTCGTTAACAGATTTTCTCTGTTCGGTTTGAACGACAGCTTCGAAAAATTTTACATCTACTATGGAAAGAATATTGTCGATGCAAAAGTCGAGGCCGACTCGCCAATCGTGACTTTGAGTACCAATGCGTACGATGCACGTCTCGCATGGAGCATGAATAAACGTCTGCTGGAATTGAGCGAGCAGATCGTCAATCAGATGAATATCCGTGCTCGTGCCGATCTGATCAATACGGCTCAGCACGATGTTGACATGGCAAAGGAGAAGGACAGGGCCGCTACACTGGCGCTGGCACACTATCGGAATACCGCAGGTGTGATCGACCCGGAGCGCCAGTCCACCATTCCTTTGCAACAGGTTGGAAAGTTGCAGGATGATTTGATCGGCACTCGCGTGCAGATTGCTCAAATGGAGCGGTTGTCGCCGAGCAATCCGGGACTGCCGACGTTGAGGGATCGTGCCAAATTGCTGCAACAAGCCATCGATCAGGTGAGCCAGCGTGTTGCCGGCGAGCGAGGCGGTTCGCTGGCCAGCAAGGCCGCCGAATTCCAGCGATTGACGCTCGAGAAGGAGGTTGCCGACAAGATCCTTGCCGGGGCGATTACCCTGTTGGATCAGGCGCGTGTCGAGGCTGAGCGCAAGCAGCTTTATCTCGAGCGCATTTCCGAACCCAGCGTGCCTGACTATGCGATGAACCCGCGCCGTGGACGAGCCATACTCGCTACCTTCCTGCTCGGTCTGATTGTCTGGGGCGTGTTGACGATCGTTATCGGGGGAGTGAAAGAGCACCATGACCGGTGATTATCGTCCGCCGACCTTTTGGGAGCAGTCGCGTATCCAGATAAGAGTCATCTGGGCATTGTTGATGCGCGAAATGATCACTCGCTTTGGCAGAGAAGGGCTAGGGGTACTCTGGATGATGGCCGAGCCTGCCATGTTTGTGGTCGGTGTGATGGTTATCTTCAGTCATACGGAAACAAGGGCGAAGTATTCGGTGGCTGAGTATTTGGCCGTCAGCTATCCGACTTTGTTGTTTTGGCGAAATGCAACCAGTCGGATGACCAAGGCCATCGAGTCCAATCGTACCCTGCTGCATCACAAGCCGATTCGGCCGATGGACATATTGTACGCACGGATCATTCTGGAATTTTCGGGAGCAACTGCTTCGTTTTTCGTGCTGTATGCGGTGCTGGTGGTGGTCGGTATTTGCCAGTTTCCGGCCGATTTGCTTGCCATGATTGTCGGGTATTTTTTGGTTGTCTGGTTTTCGTTCAATTTTGTCATAACCATGGCGGCGTTGTCGGAATTGAGCGAGACGGTCGAAAGGCTTTCGCACATAATTTTGTATCTGATGTTGCCGTTCACCGGGGTATTCATTCCCTTGTACGTTTTGCCGCCGAAAATCGCGGAGATGATGACGTATTTCCCGCTAATTGATGCGGTTGAATACTTCCATCATGGTTATTACGGGGACAGGATGCCGACGCTGTATTATCTGGATTATACGGTGATGGTTTTGGCGGCATTTACTCTCTTTGCTTTATCGATTGCGCATTACGCCATCAAGCGTGTGCAATTGAACTGAGGTCGAGCATGATTGAACTGCGCAACGTGTCCAAGCGTTATCCGATCCATCATGGTCGGTCCCACCGGGAGGTACTCAAAGACGTCAATCTGCGCGTCCAGGCGGGGGAGCGGTGGGGTATTCTTGGTCGGAACGGTGCGGGAAAATCAACCCTGATTCGTATCATCAGTGGCTCGGATCGTCCGCACACGGGAGAAATCGTCAAAACGATGTCGGTGTCGTGGCCGTTGGCATTTGGCGGTACGTTCCAGGGGAGCCTGACTGGCAAGGATAATGTACGCTTGATTTCTCGTGTGTACAATGTCGATTATCGAAAAACGCTCGACTTGGTCGAAGACTTTGCTGAGCTTGGTGCATATCTCGATGAACCGGTCAAATCGTATTCTTCCGGCATGGCATCGAGGTTGGCATTTGCCATTTCGATGTCAATTGAATTCGACTGCTTCCTGATTGATGAGGGTATGTCGGTCGGGGATCATCGATTTCATCAAAAATGTAATGTTGAGTTATTCGAGAAGCGTGGCGATCGAGCCATGATTATTGTGGCGCATCAGACCGATCTTATCCGTAACCACTGCAGTCATGCTGCCGTTCTGGAGAATGGCACGCTCAGGGTTTGCGATACGGTTGAAGATGCGATTCAAATTTACGAGTCGCTTTGAGAGAGTGGCGATAAATCTTCCGGTTTTTTGGAAGATTCCGAATGTTGAGAGATGAAGGAAAGAAAATGATTCGGGAAGCGGATTTGGCTGATTTTCGTGCTAGCAACAAGTTCGACGCGGATTGGTATCGGAATGAGTACCTGGACGTAGCGCTCCTGGGTATGGACCCTGCATTGCATTATCTGTGGCTGGGTCGCCAATTGGGTCGCCGGCCAGGGCCGAACGCAGAATCTGCCGAGATGCTGACTGCCCCGAGGCGGCGTGTCACCCAGGGACTGGGTGTTGAAGAGCGGATCATTTGGCGTGAGAGTCTCGTCTCGGGCCCTTCAGTAGCGGCTGTAGTGCATGTCTATTATGCTGACCTGATCGATGAGGTATGTGCGCATCTTGCGAACATACCCTATCGTTTTTCGGGTTTCTTCGCTATTCGCAGTTCCGACATGATCGAGCTGATCAAGGAGTCGCTCGCTCGCCATGGTGCTGACTGCGACGCCCATTTCGCGGTAACGCCTAATCGCGGACGGAATTTCGGCGGTTTTCTGGTGGACTTCCGGAAGGCTGTGCGTGCGCACGACGTATGCGTGCATATCCATACGAAAAAATCATTGCGTACGGGCACGGAGCAGCGTGACTGGCGAGGCCACCTGTTTGACGGTTTGCTCGGTGATCGGAGCAAGGCGGCAACCATCCTCAATCGTTTTGCCGAGGACGAGCGCATCGGGCTGATTTTCCCGACGACGTATGAAGGTATGCCGTCGTGGTGCCACCATTGGTTGAGTGCAGGGCATCGCGTCCACGAGATCGGTTCGATGCTGGGCATTCACGACTTGCCGCGCCGGGGATTGATCGATTTTCCGGTTGGCTCGATGTTCTGGGCGCGCACCTCGGCGATTGCGCCGTTGCTGGATTTTGATTGGACGTACGAACACTTCGAACCGGAGCCGATGGCCGATGATGGCACCATGGCGCACCTGGTGGAGCGTGTGCTGGGTGTGTTGTGCCGGGCTAAAGATTTCGATTTTCTCGAATTTTCGCCGAGCGAGAATATTTTCCGGCGTAATTGGAGCGAAAAGTTGCTGCACCATCACAAAGAGGCATTGGCCGGCGCCAGCTGGAATGCGGACAACTGTGATGTTTTGTCGTTCGATTTCTACGATACGCTGTTCTGCCGTCGTGCTTTTACGCCAGATGATGTCCATAATTACATCGGCTGGGCGCTGCACATGCGCGGTGTAATTGATGCCGAGGGGGATTTCTACCGGTATCGAAAGGCGGCTGAAGAGCGTGCGCGTGTTTGTAGCGGCAAAGGAGATGTGACGTTAGATGACATTTATGCCTATTTCCCGTCGGTCTGTGACTGGTCGGTTGAAAGTGTCATCCTTGCTCGCCAACTGGAGTGGGATATCGAGGTGCGCTGCCTCGTGCCGCGGCAAGATGTAATCGAGTTGGCGTGGCGAGCCAAACGGCGCGGTGCGCGGGTCATTATTATCAGCGACTCGTATATGCCGCGTCACTTCTTCGAACAGGTTCTTGCAGAACACCAGCTGACATCCCTGTTCGACGAACTGTATATATCCTCGGAGGTGGAACTCCGCAAGGATAGAAGCGATATCTGGCCGTGGATTAAGGCCAAAGAGGTGGATGGGCGCCGTTACTTCCATGTAGGCGATAACGAGCACTCTGATATCCAGAATTCGTTGGCTGAAGGTCTGGGCAGTACATATGTGCTTAATACGACCGTGCAGGCACATTTGTGTGGTCTGGGCCCGCTGGAGAATTGGCGGGTCAGTAGTCCTGGCTGGCGCGATGGCATCGTGCACGGGCCGGTAGTGGCGCGGCTGTGCAGCAATGCATTTCTCGGCCGGGATGGTTATCGACCTCTGGTCCTGAACGATACTCGCGATACGGGTTATGCCGTCCTTGGGCCTTTGCTTTTTGGCTTCCTGACCTGGGTGCTCGGGCGGGCCAATCGCGAAAAGTGCGAGCGGGTATTTTTCCTTGCGCGGGAAGGGTGGTTCCTCATTCGGCTGTACGAGCAAATGCGTGCGGCTTTGGCTCCCTTGGGTATTGTGCTGCCGCAAGGTCAATACCTGGCAGTTTCTCGTCGAGCGGTAATGGGGCCGATGGCTGCGGTCAGCTTCGAGCCGGAATTTATCGTTCGCGGATCGCCGTTCCGTGGAACGGTGGGCGAGCTCTTGAAAGCGCGGCTGGGGCTGGACATCGGCGCGGGCATTCCCGGGGTCGCGGTCGAGATCGATACCGGGGCCGATCGTGCCGGCGCGATCTCCGTACTGGAACAACTGCGCGAACCGATCGTCATCGCAGCTAGCGAGAAGCTGGTGCGGTTGCGTCAATACCTTTCGCAGGAAGGCGTGGACCAGCCTGGTGGGTTGATCGTGGACGTCGGTTACAGCGGCACGATTCAGTCGGCGCTGCAGACCGTCACCGGTGTGGGTCTGTCAGGGGCTTACATGGTTACCTCGCAGGCCGCGAGCGACGTGGTTGCGCGGGGAGGTAGTGCCATCGGCTACTTCTCTCATGACTATACCCCTTGCGTAGTGCGAAATTACTCCATGATTCTGGAGGCAGTGCTGACCGCTCCGCATGGTTCGACCGTGGATTATGTGCAGAACGCTCATCGGATCGAGCCGGTGTTTGGTTCTTTGGGTAGTGCCCAGCGTGATTTCGCCTATCTTGAAGAGTTGATTGCCGGAGCGAGCGCCTATATTGGGGACTTGTTGTCCAGCTACGGGCCGGAAGTCGTGATGGCCACTTATTCTCCGGGCGAGTGTGAGGCAGGGCTCCGCCAGCTCGTTGAAGGCATTTTGCGTCCGCCTGCCGAGTTCTGGCGCAAGCTTAATGTTGAAAACGACTTTTGCGGAGATGGCGAGCTGGATATCAGTCGCCTTTACGGGTTGGGTTGAGTGCAGGATCGGTGAATTGAGCGATTCTCAATGAATATTTTAAGGAATGGTCATGCATGACACGGCATATGTAATCGGTGGTTTGGTCATGAGTACCTATTTGCCGTCGAGCTCTGCAAAGATACTTGAAATTGGCGCACAAAATGTCAATGGCACACTGAGGGATCACGCACCCCGTAACGCCGAGTATGTCGGATTGGATTTCGAGGCCGGCGACGGGGTCGACGTTGTTGTCACTGGTCTGCGCGATTGGAATGTGCCGGAGGCACATTTCGATCTGGTCATGGCATCGTCGGTTTTCGAGCATGACAAGGCCTTTTGGCGGACATTCATTGAAATGTGCAGGAGGACGAAGCCGGGTGGGCATATCTATATCAGTGCCCCTTCCAATGGCCTCGTGCACCGCTTTCCGAAAGACTATTGGCGCTTCTATCCCGATTCGGGTCTGGCGCTGGAAGAGCTGGCTCGCGAGGAAGGTTTCGATATTACGTTGATCGAGAGCTTCGTTGCGGAGCGCGAGGCGGATCTCTGGAACGACTTCTGTGCCGTGTTTCGACGCGGCCCGTGCGATACCGATCTTAATCGGGATTTTGTTCACGGCAAGATTCGCTGTACCAATGCGATTAACTGGCGTTCGTCGTTGATCGTCAATGCAGTCAACGACAGTGAGGATATGCGCCTTCTGGGACTGGCGCGCGAGGACGTGCGCCGCACGACCGAGCACAAGCAGTTTCTGGAGTCGCAGATTGGTGAACTCAATGTACGAAATAATGCAACTGAAGGGCGGCTATACGACCAAACGCGCCTGACCGAGCAGCAGCTCGGACAGTTGCAGGCATTGGGTGACGAGGTCGCCCGCGAGCAGGAGCGTCGGCGCTTTCTCGAGGTACAGCTTTCCGAGCTTGCGGTGCAGAAAGCTGAAAGCGACGAACGCCTGCAAGGTCAGATTGAATTGAACGAGCAGAAGTCCACGTTGTTGCAGGCGCTCGGCGAGCAGCTTGTAAATGAGCAGAACAACTCGGCAGAGTTCCGACGATCTTTCGAGGTACAACTCTCCGAGATGGCCACACAAAAATCAGTGAGCGAAGAGCGTTTGCAGATGCAGGTAAACCTGAATGAACAGCAATCCCGGCAGATGCAGACGTTGAGCGACGGGTTTGCAAAGGAGCAGACTAATTCTGCCGAACTTCGTCGATCCATCGACGCGCTGCTTTCCGAGCTGGCAGTTCAAAGAGCGGCGAGTGACGAACGCTTGCAGGCGCAGGCCGATCTGAACGAGCAACAATCCGGGCAGATACAGGCATTGCTCGAAGAGCTTGCAACCGAGCGGGCCAGCTCCGAGGAACTCAGGCGGTCCGTCGAGGTGCAACTGAGCGCTATTACTGCTTCGAAGCCAACGCAGAAGGAAGTGGGCAAAGAGTATCTGCAGTCCCAGGCGGTTCCGGGTAAGGTGCGAGGAGAAACGCTGCCGATGCTGGCCGTGGAATCTCCCCAGGAGGTCGTTGAAGTCGTTGCGCCCCGGCATGCTTTCGAAGAGAAGCTTGGCGAGCTTACCAGCCAGAAATCCGAAGTCGAGACGCGGTTGCGTGAACGTTTTCGCGAAATCGCCGGGTTGACACGGGTGATCCAGGAGCGCGATCAGCAGCTTTCTGATCTGCGAATGCAGAAGCAGCATCAAATGGATGTGTGCGATGAGCGGGGCAGGCAATTGCAGGCGCTCGCAGCAGAGCTTGCGCAAGGAAAAGCCAACTCGAACGCACTTCAGCGCTCCTTGGAAGCCAATATTTTCGAGCTTTCCGCGGCGAAAGCGTCGAGCGATGAGCGTTTGCAGGAGCGTTTCCGTGAAACTGCCCATTTGACACGAATGATTCAAGAGCGGGATCGGCGTATCTCGGAAGTACAAATTCAAATTGAATGGTTGTGTCGGGTCGTCTCTGTCTTGACAAAGGGATTTTCTACTTCGAGCAAGGCTCGTGCGATGGCTTGGTTGCCTACCTATTTCAGCCATAAGGCACAGAAGGCATCATTGAAAGAGCATGGTTTGTTTGACCCGGATGATTATGTCGCGACTTACCCGGACGTTTTAAAGGCAAACACGGATCCTTTGCGGCATTATATTAATCACGGCATCAAGGAAGGGCGTGTTATAAAAAAGTGAGCGATGGCTGCGATCGATGTCTTCGTTCAGTTAAATAATGCTGATTTTATAAATTTGCAAGGGTTGTGGTAAATGTTGCTTATTACGGGTGGTGCGGGATTTATCGGTGGAAATTTTGTTCTCGACTGGCTTGCCGGCTCTGACGAGTCCATTGTCAATCTCGACAAGCTGACTTATGCCGGGAACCTGGACACCTTGAAGTCTCTGGACGGTGATTCGCGCCATCATTTTGTTCGTGGCGACATCGGCGATCGTCAACTCGTCTCGAAGCTACTTGCCGAATATCGACCGCGTGCCGTGATCAATTTTGCTGCCGAGTCGCATGTCGATCGGTCGATTGACGGCCCGGGCGATTTCATTCAGACGAACATTGTCGGGACATTCAACCTTCTTGAATCGGTACGCGCGTACTGGTCGAACCTCGGTGCGGACGAGCGTCAGGCATTTCGTTTCCTGCACGTCTCTACCGACGAAGTGTTCGGCACGCTCGGCGCGAATGATCCGCCGTTCACCGAAACCAATACCTACGAACCGAACAGTCCGTATTCGGCGAGCAAGGCTGCGTCGGACCACCTCGTGCGCGCATGGCATCACACGTACGGATTGCCGGTGGTGACGACCAACTGTTCGAACAACTATGGTCCGTATCACTTCCCCGAGAAGCTGATCCCGCTGATCATCCTGAATGCGCTTGCCGGCAAGCCGCTGCCGATCTACGGCGATGGTCAGCAGATCCGTGACTGGCTCTACGTCAAGGATCACTGCTCGGCGATTCGCGCGGTCCTGGCGAATGGCGCGCTGGGTGAGACCTACAACGTTGGTGGCTGGAACGAAAAGCCGAATATCGAAGTCGTGCATACGATCTGCGCGATCCTCGACGAACTCCGGCCGCGTGAGGACGGCAAGTCGTATGCGGACCAGATCAGCTTCGTACAGGACAGACCGGGCCACGACCGACGTTACGCAATCGATGCGCGCAAGCTCGAGCGCGAACTCGGATGGAAGCCGGCCGAAACCTTCGATACCGGTATCCGCAAGACGGTCGAGTGGTACCTGACGAATCAGGCCTGGGTGACGAACGTCACGAGCGGCCAGTATCGTACGTGGATCGAACGCCAATACGGAGACGCATGATGCCGCGCGTCCTGATTACAGGTTCGAACGGTCAGGTCGGCTTCGAATTGCGGCGCGCGCTCGCTCCGCTCGGGGAAGTGATTGCACTGACGCGACGCGACGCAGACCTCGCTGATCCGGCGAGCCTTGTCGCCGCGCTGGATCGGTATTGCCCCGACCTGATCGTGAATCCTGCCGCCTACACGGCGGTGGACAAGGCCGAGAGCGAGCCGGAGCTGGCCCGGGCAGTCAATGCGGGGGCCCCCGGCGCGATGGCTCGATGGGGGGCGGCTCACAATGTGCCGCTCGTTCACTTCTCGACCGATTACGTGTTCGAGGGCACGGGTGTGACGCCGTATCGCGAAGACGCGCCGGTCAATCCTCAGTCGATCTATGGGGCAACCAAGTGTGAAGGCGAGAATGCGGTTCGTCAGGCCTGCGCGCAGCACCTGATTCTTCGGACGAGCTGGGTCGTGGGCGCGCATGGCGGCAACTTTCTCAAGACGATCCTGCGCCTTGCCCGCGAGCGGGACCAGCTTCGCATCGTGGCTGATCAGACCGGCGCGCCCACGTCGGCTGCGTTGATCGCCGACGTGACGGCCCACCTCGTTGCCCGCTATTTCGCGGATCGCAAGAGCTTTGCGTTCGGCACATACCACCTCGCGGCCTCGGGCGAGACGAATTGGTGCGAGTATGCGCGTCACGTCGTGGCGCTTGCGGAAGCGCGAGGCCTTGAACTAAAGTTGCGCTCGACCGATATCGTGCCAATTGAGACGCATGAATATCCGCTGCCGGCAAAGCGGCCGATGAACTCACGCCTCGACTGCAGCAAGCTGATGTCGACGTTCGGCATATCGCTCCCCGATTGGCGAAACGGCGTTGATTACGTCTTCGAGCAACTGCACGACTGACACGGAACAAGACAAGCATGAAGCGCAAAGGCATTATTCTCGCCGGAGGGTCGGGTACCCGTCTCTATCCGGCGACACAGGCGGTCAGCAAGCAACTGCTGCCGATTTACGACAAGCCGATGATCTACTATCCGCTCAGTACGCTGATGCTGGCGGGGATTCAGGATGTTCTGATCATCTCGACGCCGCAGGATACGCCGCGTTTCGAGCAGTTGCTGGGCGATGGCTCCCAGTGGGGGATGCGTCTCCAATACAAGGTGCAGCCGAGCCCGGACGGGCTTGCCCAGGCATTCCTGCTCGGTGAGTCCTTCATCGAAGGCGACCCGTCGGCGTTGATTCTCGGCGACAACATTTTCTATGGCCATGATCTCGGCGGCTTGTTGAAAGGGGCGGCCGACATGACTTCGGGCGCGCAGGTCTTCGCGTACCACGTTCAGGATCCGGAAAGGTATGGCGTCGTCGAGTTCGACTCGACCGGCAAGGCGATCAGTATCGAAGAAAAGCCCGAGGTTCCGAAATCGCATTACGCGGTGACCGGGCTCTATTTCTACGACGAGCACGTGGTCGAGCTTGCGAAGTCGTTGAAGCCGTCGCGGCGCGGGGAGCTGGAGATCACCGATCTCAATGCGCTCTACCTGAAGGATGGCTCGCTCAACGTGCAGACCATGGGGCGGGGTTTCGCGTGGCTCGATACCGGCACGCACGATTCGATGCTCGAGGCCTCGCACTTCATCGCCACGATGGAGCATCGACAAGGGCTGAAAATTGCATGCATCGAAGAGATCGCGTATCGCTTCGGCTATATCGACGAGGAACAACTCGAGCGTCTCGCGCAACCGCTTAGCAAGAACGGTTATGGCCGGTACCTGCAAAGTATTCTGAAAGAAGGAAGAGCCCGGTGAACGTAATAGCGACCGCCATTCCCGACGTAAAGATTTTCGAGCCGAAAGTATTCGGCGATGCGCGCGGGTTCTTCTACGAAAGTTTCAATCATCGCGTCTTCGAAGAGGCGATCGGGCATTCCGTCGAATTCGTCCAGGACAATCATTCGAAATCCGCAAGGAACGTCGTTCGAGGCCTGCACTACCAGATCGATCACGCGCAGGGAAAGCTGGTTCGGGTCGTTGCGGGGGAGGTGTTCGATGTCGCGGTCGATATCCGTCGCACGTCGCCGACGTTCGGCCGATGGGTCGGCGTGATGCTGTCCGCCGAGAACAAGCGCCAGCTGTGGATTCCGGAAGGTTTCGCGCATGGCTTCGTTGTCGTTTCCGACACGGCGGAGTTCTTGTACAAGACCACCGATTACTGGCATCCGGCCGCCGAACGAGCGATCCGCTGGGACGATCCGACGCTCGCGATCGAATGGCCCATCTCGGGCGAAGCGCTGGTGTCCGGCAAGGACGGAGCGGCGCCCGCTTTCAAGGATGCCGAGTACTTTTGAGTTGCTTCCAGCAAGTCCATGTTTGACTTCAACGCCCTGCGCCTGACGTGGGGAATGCCCTTCCTGGTCGATCGGTCCGATGCCGCATCGTGCTTGCCGGCAGATCGACCGGGGTCCCGGGCTTATCTGGTCAACGTCCAGTTGTTGCCGGGTTGGTACATGATCGAGCTTCGCGCGGCCGGTCATGCGGCGCAGTTGCGAGCCCGGTTGCGACTGCCCGGCGGCGCATCGTCTGCAACGCTTGCGACGGCGCTCAGCGCGCGGCAGGTGAGCAAGCGAATCGTTCATCTGCCGGTGCGCGGCAAGATCGAAATCGAGATCGATTGCGACGATCGGTCGGTCGATCGAATCGAGACGTTCCGGCTTGCCAGGGTCACGACGCGGTTCGCACATTCGCGCATCATGACCAAGCTTGGTGCGCTGCACCCGAGGTACAAGCCCTGCGGCGACGATTACGACCTGACGGATGCGGGGCATGGTCGCGTCGACATGGCGCAGGCGTGGCGCGATTACTGCTGCCTGTTCGACGAATCGGAGCTCCTGGTCGAATATCCGGACTGGGTTCGTCACTTCGATACGCCGGCCCCTGACACGTACCGCATCATGCGGGACAACCTGCGCCACTTCGCCGACGGTCCGGCGTTCGCGATCGGCATGGAGGTGGCGGATGAATCAGCGTCGCACCGGGAGGCGGCAATCCGCTCGATCGCCACGCAGATTTACCCGCACTGGCAACTTCTGATCGTCGATCGACGTTCCGGCGCCGATCGCGGCGCGCTGATTCCCCAGGATCTCCGTGCCGATGCGCGCATCCGTGTCATTTCGGACGGTGCTGCCGATGAAGCGCATTCGGCGCTGGATCGGGCGCTCGCCGAAAGCGGTCATTGGGTCCTGTTCGTCGGGCAGCACGATGTGCTTCCACTGCATGCCCTCTATGTCGTGGCTGACGCGATCAACCGACGCCCCGACGCCGACCTGATTTACGCGGATGAGGACAGTATCGGCATCGACGGTGTGCGCCACAGCCCGCGCTTCAAGAGTGACTGGAGCGAGGATCTGATGCTTTCGTCGGATCTGTTTACCGGTCTTGCCGTTTATCGACGGGACGTTTTCTCGTCGTCCGGCGGGCGTGACCATTGTCACGGGGTTGCATCGCGCTATGACATGACGCTTCGCTGTCTCGCGCATACCGGCCGGGACAGGATCCTGCACATACCACGCGTGCTTTACCATGTCCGGGCCCAACCCGAAACAGTCCAGGATCCAGCGGCGCAACACGATGCACGCGACGCCGGCCGGATGGCGGTCGTACGCCACCTGTCGCGGACGGGTGTTCGAGCGACGGTTTCGTCGACGGAGCATGGTCGTCACGTACGGTATCCGTTGCCGGAGCGGGCGCCGCTCGTCACGCTCGTCATTCCGACTCGCAACGGATTCGCGCTGCTCAGCCAATGCGTCGATTCGATTATCGAGAAGACGCGCTATCGGCCCTTCGAAATCATCATCGTCGACAACGGGTCCGATGATCCGGAAGTCCTCGACTACATGGAGCGGGTTTCGGTCGAGCACGGCGTACGCATCCTTCGGGACGATCGCCCGTTCAATTACTCCGCACTCAATAATCGCGCGGTCGACATGGCTCGGGGCGAGTTCGTCGCACTCGTCAACAACGACGTGGAAATCATAGACGGCGACTGGCTCGACGAAGTGATGGGGCACGCGTTGCGCCCGGAGGTCGGTGCTGTCGGCGTCAAATTGCTCTTTTCGAACGGAACCGTTCAGCATGCGGGTGTCATCGTCGGACTCAGCGGCTGCGCCGATCACCTGCATCGCGGATTGGGGCGCGACGAACCGGGATACCTCGCGCGTGCGGTAACGACGCAATCCCTGTCCGCCGTAACCGGCGCATGCCTCGTCGTCCGACGATCCCTGTATCTGCAACTGGGGGGATTGAACGAGCGCGATCTCGCCGTTGCATTCAACGACGTCGATTTCTGCCTGCGCGTTCGGCAGGCCGGCTACACGGTGGTCTGGACGCCGCATGCGGTGCTGTATCACCATGAGTCCGCGACGCGCGGGCGGGACGATACCGAGGAGAAGATGGCGCGGGCCGCGCGAGAGATCGCGTACATGCGTCATCACTGGCGCGACCTGATCGAGAATGACCCGGCTTACAACCCGAATCTGTCCCTCGATCGATTCGATTGTCAGCTCGCGTGGCCGCCGCGTGTGGTGTCTCTCAAGCGACTTGCACTCGGAGCGGTGAAATCGTGAATGCAGATGGCTGGCAGGCGATGTGCCGAATGCTGCCGCTGATCTGATCCATCCCTTCAGCGTCCGTCGCCATATGGGCGGGGCGAGGGACGACTGCATGACAGCGCGTGTACGCTAGCGACTGATGCGCCCGGCTGCGCCGCTGCTTCGCGCTTCGTGACTGCGCGGCTCGAGTTTTTGCCCGCAGCCCGTATGCGCCGGCTGCCCTGCATCTCCGTCGATACGCTTTTCGTCGGGGAAGCCGGGGTCTCGCGTTGGTGCGTCATGCCGTCGATCCAGATTCATCTATTTTCAATCAATATGAAAGATTTTTTCCTGTCGATGGTTCGTCGAGAGGTTCGATTCAAGGTCAATCCGGTGCGGGATCTGATCTTGTCGGGGGCGACGTCGGTCGACTGGATGTCGACGGGAGACCATCCTGTTTTTGACCTTGAACCGGAAGACGAGGGCGAGGCTGTTCCATCCGGCTGGGTCTATATCGAGTCCCGGTTGAACAGACGGGGCGCGTCTCTGGTGGCCCGGCTGTATGTCGATACCGGCTCGGGATTTGCCGAGGCGGAATCTTTCGCCCTGCCGGCGGCGCGCACGGGAAATATCAAGCAGATCGTCAAGATTCCACGCAATGCTCGCCGGCTGCGCCTGTCGCCAATGCGAGGCGAGGGCGCAATCACGCTGGAATTCTTGCGGATAACTGAAATATCGGCGGCGGAACGAATTGCCAGAATGGCCGAATGGGTCGCTGGAGATATAATAAAATTCAGGAAAACCGATCGCGCTAAAAAATATGATATTACCTGGCGGCGTTTGCTGGTCGACCTGAATGGCGCCTATGAAGGTTGTGCGAAACTGAGATTCCATTCCGTTCCTTTGGGTTACAAGGAGTACGTGGAAAAATTCGATACCCTGCACCGCTCGGATATCGAATCGATCCGGCGGCACGTAGGTTCGTTCAAGCGGCACCCGGTGATTTCGATTCTTGTTTCGGTGTGCGGATCGTCGCTGGATCATCTGGAATCCGCCGTTCAATCGGTCCTGAAGCAGATTTACGAGCACTGGGAGTTGTGCATCGCTGTCGACGAGAACGATGCGTCAAGGGTTGCTGAATATCTGGAATCTGTTTCGGAAAAGGATGATCGTATAAAAGTTGTTTTTCTGAACTCGGGCGGAAGTTCGTCGGCTTTGGCGAATGGTGCCCTGGGTTTGGCGACCGGGGAGTTTTCTGCGATTCTCGGGGGAAGTGATGTTCTTGCGGCCCATGCGCTCTATCTATTTGCTCTTAAGATCAATGAGATCGACGGGCTGAATCTCATATATTCGGACAACGACGAAATCGATGGTGGCGGTAATCGGGGCAACGTTTGTTTCAAAAGCGCGTGGAATCCGGATTTGTTCTTTTCCCGTGACATGATTTCGGGCTCGGCCGCATACAGGACATCTCTCTTGCGTGAGACAGGCGGGTTTCGAGTCGAGCATGAGGGTTGCCAGGAATACGATCTCACGCTCAGGTGCGTAAAGAGCAGCGCACCTTCCCAGATTTGCCACATTCCGCGCGTGCTCTATCATCTTCGTCAATGCGGCGAACGGGGAGTGATCGATTCGGATTCGGGGTGCGGCGAGTGGAGCGCAAAAAGAAGCGCACTTTCCGAATTTTTCAAAGATCAGCCGGGAGTGAGTGTTTCCAGAGGAAGCCTGGCCGGCACCTGTCGAGTGAAATACCCGATACCCGTTCCCGCGCCCAAGGTCACGATAATCGTACCGACTCGAGACGGTGGGCCGTTGCTGAAAAAATGTATCGTCAGCGTACTTGAAGGAACTGCCTGCGAGAATCTGGAAATCATTGTCGTGGACAATCAAAGCGAGGACAGGGAGACAGTCGATTTTCTGAAGTCTCTGGCTCCGAGAAGTAATGTCGTCGTTTTGAAATATGATTTCCCTTTCAATTATTCATCGATCAATAATTTTGCGGAAAAGCATGCATCTGGCGATGTCTTGTGTTTTCTCAATGACGATGTGGAGGCAATCGAGCCGGACTGGCTGGGAGAGATGGTCGCGCATGCGTTGCGTCCGGATGTCGGTGCAGTAGGAGCGAAGCTTCTGTATGCCGACGGATTCGTCCAGCATGCAGGTGTCGTGATGGGGATCGGGGGCTTCGCGAGCCATGCGCACCGGTTGTATCCGTCGACCCACCCGGGGTATGCGGGAAGGGCGGCCCTTGTGCAGAATTTCTCGGCGGTCACGGGGGCCTGCCTGGTCATGCGTCGGGACGTATTTCGTGCGGTTGGCGGTTTCGACGAGAAAAACCTTCCGGTCGCGTTTAATGACGTGGACCTGTGCCTCCGCGTACGGGAGGCAGGCTACAGGATAGTGTGGACGCCATATGCGGTCCTGCATCACTTCGAATCCTACAGCCGGGGGGACGATCAAATGTCGCCCGAGAAGCGGGCCAGATTTAACAGGGAGAAGAATTTCATGCTCTCCCGGTGGCGTACCGATCGAATGGACGATCCATATTACAATCGGAATTTGACGCTCGATCGGGAGGATTTTACGATTGCCGATTTCCCGAGAATGTATGAGCCTTGGAGGGACTGGTCGGCATGATCGGTATTGACTCTATTGTTTTCGGTCTTGTGCATGGGCATTGGGCTTCATGGAGTTATATAAGCTTGGGCTGTTCCGCGGCATCTTTTGGGGCGTCTCGGGGTGGATTGAATAAAGTAACGCGGAAGGAATATTCATGGATGTAAAAAAGCGCCTGCTGCCTGGCATTCCACTGATTGAATCACCTCTTTTCGATTCCGAGATTGCCCAGGCGGAGCTGACGCCCGGCGAGCGTGAGATCGCGGTCGCGCTGAACCGTAACGGTTATGCCGTGATCGATTTTCCCGATCCTGAACTCGATACGCGGATTGCACGTATTCGGGAACGCCTGACGTCGAGATTTGCCGACACGGGGTTGAGTCCCGAGGGCGTGTTCTATGCTTCCGGCCGTATTCAGGACGCGTGGATCAACGATCCGGACGTGAAGGAGATTGCCACCAATCGTGCGCTGCTGGATTTGCTCGGACGCCTGTATGGGCGCGCTGCATTTCCGTTCCAGACGCTTAATTTCCGGGTCGGTACGCAGCAAAAGATGCACACCGATGCAGTGCATTTCTCGTCGATTCCGCAACGCTTCATGTGCGGCGTATGGGTCGCCCTGGAGGATATCTCCGCGGAGGCCGGACCGCTCCAGCTGGTTCCCGGGTCGCATAACTGGCCCATGATTGACAACGCAATGGCTGGTCGACACGGGTATGGCGTGTCCAGCGAGTCGGCGCAACTGCCGTACCAGGAAATCTGGGATGCGATGGTGGAGGCAAAGGGCGCCGGCACCAAGACCTTTGAGGCACGGAAAGGGCAGGCGCTGATCTGGTGCGCCAATCTGCTGCATGGGGGGAGTCTGCAAATCGACCCGGCCATGACGCGCTGGTCACAGGTGACGCATTATTTCTTTGACGATTGTGTTTACTATACGCCCGCGTTTTCCGACGAATACCTGGGGCGTTTGCAGCTTCGCAATCTGGTCAGCGTTGTCGACGGGACGAAAAAACCCAATTCGTATCTGGGTGAAGAGATCAAGCCTCCCGCCCGAACCTCGCCGCGTGCGTCGCGAACCCTGGTGAAAAAATTGAGCAAATGGATGAAATCTTCTTGATTCCATTGATTCGGTCGCGCGATTGAAAATGTCTTGCGCGGCCGACAAGGCCCCGAATTCAGCGTAGTTCGCTTGAGGCGGGGCTCTTCCGGTTTGCTGGAACGGGCTCGTCGCGTGAATGCCTGCTTCTTCAGATAAGGCGCCCATCACACGACGGCAGCAAGTGCGCGTTGTGCTGAAAGGGTGTTTTGCCCCGATGGCGGCTTCGAGCGTCGCCTTCGCTGCGGCTGTACCTGTCCATCGGTGCCCGATAGACATCGTTAAGTACGGTTACCGCTGATTTCAGATCTTTCCGGTTCACGAACGCCGGCGAGCCGCGGGTGGAGTCGGCGATACGGGCCTGGATGGTCGCTTCGCGAAACGTCAGGCTGGTTGCCTCCCGGAAGCCCGCTAGCTTCCGGCAACGACCGTCAGGATGTTCTGAGCGTCGTGCCGCTTCCGGCCGTTGGCGGGGCGCAGCCATGATTTGGCGCTCCTGGTCGGATCAATCCGGAGGGCGGCAAGTCATATGGCCCGTCGTGGGCCGTAGCCCGCCGCCAGGCAGTTCGTGAACGGATGGATCTCGGAATGGGCGACCTGCCCTCACATCTGATTCCCGATTCGCAGCAGGCAGCGGTCCGGAGCCGTCCCCGCTACATACTTGCATCCGCTTTTCCAGCGCACGCTTTCTTCCTTCCTGCTGCCGAACCTGCCCCGCGCAGCTTTCGGTCCGCTCTCTGTATCCCCGCACTGACGTACCCGGTCAGTCCTCGGCCATGTGACGCCGCGCGGGGGGAGCGCCAGCGCGTCAAGCGATGCGCTTCGGTATGGCGATCGTCCCGGCGCGCGCGTTGCGCGGCCGAAATCCGGTTCCGTATTCGACGCGCGCACGGCGCAATCGACCATGCGCTCATCGTCCGATTTCAACTCCGACGCACCTTTGGCGTGGTCCCTAATCGCTCTGCCAGCGTCTGAGGCCGATTGTCGGTGGGGGCTGGCCGGTTCCGTGCGGTAGACCTGGCTGGAGCGGTGAGCCTAAAGGGTCGATGGTGCTCACGTAAACAGTGGGACCAAATGCGATCCCCTGGAGCTTCATGGGTGCTTTGTAATCAAGTGTAAAGATATGTGTATTTCCGGATCGACACTTGAGGCGTGAAGGCATGTATAAGCCGAGGGGTTATACAAGAAAAACCTCGAATACGGCTGATTCGCCCGGTGTTTTACTTGATCTTGCGTATGTCAAGTCCGGACCGTGGATATCTTGCCGTGCGTTGCTTGATTGCAACGATCGGGGCGTGCATTGTTACGTTTTCTTTATTTTTGTTGAGAAATATTTAACTGTTGGCAAAATGTATGTCAATTGTAAAATAATATTCACAATGAAGTCATAAGTCTGTAGGTGGCCCGATTCGCCGGCCGGTCGGATTGCGACATCAACCGGACGGGGCGAAATCGCGGTGTGCGGCTTTGGCCGGCGCGATCGTGACAATCGAGAGATCATGAGCATTAGCGAAATTTTCCGAGTGGTTGGAACCGACATTACCGACAGTGGCCGGACTCCGGTCTCGGTTCTGCGAAAGCCCAAAATATTGAGTATTGGCGGGTGCGTTACCGAAGTCCTCTCCGGAAGGATGAGTCGACTGGCAAATGTTACGCATCTGTGGCGTGTAAGCGTACCGTGCTTGATGTCGAAGAAGGTCGATGGGCGTACCTATTTCGAATCGTACGACCCGCAATTGTCCGAGCGAATCAATTTTGAGTTGACGAAGCAGGCGTTGCATAAACTCAAGACAGGCGGGTACGAATTTATACTTTTTGATCCAACCAGCGATTTTACCAACGATTACTACGAGAAAGACGGCTGCATTATCTCGGATCTGGAAGCGGCGGTAATGGGGCCCAACTGGAAGTTGCCGGACGGGTTCGTGGATAGTGGCTGGGTCAAAATATCACCCAAGAGTCATCAGTATTTAGATATTTATTATCACTATCTCAAGGAGCTGATTGAGCTATCCGAGGAGATTGGTGTCCCGCTTATCGCCATGAAGCGGCGAACGTGCGTTAACAAAATCACCCATGACGGTGTGACCGGCCTGGGCGACCCCGATTCGGCAGAAGTCAATTGGTGGGTTGATCTGCTCTGGAGCAAAATTGATGGCTTGTCGGGAAGATTGAGTATTCTCGATCTCAATTCTCGTTTCTCGATTACGTCGTTCGATGTTCCTTACGGTGAAGGGAAATTTCACCCAATCGAGGAGTTTTACGATTACGCGGCTTTCAAATTAATGGGGCTAATGAGATTGGGTGACGATCTGATCTCGGAAGTCATGTTTGATGTGTACAGGGAAAGGGCAAGTCGCCGTCTGGTCACGCATTCCGAGCGGGAAGGTCTGCGTCAAGAACGCGACGGCCTGGTTCAAGAGCGAGACGGCTTGCGTTACGAGCGCGACGGTTTGGTTCATGAGCAGGACGGCTTGCGTTATGAGCACGACCGGGTGATGCATGAGCGGGACGGCCTGCGTTACGAACACGACCAGGTGACGCATGAGCGAGACGGCTTGCGTTACGAGCGCGACGGTTTGGTTCATGAGCGGGACGGCTTGCGTTACGAGTACGACGGTTTGATTCGTGAGCGAGATGGCCTGATTCAAGAGCGGAATGGGTTGGTGCACGATCGGGATGCCCTTCGGTTATCTCTCGATCACCTCGCAGCAGAGCGGGATTTAATACTGTCTCGCGAGACTGAAGGCGCACGTATTGCATCCGAGTACCATGCGCAGGAATTGAGGGCGCTCACGGAAGCGCGAGATACCGCTCTCGCCGAAAATGCGGCTAACGTTTTGGCGGTGGGGAATTTGGAAAGGGCTTACGCAGAACTCTCGCGTCAGCATGATGAACTGTGCGTTCAGCGAAGCCGTCTTTTCAATGAGTTGCGATTGGAAGGCGGGCCAATGGCCTTGCGTGACGTGCTCCCGCTGGCCAGGGCATGGCGGCCTGTTCTCCGGTGCATCGGGAAGATCAGGCGATGCTGTCGGCGATTGATCGGGCGCGGCAATCATGACGCGACGCATTGCAGCGAGATCCATGGGCAGTAAGGCGTCGACCTTGGTGCTCGGTTTCGTCGCCGGTCGAGCCGGCTGAGCGCACGCATGCGCCCCGTGAGAAATGGGGCTCGCAACCGACGAGATCTCACGGATTGGGTGGGGAAGTTGCGTTCGCTGCACGAGATTGCGGTCACCGTGTCTGGGCAATTGCACTTGCGTGCTGGCGGGCTGCATTCCCGGGTGTGACGCCCGAGTGTTGCGACGATGGAGCGCTTCACGACGTACCGTCGTACCGCCTGTTGCCGATCTGAATGGCTTGAGTCGCGATCGTTGTGGTCTTGACTTTTGCGTCCGATCCGGATCCGGACGTGACGCAGGCGCATGGTTGTGCGATGTGTCCGGAGACAAAAGCGTCATGGCATGGCGGCGTCGAGCAAGGGCGCCGATGTGCGTGTCAGCTTGAGCGCGAACCGGCTCACTCTCAAAAACGTAACACCAGTACGAGTCGGTCTCGGCGAACACCCGATGTCGTTTTTTTGACGACGACAGATATTTCGCGTTTGTAATGCAATGGGGTATCCTCCACACCTCCGGCGGTCGTTGCCGCTTCATTCTGCTTGTTAGCTTGACACGAAAGCTTGTGTTATTTACACAATTCTTACAGTTTTATAGCGTAAAATTTCGTGTTCCCCCAGGTTTCCATTCAATAACCTAGATGCCGCGCTCGTTTCTCGTGCTGCAAGGCACTGCCTCGCTTTTTTTCTATCGGCTTTCACGCGCGCTCCAGGATAAGGGGTTTGCTGTCTACCGCGTCAATTTTTGTGGTGGTGACTTGTTGTATGGCGGGGCGGGAACTGTTTTAAATTACCGCGGCGGAGTCGGGGATTTGCCCCAATGGTATGACGATATTGTGCGGCGCGAGGGGATCACTGACGTCATCATGTTCGGCGACTGTCGCGACGTTCATCGCGAGATGCTGTCGGTCTCGACGGCGCATGGCTTGCGCGTTCACGTATTCGAAGAGGGCTACGTTCGTCCGCACTGGATCACGCTGGAACGCCACGGCGTCAACGGGCGTTCGCTGCTGCCGCGCGACCCCGCATGGTATCTGCAGCAACGCAGCGTGACGCCGCCCGCCAGGCAATGGCACGCCACCGGCTACAACCTGTACGAGCGCGCCTTTCACGACATTACGTATCGATTTGCGAACACGGTGTGCTGGCCCCGGTTCCCGAAGTATCGCAGTCACCGACCGAAAAACGGCTTTTTCGAATATTCGGGGCTGGCGGTCCGGATGCTTCTGCAGCGCAAGCATCGACGTGAAGCGGAGGAGGTCACGCGCGAATTGCTCGATAGCGGGCGGCCCTACTATCTTTTCCCATTGCAATTGAATTCGGATGCGCAAATCGTCGTGCATTCGTCTTTCGATGGAATTCGGGCGGCGATCAGTCGTGTCCTGGAGTCTTTCGCGCGATATGCACCGCAAGACGCGTTGCTGGTCATCAAGAATCACCCTCTGGATACAGGGCTCATCGAATACCGTAATTTTTCGCTTAAAATTGCGCGTGCCGCTGGCATGGAGAATCGGATCCGTTTCATCGATGCCGGTCATCTCCCGACATTGCTCGAACACGCCCGCGGGGTCGTGCTGATCAACAGCACGGTCGGCTTGTCCGCACTGCACCACCAACGGCCGCTGGTTGCGCTGGGTACGGCTATCTACAATTTCAGCGGCCTGACCTGGCAGGGCGATCTCGACGACTTCTGGTTGCGAGGCGTGCCGCCGGACATGGATCTCTATCACGCGTTCCTCGACTATGTGATGCATCACACGCAGATCAACGGCGATTTCTACACCCGGACCGGCATCGCGATGGCCATTGCGGGCGCGGTTGCACGGCTAGAGCAGGCGGATGACTAGGTCGTCGGCCCGGCATGTCGTCGTCACCGGCGCAAGCGCAGGCATCGGCCGCGCGCTTGCGCTCGCGTACGCGCGGCCCGATACCGTACTCGGTATCGTCGGCCGGAACGAAGTGCAGCTCGAATCGACCGCTGTCGCTTGCAGGGCGCGCGGCGCACACGTGATCACCGGCATCGTCGATGTACGAGAGTCCGAACCGATTCGCATGTGGTTGCATCGATTCGACGACCAGTATCCGATCGACCTGCTCATCGCCAACGCCGGTGTCGCGAGCACGTTGTCCTCGGCGTCCGACTGGGAGGGCATCGATCGTATTGCCGCCGTCGTCGACACGAACTTATACGGCGCGATGCACACGATCCTTCCGGTTATCGAGCGCATGCGCGCCCGCCGGCATGGCCGTATCGCCGCGGTCAGTTCCCTGGCTGCCCTTCGCGGGATGGCCATCTCGCCCGCCTACTGCGCGAGCAAGTCGGCGATCAAGGCCTATGCCGATTCCGTCCGTCCGCTGCTGAAGCGAGATGGGGTCGAGGTTTCGGTCATTCTTCCCGGTTTCGTCAAAACGTCGATGAGCGACGTTTTTCCCGGCGAAAAACCTTTCATGTGGACTGCCGAACAGGCCGCCGCATACATTCGCAAGAAACTCGATGCCGGGCGAGCGGAAATCGCGTTCCCGGGGCTGCTTGCATTCGGCATGCGCCTCTTGACCCTGCTGCCCGTCACGCTGGCCGATGCGATTCTGGACAAGCTTTCGTATCTGCCCGGCAAGGAAGATGTAAATTGACGGGCGCAATCTGGCTCACGTTTGCCATTGCGGCCGGCGTGTCGTTCCTGCCTGACCGGATCGCCGTTCCGCGCTCCGCGGTGCGGCGTCGTGCGGATGCGTTGCTTCTGCAGGTGCTCGCCGTCGTGTTCCTCGCGTCGCTGATGTTGCTTGTCACCGCGCGGCCGGTTTTCGCATCGTCCGTCGCGGTTGCGCTGGTCGGACTCGTTGCGGTGGTCAGCAACGCCAAATACGAATCCCTTCGCGAACCGTTCGTGTTCACCGATCTCAGCCTTTTCAGCCAGTTGTTCGCGCATCCGCGGCTCTATCTGCCGTTCCTGAGCGCAGGCAAGATCGTTGCGATCGGCGCGGGCATCGTGCTCGTCGTTGCCGGCTATCTTGCCGAGACGCCCGTCGCGCCGCGTCCGACGCTGGCGCTGGCGACCGTCGTCGTGTTGACATTTTTACTGGCGCGTTACATCGCGGCGCGCCTGCCGTTGGCGATTGACGCCAACGCAGATCAGCGCCGTCACGGTTTTTTCGCAGTCTTCGTCGCATATTTGCTGAACGGCATGCGTCCCGCGACGTTCGAAGCATTCCGGCGCACGGTCGAGGCGGGGCCTTTCGCCGCTGGCGCGTCGATGCAGCGCCCCGACGTCATCGTGATCCAGAGCGAGTCGCTGTTCGACGTGCGACGCGTCTCGTCGGCGATCGCGCCCGGTGTGCTCGCGAATTTCGACCGGGCGAGACGCCAGGCGGTCCGCTATGGCGAGCTCTCGGTACCGGCATGGGGCGCCAACACGATGCGCACCGAATTCTCGATGCTGACCGGCCTGTCGTCCGAGCAGCTCGGCTACGCGCGCTTTTATCCGTATGCCTTCGTGCGCCGTGCGTGCGCGTCGATCGCAAGCTGGTTCGCTCGCGGCGGTTACGACACGCTGGCGATTCATCCGTACTACGCCGATTTCTTCGGCCGCAATCGCGTCTTTCCGTTGCTCGGGTTCAACACATTTCTCGACATCGAATACTTTGCCGACGCGTCGCGCGCCGGTCCGTATGTCTCCGACGCAGCCGTGCTGGACGCCGTGATCGCCGAGCTGGAACGGGAGCGGGAGAAGCCGCGCTTCATTTTCACGATGACGATGGAAAATCACGGCCCGCTGCATCTCGAGGAGGTTTTACCCGGCGAATCGTCTTCAAGGCATACTCTCGGCGAAGACGCCGCCTGGCGCGACCTGACAGCATACTTGCGGCACATTGAAAATGCGGACGCAATGATCGGGCGCCTGCTCGATCATTTGCGTACCAGCGATCGTGAAACAGTCGTTTGTTTCTACGGCGACCACGTTCCCGCTCTGCCCCATGTTTTCGAAAAGCTTGGCGTTTCGCCACAACGCAGCGACTACTTCATTTGGCGGAACTACGGCACCGATACCCCCGAATGCAGGAATCTGGCGGCCGAGGAGCTCGGATCGGCACTGCTGCATGTGATACAAGATCACGGAAATCGCACCGAACAGCCGTGCGTATCCGAGAAAGCGACATAAAAGATGAACAGTAAGATTGCAATAGTTGGGATAGCTTGTCGGTTTCCCGGGAGCGCTAACAATCTTGGCGACTTCTGGCAACTGCTGCGTGACGAACGCGACGCAGTAACCGAAATCCCCGCCGACCGTTTCGGCACCGATTTCTACCAGCACCCGTCCAAGCGCGAACCGGGCAAGAGCTACACGTTCTCGGCCGGCGTGCTCGACAACGTCGCCGGCTTCGACGCCGCGTTCTTCGGCATTTCGCCGCGCGAAGCGACCCAGATGGATCCGCAGCAGCGCCTCCTGCTCGAACTCGCGTGGGAAGCGTTCGAGGATGCGGGCGTGCGCCCGGCCGACATGCGCGGCAGCAACTGCGGCGTCTATGTCGGCGTCGCGAGTACCGACTACGGCAGCCGCAGCATGGACGATCTGAACGCGATCGATCCGTATTCGGCGACCGGCAACACATTGAGCATCGCGTCGAACCGCGTGTCCTACCTGTTCGACCTGCGCGGCCCGAGCATGTCGGTCGACACGGCCTGTTCGTCGTCGCTCGTCGCACTCCACCAGGCCGTCAAGGCGCTGCAGTCCGGCGAGGCCGACATGGCGCTCGCCGGCGGCGTCAACCTGCTGCTGCACCCGTTCGGCTTCGTCAGCTTTTCGAAGGCGTCGATGCTGTCGCCGCGCGGCCGCTGCCGCGCGTTCGATGCGACCGGCGACGGTTATGTCCGCTCCGAAGGCGGTGCGTTCGTGCTGCTCAAGCCGCTCGATCGCGCACTCGCCGACGGCGACACGATCCATGCGGTGATCGCCGGCTCCGGCGTGAACTCGGTCGGCCATTCGCCGGGCGGCATCAGCGTGCCGGGTGCATCCGCGCAGGCGTCCTTGCTGCGCAGCGTGTACGCGCGCGCGGGCATCGATCCGCAATCGCTGGCGTATATCGAGGCGCACGGCACCGGCACGGCGGTCGGCGATCCGATCGAGGCGCGCGCGCTGATCGACGTCGTGTCGGGCGGGCGCCCGGCGGACCGTCCGCTGCTCATCGGCTCGGTGAAGACCAACATCGGCCACCTCGAGACGGCATCCGGGATGGCCGGCCTGCTGAAGGCCGTGCTGTGCCTGAAGCATCGCGCGGCACCGCGCTCGCTGCATTTCGTCACGCCGAATCCGGGCATCGATTTCGACGGCGGGCGCCTGCGTGTCGTCGATCGCTACATGCCGCTCGATGCGGGCGATGCACCGCTGACGGTCGGCGTCAACTCGTTCGGCTTCGGCGGAACGAACGCACACGTGGTGCTGACGGAAGCGCCGGCCGCAAGCGCGGCGCCGGCGGCCACGCCGGAACCGGCTCACGCGCCGTCCCCGCTCGTCATGACCGCGCGCAGCGCGAACGCGCTTGGCGCGCTCGCGGGCCGCTATCTGGCGGCGCTCGAGAACGGCGGCGACTGGCAGGCGCTTGCCGCCGCAGCCGCCCGCCGTCGCCAATGGCTCGAACATCGTGCAATCGTTGCGCCGGCCGACGTGGCCGAAGGCCGTGCGGCACTCGCGGCGCTGGCCCGGCCGGCACCGGAAGGGGTGCCCGCATGCGTGGCGACCGGGCACGCCCAGGCCGACGCGGCGCGCACCGCGCTCGTCTTCTCGGGCAACGGGTGCCAGTGGGTCGGGATGGGCAATGAGCTCTACGCGGAGAACGCCGTCTTCCGCGCGGCGCTCGACGAAGTCGACGCGCTGTGGTGCGCCGACGGCAGCCCGTCGCTGGTCGACGTGATGCGCGGCGGCCCGAGCGCGGAATGGCTGGCCGGCGCGGGCACCGAGTGGCTCGCCGCGACGGAGAACGCGCAGCCGCTGCTGTTCGCGATCCAGGTCGGCATGATCCGCGTGATCGACGCGCGCGGGATGCGTTACGACGCGGCAATCGGCCATAGCGTCGGCGAAATTGCCGCCGCGTGGGTGACGGGCGCGCTGTCGCTGGTCGACGCGGTTCGCGTGATCAAGATCCGCAGCCGCGCGCAGGCGATGACGCGCGGCAGCGGCCGGATGGCGGCCGTCGGCATCGGCGACGCGGCGGCACGCGAACTGATCGCGCGCCACGGGCTCGCGCGCCGGGTCGAGATCGCCGGCATCAACAGCCCGGACGCGGTGACGCTCGCGGGCGAACTGCAGGGCTTGCAGACGCTGGAGGCCGCGCTGCGCGGCAGCGGCAAGTTCTTCCAGATGCTGGATCTCGACTACGCGTTCCACAGCAGTCACATGGACCGCATCGAGCCGGTCGTGCTCGCCGAACTGGCGAGCCTGCGGCCGCAACCGGGCAACGGCACGTTCGTGTCGACCGTGACCGGCGGCGCGCTTGCCGGCGACGCGCTCGACGCCCGTTACTGGTGGCGCAATATCCGTGAGCCGGTGCGCTTCGGCGACGGCATCGCGCACCTGATCGAGCAGGGCGTGCGTCTGTTCGTCGAGGTTTCGCCGCATTCGATCCTGCGCACGTACGTGAAACAGGCGCTCACGGCCGCCGGCGCAACCGGCGTGGCGCTGCCGACGCTCAAGCGCGATCACGGCAGCGCGGCGATGCTGCGGCAGGCGATTCTCGCGGCGATCGCACACGGTGCGAGCGTCGACGCCGACCACTTCGCACCGGGCGAAGCGCGTGTGGCGCTGCCGTGCTATCCGTGGCAGCGCGACCGCTTCTGGCTGATGCCGACCGTCGAAGGCTACGGCCTCGTCAATCGCCGCCGCGAGCATCCGCTGCTCGGCTATCGCCTGCATGAGCACGCCTTCGCGTGGGAAAACCAGCTCGATCCGGCGAAGCTGCCGATGCTGGCCGATCACGTCGTCGACGGCGGCGTGGCGTTCCCGGGCGCCGGATACGTTGAAATGGCGCTTGCCGCTGCACGCACCTTCTTCGATACGCCGGATGCGGCACTCGAAAACGTCGAGATCCGTACACCGGTGGTCTTCCAGCCGCAGCAGGCGAAACTGTTCCGACTCGTGATCGAGCCGCGCACCGCGACCTTCACGATCGAGACGCGCGACCGGATGTCCGACGGCGCATGGACGCTGAACGTGACGGGGCGGATGCTGGAAAGCGGCACGACGCTCGGCGACGCGAGCGTCGTGCCGCCGGGCATGCTCGATCGCCTGCTCGCGCAGCCGGGCGCCGACGGCGACACGCTGTATGCCAACACGGCGGCCATCGGCCTGGGCTACGGGCCGGCATTCCGCTGGGTCCGCACCGTGCGGGTCGCCGCGGACGACGATGCGGCACTGGCCGACGTCGCCGCGCCTGCCGCATGCGGCGACGCACAGGCACGTTCCGCCTATCTGCTGCATCCGGCCCTGATGGACAGCGGATTCCATCCGCTGTTCGCGTTGCTGGCCGCGCATGCGCGCGAAGGCGAGCATCCGGCTTACGTGCCGGTGCAGATCGGCCGGGTCGACTACCTGCGCGGCGACACCGTGGCACGCGTGCTCGCGCGGATCGACCGGCGCAGCCCGCACTCGATCGTCGCGCATTTCGAATTCCTCGACGCACAGGGCGCGATCGTCGCGCGGCTCGGCGGTTGCCGGTTCCGGCGCGTCGATCTGGTCGGCCGCCGGCAGAACCTGCCTGCGCGCTTCGTCTACCGCCTCGAGGAAACGCCGCTGCCGGGCGACGTCGACGCGGCCGGTCTGCCTGCCCCCGACGCGCTGCTCGCACAGGCTGTCGCGCGGCTCGACGGCACCGGGCACGATGCCCGGCGCACGCTGCACCTGACCGAAATCCTGCCGCTGCTCGACGTGCTGGCGAGTCTCTATGCGCTCCGCGCTTTCGAGTCGCTCGGCGCGTTCGCCGGCGCGTGGCAGCCGGCGGCCGGGCGCGCGGCGCTGGCCGCGCGTCTTGCCGACATGCTGATCGAGGACGGGCTTGCGCGTCGCGACGGCGAGCGCCTCGTGCGCGACGACGCGGCGTGCGCGGCACTGCCGCCGCTCGACGAGCTGTGGCGCGGGCTGCTGGCCGAATCGCCGGGGCACGTGGCCGAGCTGACGCTGCTCGCGCATTGCGGCGCGGCGTTGCCCGACGTGCTGAACGGTACGAAGGACGGCGAACGATTGCTGTCGCCGACCGGGCACAGCCTGGTCGAGCAACTCCTGGCCGCATCGCCGACCTGGCAGCACGTGCATGCGCTGCTGACGGCAAGCGTCGAGCAGGCCGTCGATGCGTGGCAGCCGGCGCGCCGCTTGCGCGTGCTGGAACTGGGGGCGACCGACGGCGACGTGCTGCAGACGCTCGGCATGCATCTCGCCGGGGCGCGCTGCGATCACACGATCGCAGCCACGGCCGGCCAGTTGGCCGGGTTCGACGCGGATGCGGAATCGGCGGTGCGCACGGTTGCGCTGCAGTCGGGCGAACGGCTGTCGCTGGCGGCCGACGAAACCGGGCCGTATGACCTGATCGTCGCGAGTCGGGCGCTGAACGGGCGCCACGACGCGGCCGACGCGCTGAACGTGATGCGGTCGTGGCTGGCGCCGGGCGGATTGCTGCTGCTCGCCGAGTCGCGTCGCGGCCGCTTCGCCGACATCGTGTTCGGCGCGCAGCAGGCTTCGTCGACGGAAGCCGGCGCGCCCGTGCCGCCGGCGCCGGCGGATCTCGAGGCGGCGCTCGAGCGCGCGGGCTACGTCGACGTCGCGCGTCACGTCGAGCAATCGCTCGATCTGGACGGCACGCCGACCTTCGTCATCGCGCGCAATCCCGCGAGTGCCGTTGCCGCGCAAAGCGGCGGCGACCTGAGCGATCTCGATACGCTGGCGCGCAGCGAGCAATGGCTCGTGATCCACGCGCCGGATGCCGTCGGCAGTTTCGGCGGGCGGCTGGCCGATGCGCTGGTGCGTGCGGGCTATCCGGCCGATATCGTGGACATCGCGCACGCGGCCGACGCGATCGAGTCCTTGCCGGCCGGGCAGCCGGCGCATGTCGTGTTCTGCGCGCCGGAAGCGCCGCTGGCGGAATCGGCGGCGGGAGACGCACTGATGGCCGCGCAGCGCAACGGCGTGATCGCGCTTGCGGCGCTCGTCCGCGCGCTCGGTGCGCAACCGAACGCGGCCACGCGGCTGACCGTCGTCACGCGCGGGGGCGCGCCCTTCGCCGGGACCGCGAACACGCATCCGGACCAGGCGACGCTGTGGGGCCTCGGTCGTGTGCTGGCGAACGAGCATCCGGAACTCGCGTGCCGGCTGATCGACGTCGACCGGACGGCGGACCGGGTACCCGATGCGCTGATTCGCGAACTGACCGGCCCGGCCGTCGAGGAGGAAGTCGTCCTGGGCGCACGCGGGCGGCTGGTGCCGCGCATGCTGACGGCCGTGCAGGCCGCGGCCCGCAACGATCGCGCGATCGCCCGTGCGTCCGTGCTCGCATTCGATGCGCCGGGCTCGCTGCGCAATCTCGAGTGGTTCGCGCTGCCGGAAAGCGCGCTGGGCGCGGACGAGGTGGAAATCGAGCCGGCCGCGACCGGCCTCAATTTCCGCGACGTGATGTATGCGATGGGGCTCCTGTCCGACGAAGCGGTCGAGACCGGCTTCGCGGGCGCGACGATCGGCATGGAGCTGTCCGGCCGGGTCGTGCGGGTGGGCGACGCCGTCACAGCGTTCGCGCCGGGCGACGCGATCCTCGGCTTCGCGCCGGCTTCGTTCGCGACGCGCGTCAGGACGCGCGCGCAGGCGATCGCGCTGAAACCCGAGCGCCTGTCGTTCGAGGAAGCGGCCACCGTGCCGACCACGTTCTTCACCGCGTATTACGCACTGGTCGAACTCGCGCGTCTGCGTCGCGGCGAGCGCGTGCTCGTGCACGGCGGCGCGGGCGGTGTCGGGATCGCCGCGATCCAGCTTGCGCGCCACTTCGGCGCGGAAGTGTTCGCGACGGCCGGCAGCGACGAGAAGCGCGAGTTCGTGCGCCTGCTCGGCGCCGATCACGTACTCGATTCGCGCAGCCTCGCGTTCGCGGACGAGATCCGCACGCTGACGGGCGGGCAGGGCATCGACATCGTGCTGAATTCGCTTGCCGGCGAGGCGATGGTGCGCAGCATCGACACGCTGCGTCCGTTCGGTCGTTTCCTCGAGCTCGGCAAGCGCGATTTCTACGAAAACAGCCATATCGGGCTGCGGCCGTTCCGTAACAACATCAGCTATTTCGGCATCGATGCCGACCAGTTGATGGGCGCGCTGCCGGAGCTGACCGCACGCCTGTTCGGCGAAGTGATGGCGCTGTTCGCGGCCGGCGTGCTGCATCCGCTGCCGTATCGCGCGTTTCCTGCCGAGCGGGCGGAGGATGCATTCCGCTACATGCAGCAGGCGCGCCAGATCGGCAAGGTACTCGTGACCTACCCGTCGGGCACGCCGGCGCCGACTCGCGGCGGCGCGCGTGCCGGTTCGCTGGCGCTCGATCCGCATGGCGCGTACCTGGTGGTCGGCGGCACGGGCGGGCTCGGTTTCGCGAGCGCGCGCTGGATGGTCGAGCGCGGTGCGCGACGGCTGACGCTCGCGAGCCGTTCCGGCGAACTCGCTGCCGCGGCGCGCGAGGAAGTCGCGCACTGGCGCGAGACGCTCGGCGTCACGGTCGACGTCGTGTCGTGCGATGTGACCGACGCGACTGCCGTCGACGCGATGATCGCCGCGATCGTCCGCCGCGACAGCCCGCTCAAGGGCGTGCTGCATTCGGCGATGTCGATCGACGACGGCCTCGTGCGCAATCTCGACGATGCGCGCATGGCCGCGGTGCTGGCACCGAAGGTGGCCGGCGCATGGAACCTGCATCGCGCGACGCGCACGCTGCCGCTCGATCTGTTCGTGGTCTATTCGTCGGCGACGACCTATCTGGGCAATCCGGGGCAGTCGAACTACGTCGCGGCCAACACGTTCCTCGAGGCGCTCGTCGAACATCGCCGCGCGGCAGGATTGCCCGGCACCTTCATGGCCTGGGGGCCGCTCGAGGACGTCGGCTTCCTGGCGCGCCACGCGGATACGCGCGAAGCGTTGCAGTCGCGGATCGGCGGCGCGTCGATCACGTCCGGCGAGGCGATGGTCGCGCTCGAGCGGGCGCTGGTCGCGGGCGCGGCCGGCGAAGCCGTGGTCCGGCTCGACTGGCACGCCGTTGCACGCGGGATGCCTGCCGCGAAGGCGCGCCGGTATGCGCTGCTGCAATCGCAGGCGAAGGGCGGCGACGCGCGCGACGGCGGCACGCAGCTGCGGGAAGAAGTGCTCGCATTGCCGCGCGACGAAGCGATCGCGCTGGTGGCCCGGACGCTGCAAGGGCAGATCGCGCGGATCCTGCACATGACGCCGGACCGGATCGCGCTCGACAAGTCGGTGCTCGACATGGGCATGGATTCGTTGATGGGGATGGAGCTCGGCCTTGCGGTCGAGGAGGCGTTCGAGGTCAAGCTGTCGGTGATGGCGATCGCGGAGGGCGCCTCGGTGACGACGCTGGCCGGCCGCATCGTCGATTCGATCGACGCAGCGACCGCTGCCGATGCCGGCGCCGCGACCGATGCCGCGCAAGAAGCCGTCGCGGCGCTCGCCGCGAAGCATGCGATCGGCGGCGACGCGCGCGCGATGCTCGACACGCAGCCGGCGGCCGTTGCGGGCCAGGCGGCGCCGACGTTCGAGGTCGCACGATGAGCGCGCCGTCCGGCTGGGCGACGACTCAGGGCACGCTGGCACGTCCGCTGGCGATCGACGGCCACGGGCTGCACACGGGGCGCCGGGTGGCCGTGCGGATCCTGCCCGCGCGTCCGGAAGACGGCGTGACGGGCATCGCGTTCCGCCGCGTCGCGCAGGGGCGCACGCTCGCGACGCTGCCGGTCGATCCCGCGCTGCGCCGCGCCCAGCCGCTGTGCACGATGCTGCGCAATGCCGACGGCGTCGGCGTGCGCACGGTCGAGCATCTGCTCGCGTCGCTGCTCGCATGCGAGATCGATCACGCGATTGTCGAGATCGATGCGGAGGAGGTGCCGATTCTCGATGGCAGCGCCGCGCCGTGGGTGGACGCCATCCACGCGTGCGGCCGCGTCGCGCTCGATGCGCCGAAACGCTTCATCCGTGTGTTGCGGCCGGTCGTCGTTACCGATGGCGCGGGCGACCAGCGGCGCGAAATGCGGATCGAACCGGCGCCGCGTTACGAACTGAGCGTGCACAACGATCTGCGCGGCTTCGGCGACATGCACTGGGATGGTGCGCTGACGCCGGCCGCATTCGCGACCGAGATCGCGCCGTCGCGTTCGTACGGGCGCGTGAAATGGGCCGTGCCCGCGATCGTAGCCGGTTATCTGCGCGGGGTGCCGATCCTGCGCGGCGCGCGGCCGTCGTGCACCGCGTCCATCGTCGGCAATCGCGTGCTGGGCGGGATGCGGCTGCCGGAGGAGTTCGTCCGGCACCGCGTGCTCGACCTGGTCGGCGATCTGGCACTGGCCGGCGCGCCGCTGCTGGCGCACGTGAGCGCGTGGCGGCCGAGCCACGAGATGAATTTCCGGCTGGTCGACGCGCTGCTCGCCGAGCGCGATGCGTGGCAGTGGGCCGAGTTTCCTGACGCGTGACACTACGCTTTTTCATGATGCGCGGCGTAACATAGCGTCTTTTCGAGATATAGCGAAGGAAGCAATGGCATTGGGAGAGCATCTGCGCCAGCAACTGGCGGCGAAAGCGCTGAAACGGCAACTGGAGCGCGCGACGGATGCTGCCGCGGCACCCGGCGTGCCCGCCTCGCTCGCGGCGCAGACCGCATCGGCGCGCAGCCGTTTCGAATCGATGCCGCAGTATCAGCAGGTTCGGATCATGCGCGAGATGGGCGAGAAATTGCGGGTCGATTCGCCGTTTTTCCGTGTGCACGACGGGGTTGCCGGTGCGACGACGCAGATCGGCGGCCGCGAGTACCTGAACTTCGCGAACTACAACTACCTTGGGCTTGCCGGCGATCCGGGCGTGTCCGCGCGCGCGAAAGCCGCGATCGACCGTTACGGCACGTCGGCATCCGCGAGCCGGATGGTCGCGGGCGAGCGCCCGGTGCAGCGCGACCTCGAGCGCGCGCTGGCCGCGTTCTACGAGACCGACGACTGCGTCGCGTTCGTGAGCGGCCACGCGACGAACGTGACCGTGATCGGCGCGCTGTTCGGCCCCGGCGATCTGGTCGTTCACGATGCGCTGGCGCACAACAGCATCGTGCAGGGCGCCCAGCTGAGCGGGGCGAAGCGGTTGAGCTTCGCACACAACGACTGGCAGGCGCTGGACGAACTGCTGTCGCGCGTGCGCCGCGAATACCGGCACGTGCTGATCGCGATCGAAGGGCTGTACAGCATGGACGGCGATTTCCCCGACCTGCAGCGCTTCGTCGACGTGAAGACGCGCCACGGCGCGTTCCTGCTGGTCGACGAGGCGCATTCGCTCGGCGTGCTCGGCGCGACCGGCAAGGGCATCCGCGAGCATTGCGGCGTCGCGCCCGACCAGGTCGACATGTGGATGGGCACGATGAGCAAGACGCTGGCGGGCTGCGGCGGATTCATCGCCGGCTGCCAGCCTCTCGTCGACATGCTGCGCCATCTGGCCCCGGGGTTCCTGTACAGCGTCGGGCTGGCGCCGACGCTCGCCGAAGCGTCGCTGGCCGCGCTCGAACGCCTGCAGGCCGAGCCGGAGCGCGTCGCGCAGTTGCAGGCGCGCGGGCGGCAGTTCCTGACCGAGGCGCGGGCCGCCGGCCTGAATACGGGCACGAGCGCGGGCTACGCGGTCGTGCCGGTGATCACGGGCAGCTCGCTGAAGGCCGCGCAGTGGGCCAACGCGATGTTCGACGAAGGGATCAACGTGCAGCCGATCTTCTATCCGGCCGTCGAGGAAAAGGCGGCTCGCCTGCGCTTCTTCATCTGCTCGACGCATACGCCGGAGCAGATCGGCCGGACCGTTGCCGTGTTGTCGCGACTCGCGGGGCGTAGCGCATGACATCGACCGGCGCGTTCGCGCAAGCGGTCCCGCGCGCCGGCGAGCGCGTGCGGTTTCGCGCGGCCGATGCCGCCGACGCGGCGTCGTGCGCGCCGCTCGTGTTTGCATCCGGCGTGGCGGAATTCGGGTTCTTTCTCGGCGAAAGCGACGCGAGTTGCATCGCCTTCCTGCAGCAGGCGTTCCGCTCGCGTCACGGGCGCTTCTCGTGGCGCCGGCATCGTGTCGCGGTCGCCGACGACGGCGCCGTGCTCGCGGTGATGGCGATTCACGACGGGCGGCGGACGACGTTCGACGACGTGCATGTCGTGTGGGCGCTCGGGCGCTTCTTCGGTGTGCGCCGCACGATCGGCCAGCTGTTGCGCGGGCTGATCCTGGAAACGGAAATTCCGGCGCCGAAGCGCTCGCAGATCCTCGTCGCGCACTGCGCGACCGACGAGCGGCAGCGCGGCACGGGCATCTTCAGTGCGCTGTTCCGCGATGCGCTCGATACCGGCGCGTTGCCGACCGACGGCGGCCGCGACGTCGTGCTCGACGTGCTGACCCGCAACGTGCGGGCTCGTACGCTGTACGAACGGCTGGGGTTCGCGGCGCTGCCGCGGCCGCGCGCCCGTTCGCGCCGGCTGCCCGCCGAACTCGATTCGATCAGGATGCGGTTCCCGGGCCGCGCCTGACGGCGCGGCGGCGTCATTTGTGCCGCGGACTGAACGGCCGCTGCTCCACATCGGCCCCCTGGGCGACGATCGCCATCCCCTCCGGCACTTCCTCCCATGCATCGCGCAGGTCGACGAGCGGCTCGGATACGACCATGAACGCGTCGTCGCCGGCCTCGGCGATGCGCGGATTGTGCGGATACAGCTCGTGCAGGTGCCTGAACGACGTACTGTGGAACAGCGAGCGCGACTGCCGTTCGCTCGAATAGCGCACCGCGACGATCCGTTCGCCGTCGGTCGCGCAGATCGTCATGTTGAGCGGATCGGCCACCCGATGCCGCGCGGCGGTTTCCTCGACCACGCCGGCCATCCGCTCGAGCGCGGGCAGCGGCGTCTGCTCGAGGCCGTACGTGAGCGCAAGGCGGAACATCAGCTCGGAATCGGTCGAGCCCTCGAGTGTCGGGAACAGCGCGGGATCGACCTTCATCGTCAGGTCGCGGCGCAGTTTGTGGAAGTCGCGGATCAGCCCGTTGTGCGCGAACAGCCAGCGGCCGTGGCGGAACGGGTGGCAGTTGGTTTCCTGCACGGGCGTGTCGGTGGCCGCCCGGATATGCGCGATGAACATCCGCGAGCGGATCGCGCGTGCGGCCTCGCGCAGGTTGCGGTCGTTCCACGCAGGATGCACGGAGCGGTAGCGGAACGGCAGTTCGTCGGGGCGCCCGTACCAGCCGATGCCGAAGCCGTCGCCGTTGGTGGTCGTGGCGCCCAGCTCCGAATGCAGGCTCTGGTCGATCAGCGAATGCTTCGCACGGAACAGCACGGTCTCGAGGTGGATCGGATTACCCGTGTAGGCGAGCCAGCGGCACATGGAGCGCTCCTTCGCGATGGATCCTCCGCGCATGGTAGCCGACTTTGCGACGCGTCCGTGCCCGTGCGCGCCCGGCCGGCCATTCTGGCAGGTACGCCGGCCAATCTTCATACCTCGTTCGCCCGGATGCGCGAGGCGCAACCGGGCGGCCATGCAGCCATGCAGCCATGCAGCCGGGCGCCGCCGCGCGCGGGCAGCGCCGCGGCCGTCAGGTTCAGTCGCCGAGCGCGTCCATCACGCGCGCCGAATAGACGAGCGCGGCGCCCGCGTTCAGTGCCACCGCGACGCCGAGCGCTTCCGCCACTTCCTCCTTCGTCGCGCCATGCTTGACGGCTTCCGCGGTATGCACGGCGATGCAGCCGTCGCAGCGCGTCGTGACGGCCACGGCGAGCGCGATCAGCTCGCGCGTCTTGGCGTCCAGATGGCCCGTCTTGGCGCCGGCGCCGGACAGCGCCTTGTAGCCGGCCAGCGTATCGGGCGACAGCTTGGCGATCTCGCCGATGCGCGTCGAGAGTTCCTTCCGGTATTCGTTCCAGTTCAGCATGATGCGTCCTTTCGAGAAGTGGTGAGGAGTGCGGCGGGTGCCGCGATCTCGGGCGATGCACGGCTATTCTGATCGTTCGCGCGGAGGGTTTCGATACGCCGGCGCGTGAATTTTTTGCGCAACCGCGTCATTGCTGCCCCTGGGTCAATGGTTGCCGCCGGGCCGCCGCCGTGCGCAGCGGGAAATGCAACAGCGCGAAATGTAAGACTGTGGGCGTTGCCGTCTTTGCGGGTGTCAAAGCTGCTACCATGCGCGAAACGCAACTCAACGAAAACGTTTTCGAACAACAAGAAAGAGAGGGCAAAGCAATGAACCAGACCACCATCCAGCAGCCGTCGTTCGCGTTCGTGGCCGCGTCGTGGGCCGCGCTGCTCGCCGGTTTCGCGGCGTTCCTGATCGGGCTCTGGAATGCCGGCATGCAGCTCAACGAGAAGGGCTACTACTTCACCGTGCTGGTATTCGGCCTCTATGCGGCGATCTCGCTGCAGAAGACCGTCCGCGACCGCGCGGAAGGCATTCCCGTCACCGCCATCTACTTCGGCCTCAGCTGGATCGCGCTGCTGCTGTCGATCGCGCTGCTGATCGTGGGGCTCGTCAACGCGACGTTGCAGTTGAGCGAGAAGGGCTTCTATGCGATGTCGTTCGTGCTCGCGCTGTTCGGCTCGGTGGCCGTGCAGAAGAACACGCGCGACCTGCAGAGCGCAAAGCCGCGCTACAGCGAAGCCGATTCCGCGTCGTCCGTCCAGGAGTGACGGCCGCGAAGCGGGTGCCCGCGAGGCCGCCCGCTGCGTGACGACGGTCGCTCCGCATTGGCCGGTGCGCCCCCGGGCTGCCCGCCCGATCGTTTCATCCATGCCGTCGCGCATGACGATGGAGATATTCCGAATGGCAGACATTACAGAAGCCGCGCCGGGCACGTGCGCGGCCGCCCGTGCCGTGGCGCCGAAAGCCGCGCTCGTGCTGGAGACGAACAACCTGCGGGGCGGCGCGGGCCTCGCGCAGGCTGTCGACAGCCTGAAGCGCCTCGTGTCGGCGTTGTCCAGGCAGACCGTGCCGCCCGCGGCACTCGCGCAATGGATCATCACGCACGACGGCTTGCCGGCCGACGCGTGCGCGCAGATCGCCGCACTGGCGGGGCGCCCGGTCGACTTCGTCGAGATCGGCGCGAGCACCGGCTACTACGATGCGAAGAACGACGGCTTCGATCGCGTCGACGCGGACCGCTGCGACATCGTCGTGTTCGGCGATGCCGATTGCCGGCCGGCCGACGACTGGCTCGAGCACCTGCTGGCGCCGTTCGCGCGCGCCGGCGACGATGCGCCCGTCGCGGTGGCCGGGCGGACCAGCTATGCGCCGAACGTGCTCGGCACCGCGCTGACGTCGATCGATTTCATGTATTTCCCGAGCCCGCTGCGCGACGGCGCAACGCGCAACTTCTACGCGAACAACGTCGCGTTCCGGCGCGACGTGTTCGCGCAATTCCGCTACGAGCCGCTCGACGGCGTCTATCGCGCGCATTGCCAGGTGATGGGGCTGAGGATGCAGGCGGCCGGCGTCGCCGTCGAATTCGCGCCAGGCGCGCATACCGAGCATCGGCTGCCGGACACGCATCGCGAATCGCTCAAGCTGCGCTGGATGCGCGGCGAGGACAGCGTCGGGCTGACACCGTATCTCGTGAGGGCCTATCTGCCGCGCGGGTGGCAGTGGCTCGGCCGCAGCGGCCCGCTCGGCCCGTTCTGCGTGATGGCCATGCGGCTCGGCTACAGCCTGCGCGCGCTCGATCGCCAGCAGTTGCCGCCATTGGGCGCCGGCCGCTATCTCGCGGCCGTCGGCGTCACGATCGCCGCGTCGGCCGTCGATACGCTCGGCGCGCTCGTGCGCGGCTTCAGGCCCGGCAGGCGCGCATCGGCCCGGCGCGATCTCGAAGCACTGTCCTATCACCGTCATTGAAGCACCGCCGCGCCTCGCGGCGCGGCCGCGATACGCCGCCACCCTGCATCCATTCCGACGACGACCATGCCCTCACTCGCCACCCGTATTGCCTGTCTTGCCCTGTTTGCCGTCAGCGCCGGCGCCCATGCCGCGCCGGTCGATCATGCGGGGCGCGGGATTTACCATTTCGCGTCGCAAAGCGGCTGTCCGTTCGCGAGCGCTGCTGCGGAGGAGTGCAATCGCGTCGCCCTCGATGCGCCCGACGTGCATGCGAGCATCGATACCGACGCACGCGCGATCGTTTTCTCGAGCGACGCGACGCGCCACCCGCAGGACGTGCTCGGCGACGTACTGCTGCAGGGCACGGGTATCGACGCCAGCGGCCGGCGCGTGCCGCTGAGCGTGCACGTGCTGCTGCGCCGCGACGGCGCGAAATGGGACCGCGACGTGTACGTCCACGCACCCGTGCACGGCCGCTTCACCGATGTGCGGATCGATCCGTATCGCGTGCGCGTGAAGGAGGGCGACGCCGAGCGCGACGTGCTCACGCCGGACGAAACGCAGGCGCTGTTCGCGCATCCGTCGCTCGCGTCGCGCCTTGCGCGCCATCTGGTGCAGGTCAGTGCGACCGATCCGAAGCAACCGTCCGCGGACGACATCACGATCTCACTCGGCGTCAGCGGCCTGGCGAAGTCGGTTGCGCGCGCAAGCTTTACGTCGAATGCGCCGCGCGACGCCGACGTCGGGCATGCGCTCGCCTCCGGCACGTGGTCGATCCGTTTCGATGCGTTGAGCAATCACATTCCGGTCTGGGTCGCGCAGCGCGAGTTGTTCCTGTTCGGCCTCGACGGCAGCGCGCTCGTGAAGGACATCCGCGAGCGCGGCTTCCGGAAGAACGACCGGATCGAATTCGGCGCGCGCGACGGCAGCGGCTATCTGCGCGTGAACGGCCGCGAGGCGGCATTCGCCGGCGCGTCCGCGTCCGCGCATGCGTTCATGCAGGAAAGCTTCGTCGGCCTGATCCTCGGATGGCGTCGGGATCCGGCCGCCGCCGCGGGTGCCGCGACGAAATCCGCAGCCGCGCGCGGCGTGCCGGCATGATCGCGACCGGCGAACTGCCCGCGGTGCACGACGCGCGTTTCGGCTGTCTCGATGCGCCCGTGCCACGCGGCGCGGCGCGGGTGCGCGCGTATCTCGTCGATCGCATCAAGCGGGCCGCGATCCGGCGGCTGCATCGCAGCACGCATGGCGAGCGCTGGATGCTGCGCGTCTACCTGATCGGCGAGGAAGCGACCGAGTGCGCGTTGCACGAGGACTGGGCCGGACAGCCGCCGGATTGGCTCGCGCCGCGGATCGAGCAGCATCTCGCGGACGAGCGCCGTCACGCGGCCGCGTTTGCCGATGCGCTGCGTGCACGCGGCGTCGCGGCGTCGACCGGACCGCACGAGCCCGACTGGCTGAGCCGGCGCAAGATCATGCGATGGCGCGGGCTCGCGCGGCGCCACGCGCCGCATTTCGCGCAAGGCGTGCTCGTGACGGCCTACGCGACCGGCCTGTGCGCGGAACAGATGGCGATGCGCGTGCTCGCGCGCCACTGCGCGACGATCGGCGCCGCGCATCCGCTGTATCCGCTGCTCTCGCGCGTGCTCGCGGACGAGACGCGGCACGTCCGGCTGTGCTCGGACACGCTGCGCCGGCTTGTCGCGCCGTCCGAGGTCGTGCATCTCGCCGCATTGCTGAACGAGATCCGCGCGATCGAAGCCGGTTTCGGCGTGAGCGGCGCGCTGGCGATGTACGCGGCCGGCTGGTTCCAGTCGCTGCGCCCGCGCGCATGATGCCGCGAATCGTCTATCTGGCGACCGCCGATGCTCGCGGCCACCTGATGCGCGCGCAACTGCTCGTGCATGCGTTGCGCGCGGCCGGTGCGCAGGTCGACGTGCTGACGACGTCCGATGAAGGGCAGGCGTTCCTGGCCGCGTTCGGCATCGACGCGGCCGTGCTGTCCCGTCACTACGCGGTGCAGTTCGACGAACGGCAGAACATGCTGCGCGACGCGACCGATCGCAATGTCGCGCACTACGTGTTCAGGCCGACGCGCATGCTGCGCGACATCGCGCGGCTGCGGACGCTCGTTCGCGATGCGGCGCTCGTGATCAACGATTCGTTTCATCCGGCGCTGCTGTTCATGGGCGCGATGCCGGGCTGGCGGCGCCGTGTCGTTCACGTGTACGGCGGCAGCCTGCGCCGCGCGCTGACCGCGAATTTCGATGCACGGCTGCCGCCGGTGCTGGCGCGCGCTTTCGCGCGGATCGTCGACTGGCAGATCGATTCGGCGCTGGGCCGCATCGAGCACGATTTTGCGTACGAGGTTGCCGACGCCGCGCAGCGATCGCACCCGCATTGCCGCTTGCCGACGCCGGTGCCGGTCGTGAACGGGCCGCCGGTGTGCGAGCCGGCGGCCGCGGCCGTTTATCTGAATCCGCACTTTCGCGACGTCGCGCTCGCCGATGCACTGTCGGCCGGCATGCGCGACGCCGGGCTCGCCGCACACCGCGTGGGCGAGGGCTACGCCGGGCACGACGGCTGGAGCGGCGTTGACGCCGACTGGGCGACGCGCGCCGCGCACGCGCCGCTGATCGTATCGGCGCCCGGCATGGCCGCGCTGTCGATCGCGCGCGTGTATCGCCGCCCGATCCTGCTCGTGCAGTCCGACCAGCCCGAGCAGGCGAGCAACGCCGCGCGCGCGGCACGGCTGCAGCTCGTGCATCGCGTCGTCACGTGGCGCGGCGACGCGGCCGCGTTCCGGCGGGAGGTCGGGCAGGCCGCCGCCGCGCTGATGCGCGATCCCGGCACGCCGGCCGGGACGAGCGCCGGCCGCGAACAGGCGCGTGCGCGCGTGGCCGCATGGACGTCGCGCATCCTCGCGCTGCCTTTGCAGGCCCGTGCACGCGATTTGGATACGCGATGCGAGGCACCGGCGCGACGATGAACAGGCTTTCGTTTCGAGACGACCGTCGGGCCGCTATCCGCCAGATGCTGGCCGCGACGTTCGGCATGGCAGCCGGCCTCGCGATCTTCTTTCTGCTGGAGCGCGGCGTCACGCCGCGCTACGTGTTTGCGACGGCGCTCGACGAGCGGATTCCGTTCGTCGCGGCGTCGTGGTTCGTCTATGTCGGCTTCTTCCCGTTCGTGATCGCGCTTGCCGGGCAGGCGCGGCCGGCGGCGTTCGCCGCGTTCAGGGACGCCGTGCTGATCGCGTTCGGGTGCGGGGTCGTCTGCTTTCTGCTGTTTCCGGAAGCCGTGCCGCGGCCCGACGTCGCGGAGATCGGCAATGCGTTCGTGCGCCATCGCCTCGCGCGCATGTGGCAGCTCGATCTCGCGGCCAACGGCTTTCCGAGCCTGCATGTCGCGGTGACCTGTCTCGCCTGCCGGATGCTGGCGGAGCGGCAACGGCGCGCGGCAGCGGCGATCGGCCTGCTGATCTGCGTGTCGACGCTGACGCTCAAGCAGCATACGGTTGCCGACGTGCTGGGCGGCGTGGCGCTCGCGGCGGTCAGTGCGCTGTGGGTCGAACGGCGTTCGCTGCGCAGGGGGCTCGCGTGACGGATGTCCTGCTTCACCCTGCCGGGTCGAATGCCGGGCTCGCTCGGTTCGCGCCCGATGCCGCGCTGTTTCGCGTGAGCGCGTTGCGCGTCGGCGCGGCGCTGGCGGGCGACTGGCTGATGATTGCCGCTGCATTCGCGCTGGCGGTCGCGTTCGCGCATCCGCTCGGGTATGCCTGCGCCGCGATCGTGATCGCGCGCAGCCAGCTCGCGCTCGCGGTCATGATGCACGAGGGGGCGCACGGATTGCTGGCGCGGAACCGGCGCTGCAACGACGCGCTGGGCCAACTGTTCGCGGCCGGCCCGCTGTGGCTGTCGCTGCGCACCTATCGCGCGGGCCATCTGAAACACCATCGCGCGCCGATGCAGCCGGACGATCCCGTGGCGCTGCTGTTTGGCGTGCACGACTATCCGGTGACGCGCGCGCGGCTGATCGGCCGCCTGCTCGCGTACGCATGCGGGATCGGCTACGTGACGAGCGTCGTGAAGCTCGCGCGCGGCGAGTTTGCGCATGCGTTGCCGAAGGTCGGGAAGTCGCGCGCGTATGCCGTGTGGGAGGTCGCAACGATGCTGACCGGCAACGGCGTGTTGCTGGGCGCGCTCACGCTCGCCGGACATCCGCTGCTGTACGTCGGGCTATGGATCGTGCCGTCCGTCACGCTGCTGCCGCTCGCCGGGCAGGTGCGCGCGATCTTCGAGCACGCGGGGCTGCCGGCCGGCGACGACCAGAGCCGCAACGCGCGCACGATTGCGCGGCGTTCGTGGCAGACGTTCCTGTTCGGCCCGCACGCGATTCATTTTCATATCGAACATCACCTGTTCCCGCGCATGCCGTTCCATCAGTTGCCGGTCGTGCACCGGCAGCTCGCGCAGCGGCGGTTGCTGCCGGACGGCAATCTGTACGCGGGATACGGTGCGGTGCTGCGCGACGTGAGCGTGCGCTGATGCGTCCCGTCGCGCGGTGTTTTCCAATTTCCAGGAGCAAGCCAGTGAGAGTCGATTTCAAGCCGCGGGTCCTGCATCGGGCGGCGCTTTCCGTGGCGCTCGCAGTGCTGGCGGCCGGTGCGGCCGCGCAGACGGCGCCCGCGAAGGCCGGGGCGCCCGCCGTCATTGCGGTCGGGAACGGCCCCGCCGGCATCGCGTTCGGTCCGGACGGCAAGCGCCTGTACGTCGCGAGCAACGGCGACAACACCGTCGCGGTCATCGACGTCGCGGTCGGGCAGCGCATGCGCGATCTCGGCGATCGCCCGGCGAAGGCGCCGAAGGACGGCTGTCCCGACAATTTCTGTCGCGGCGTGGGGGCGACGGGCATCGCGATCGCCGCCGACGAACGTCATGCGTACGTGAGCTCGATGCGCCCCGATTCGCTGGCGAGGCTCGACCTCGACAGCGGGCAAGTCGACAGCGTCGCGAAGGTGCAGCGTTTTCCGCAAGCCGTCGCGGTGTCGCCGGACGGTGCGCGCGCCTATGTGCTGAACGTGGTCGCCAATTCCGTATCGGTCGTCGATCTCGCGACGTTCCGCACGCTCGGCAAGCCGATTGCATTGAGCGGCGGGAACGCCGCCAATCAGCCGTTCGGGCGGCCGGCGGCGCTCGCGCTGTCCGCGGACGGCCGGCGCCTGTTCGTGACGAACGGCGTGGCGGGCGGCATCGACGCCTTCGATACGCAAACGCGCGCGCAGGTCGGCACGATTCCCGATGCCGATGCGTATGACCTCGCGGTCGAGCCGGGCTCGGGCAATCTGGTCGCGCTGTTTCGCGACGGTATCGCGGCCTACGACGCGAACACGTTGAAGCCGCGCCAGGCCGCGCAATATTGCCGCGCGTTGACGAGCTATCACCTCGCGGTCAGCCCGGACGGCCGCATGGTGGCGTTCAGTCTGCCGCAGGAGAACACGGTGCTGGTTGCCGATCGCGCCACGGGCATGCTGCGCGCCGCCTACCGCACCGGCGAATGGCCGCTCGCGCTGGCGTTCAGTCCGGACGGCAGCCGGCTCGCGGTGCTCAATGCGAGCCAGGACGGCAGCGTGTCGCTGTTCGACGTGCGCGATCCGGGGCAACTGGCCGGCTATGTGGCCGCCAGCGGCGAGCTGTTCTGCCGGCCGGCCGCGCAGGCCGCTTCGGAGTGAACGACGGGAATCGTCCGGCTTGCAGTGCGCGATGCGCGTGCCGGCAGCGGGCATGAATGGAATGGCAAGGAGAAAAGGATGATCCGGATGACGAACGGATTCAGCGTGCGTATCGCCACCTGCGCGGCCGTGGCCGTGCTGCTGAGTGCATGCGGCAATGTTCCGCTGGCAGGCGGGCCGTCGCTCGAATGGGTGGCCGGCACGCCGGGTTCGGAGGGCAACCTCGACGGCGCAGGTGCGGCCGCGCGTTTCGCCGGCGGCTTGCGGCTGCACGCGGATCGCGACGGCGGCGTGCTCGTGGCCGACAAGTACGCGTCGACCGTGCGGCATATCGATGCGCAGGGCCACGTGACGACGCTGGCCGGCCGCAGCGGCGTGCGTGCGTATCGGGACGGCGCGTCTTCCGTTGCGCGCTTCGACCAGCCGGGCGATGCGGTGCGCGCGCCGGACGGCACCGTCTACGTGGCCGACGCCGGCAATTCACTGGTGCGCGCGATCCGTCCGGACGGCACGGTTGCCACGATCGCGGGCGTGCCCGGCCAGTCGGGCGATGCCGACGGTCCGCGCGGGGTCGGGCAGCTCGATCACCCGGACGTCATCGCACTGGACGGGCAGGGCCGGCTCTGGACGCTCGAGCAGTACACCGGCCATCTGCGCATCGTCGGCACCGACGGTTCGGTGGCCACATGGAAGCAGCCCGACGGCGATTGCATGCCGGCGGGAATCCGCGCGATCGCGGCGAGCCCGGACGGGGCGATCTGGATGACCGACGGCAAGACGTTCGGCCACGTAACGCCCGCCGGTTACACGCCACTGGTGTCGTGCGGGGCAGCCGATGCGCCGGGCGGCGCGAATGCCGCGAGCGACGCAGCCGCCGCGGCCGAGGCCGCCGCCGTGCGCGTGCCACCCGAAGCGGGCCCGGTTGCGGCGCTGGCCGGCAGCGTTCCGTTCATCGGGGCCGCGCCGGCGAGCGGGCATGACGAGAACACCGCAGCGAACGACACGCGCGACGATCCCGACTACCTTGCGCTTGCGTTCGATGGCGCAGGGCGGATGATCGCGGCCACCGCACGGTCGATCGTGACCGTCGGCGCCGACGGCAAGCCGGGCGCGACCGTGCGTATCGCGCAGCCGGAGTCGCGTCGCGGCGGTTCGGGCGATCGCGATCTGACGTCGCTGGCGGTCGACGGATCGGGCCGCCGGCTGGTGACGACCGGCAGCGGCGAGGTCGTCCTGCAGGCGGCGCCGGACGGCCGCCTGCTCGCGTACGCGGGGCTGAGCGGCAGCGGCGACGCGTTGCCGGCGGCCGAAACGGCCGACGCGAAGGTCGTCCGCCTGCCCGGTTCGGTCGACGACGATTTCGCGATTGCCGCCGACGGTACGATCTACTACGTCGACCGGCTCGACGACGCGATCTACCGGATCGCGCCGGACGGCAAGGGCGAGCTGTGGGCCGGTGCACCCGACGACAAGGGGCGCGCCGACGGGCCGCGGCTGAACGCGCGTTTCCGCTATCCGTCGGGGCTCGCGCTGGATGCGGCGGGCAACCTCTATGTCGCGGACAGCGGCAACGCGCTGATCCGGCGGATCGATCCGCAGGGCAACGTGCAGACCGTGAGCGGCAAGGCCAGCGACGAGACGCGGGTCGACGGCCCGTTCGCGCAGGCGACCTTCTGGCGGCCGCGCTACCTGCGTTTCGATCGCGATGGCCGGCTGTACGTGCTCGACGACAGTCCCTATGTGGCCGGCACCGGTGCGAGCATCCGTCGGCTGGATTTCTCGACGGGAACGGTGACGACGGTGGCGCGCGAGGCGCAGCAGTACAAGATTCCACGCGAAGACGTCGAGCGTTTCGTCGCGAGCAGGCGGCGGCCCGGCAGCTACGAGGATCTGGCGATCGGACCGCAAGGGCAGTTGTACGTGCTGAGTCGCGACGTGGTCTGGCAGATCGACCCCGCGACCGGCGCTCACCGGATTCATTTCCTGCCCGGGCCGTGGCCGGCCGCGGAGCACGCGTACTACGGCGCGCTTGCCGGCGCGAAGTCGCGCGACGAGGAAGACCGTCTGACGAACAACCTGATCAGTTGCGACTGGACGTGGTGCATGCCCGACCGGATCGCGGCCGATGCGAACGGCAACGTCTACGTGAGCGACAGCGGCAACCACACCGTGTTGCGGATCGACGCGCGGGGCGACGCGGCGGTGATCGCCGGGCAGCTCGGGCTGCGCGGCAATCGGCCGGGCGCACTGCCGGGATCGCTGAATCGTCCGGCGGGCATGGCCGTCACGCCGCAGGGCGATCTGCTTGTCGAAGTCGGGGAGAAGGGAATCGTGCGGTTGCGCGCGCCGGGCGCGGCGGCGGCCCAGGTGCCGGTGGCGGCAGCGACGGCGGAAGGGGCCGTGGCGGCGAGCGGGCGTCAGCCTTGATCGCCGGGGCGATTGCCGCCTGCCCGCCGGCGGGCGGGCCGTGCGTCGTCCGGACGTGGCAGGCCTGATGGCCGGCGTAGCGCGCAGATTCAATTGCGTTGCGCTGGCGCTCGGCGCGCTCGCGGCGTTCTGGAGCGTGACGTCAATCGACGAGCAACTTGCTTTCATGCGGACATCGGTCGCCGTCCAGGGGACGGTCGTCCGGTTGAACCACGGCGCACATCACCCGCAGATCGAGTTCGTGACGCGAAGCGGCGAGCGCGTATCGTTTCCGGGGAGCTTCGTGTCGACGGAGGTCGGCGATACCGTTCCGGTTCGCTACGATCCGGCCAGGCCGCGGATCACCGCGCAAGTCGATACGTTCACGAACAACTGGCTCGATTCGCTGATGGCGATCGCTTTCACGATCGCGCTTCTTTATGCCGGCCTGACGGGCCAATCGCTGCTTTCGCGGGCCGGCGGGACCGGACGCGGTTGAGCGCGCGGCGGGCTTGCAGCCGATGGTGCGCGAGTTCCGGCAGGGCGGGGTGCAAGGGGCTGGCGGGTCGTGCCTGGTTCGAACGCGTGCTCGCACTGCCGAGCCCGGCTGCACCAGGCGACAGACGCAAAAAAGCCTCCGCAGGGGAGGCTTTGATTGCACTATCGAAGATAGTTGGTAGGGTGGGAGGGACTCGAACCCTCGACTCTCTGATTAAAAGTCAGATACTCTAACCAACTGAGTTACCACCCCACGTTCTTGAAACCTGTCACTGTCAGGTCGTTGCCTCAACAACTTGGCTGCGACCCGAAGAGCAAAAGATTATAGTGGCGGGTTATTGGTCTGTCAACAACCCGCCGCCATAATTATTTGATGGTTTCGAGCTTGCCCTGTGCCGTCTGCGCTGCATTCGACCCGGCATACTGCGAAACGACCTGCTCGTACGTCTTCTTCGCGGCCGCTTTCTGGCCTTGCTCGAGCTGGTTCGTGCCGATGGCCACGAGCGCATCGGCCGCACGCGGGTGCTGCGGGAACTTGCTGACGATCCCTTGCCACGTTGCAGTCGAGCCGCGGTAGTCGCGCAGCGCGTATTGCGCATTGCCGTACCAGTACTGTGCGGTCGGCTGGTACGGACTCTGCGGATACTTCGCGATGAACGCGCGGAACGAAGCCGCCGCCGCCTTGAAGTTGCCGTTGCGGAACTGCTGCTGCGCCGCGCTGAGCGCGTCGGTTTCACCCGGCTGCACGGTGCCTTCCACGCCGTCGATCGTCGCCTGCTGCGGCTCGAACTTCTTGAGCCGCGTGTCGAGATCCTGGTAGTACTCCTTCTGCTGCCGCTCGAGCGTCGTCAGCCGGTTCGTCAGGTCCTCGTTCTCGCCGCGCAGCGTCGCGACCTGCTGGTTCAGCTGGTCGATACGGCCGGTTTGATCGATGATCGTCCGCTGGGCGGCCGACAGCTGGCTGGCCAGGTTGTCGCTCTTGCTGCGCAGATCGAGCACGGCGCGGCGCGCGTCGTTGTCGTCGAACATGCCGGCGTGCGCCGGCGCGGCCGACCACGCCGCGCCGGCGACGCAGAATGCTGCGGCAATGCGCAGCCAGGATACACGGTGCGTCATACGGCGATTCTTCCGTTACTTACTGTTGGTAGACGAGGTCGGCGCGACGGTTCTGCGCCCACGATGCTTCGTCGTGACCCGTTGCCTGCGGCTTTTCCTTGCCGAGGCTCACGGCTTCCATCTGCGAATCGGACACGCCGAGCAGTGCCATCGCACGGCGGACGGCTTCCGCACGCTTCTGGCCCAGCGCGAGGTTGTACTCGCTCGTGCCGCGTTCGTCGGTGTTGCCCTGGATCAGCACGTGGCGCTGCGGGTGGCTCTTCAGGTACTGGGCGTGTTGCTGCATCAGCGGCTGGTAGTCGTCCTTCACCGAATAGCTGTCGAAGTCGAAGTAGATGCTGCGCTTCGCGAGCGGGCTGTTCGGGTCGTTCAGCGGATCGACGTTCACTTGCGCGACATTGTCGGCGCTCGGCTGGGTGCTGACCGCGCCCGCGTTGTTCGCGTTTTCGTCGAGCTTCACGCCCGACTTGCACGCTGCGAGCGCGCTGATCATCATCACGGCCAAGGCCAGACGAGCTTTATTCGACATCATGGTTACTCTCCTTGTGGTCATTGCATGAAGGGCCCCCACGACGGCTCACGAACGGAGCCGCCCTGGACGGACAGGATTTGCGGCGGCGCGCTGCCGTCGGAGGGCACTGCAGCCAGAACGTTGCGACCACCCGACTGGGTGGCGTACAGAAGGTACTGGCCGTTTGCCGCGAAGCTCGGCGATTCGTCGCGATTCGTATTCGTGATGGCGTTCGCCGCGCCGGTCTGCAGATCCTGCACGTACAGCTTGAAGCCCCCACCCGTACGGGAGATATAAGCGAGCAGCTTGCCGTCCGGGCTCACGCGCGGGCTCGTGTTGTAGCTGCCGGTGAAGGTCACGCGCTGCGCGCCGCCGGCGCTTTCGCCCTGCGCGGACATCCGGTAGATCTGCGGCGCACCGCCGCGATCGCTCGTGAAGTAGATCCAGCGGCCGTCCGGCGAGTAGAACGGCTCGGTGTCGATCGAGCCGCTCTGCGTGAGGCGGCGCAGGCCGCCGCCGGTCGAATTGACCGTGTAGATCTGCGTGTTGCCCGTCAGCGACAGCGCGACGGCGAGCGTGTTGCCGTCCGGCGACCACGCCGGCGCGCTGTTGTTGCCCTTCTGGTCGGACACGATGTAGCGGCGGCCGGTCGGCAGGTCATGGATGTAGACGATCGGCTTCTTGCGCTCGAACGAGACGTACGCGACCTTGGTGCCGGTCGGCGACCAGGACGGCGAGATGATCGGCTCGGTGCTCGACAGCGCGATGCGCGGGTTCTGGCCGTCCGAATCCGAGATCTGCAACTGGTAACGGTTGCCGGTCTTGATCACGTACGACAGCCGCGTGGCGAACACGCCGCGCACGCCGAGCAGCTTCTGGTAGATGTAGTCGGCGATCTTGTGGCCGGCCGTGCGCAGCGTGGTGTCGGTGGCCGTCAACGACAGGCCGCCGAGGCTTTGCTGCTTCACGGTGTCGTACAGGATGAAGTTGACCTTGTACTGGCCGTTCGACTCGCGGTTGACGCTGCCGGCGACGAACGCGTTCGCGCCCTTGGCCTTCCACGCGCCGAGATCGACCGATGCGGTCTCGGGGACGGGCGTGCTGCCTGCGTCGATGTTGGTGAATTTGCCGCTGCGGGCGAGGTCGGAGCGGACGATCGACGTGACCTGCTGCGGCAGGTTCGCCTCGTTCGTGAAATTCGCCGTGGCAATGGGGAACTGGGTCGACCCGACACCGGTGATCAGCACGTTGACCTGGGCGTTAGCGGCGCTGCCCGCCGTAATCAGACACGAGGCCACGAGTGCCCTGAAACCTAGCTTTGTCATCAAACTCATGCTTCTTGCTTCCCGTATGACTTGAATCGCTGCGCAACCGCAGAGACAGTAAAAATACCCGATTCGTTCCCGTCTGACAGCGATGCCCGGAGTTTAAGCGCATTTCCTTTCACTCCGCAGCCCTGAAGGTAATCGTAATGTCCGACGGGGTACGACCGTTAGAATCGGGCGGCAACGGGACCGACGCGCGGATCGCGTTGATCACGGCTTGATCCCACCCCGAATTCCCGCTGGAGCGGGAAACCGATGCGCTCAATACGTCACCGGACGGCGTGCACCGAATCTTGACGACGGTGGTCAGGCCTTCTCGCTCGCCGCTCCAGAAGATGTTCGGTTTGACGCGGCGGCGCACCTTGTCGGCATAGCCGGGCGTCGCGGCATTGCCGCCGGAACCCGTGCCCGTGCCGCTCTTCGCGAGGCCTTCGCCGCCGCCTTCGCCGCCGCCGGACAGGCCCTGCATCTGCGCGAGACGTGCGCTGCGCTCGCGGTCGAGCTTCGCGTTCGCCGCCGCAGTTGCCTTCGCATGCGCTGCGGCTTCGGCCTTCGCCTTGGCCTGCGCTTCCGCCTTTGCCTTCGCGGCCGCGTCGGCTTTCGCCTTCGCCGCCTGCTGCGCGTCGAGCTGCGCCTGCTTCTGGAGTTTCTGCTGTTCGAGCTTCTGCTGCTCGCGCTTTTGCTGTTCGGCGAGCTGCTGTTGCCGGAGCTTGTCGGCCTGCTTCTGCCTGTCGCGCTCCTCGGCCTTCTGCGCGGCGAGTGCGGCGGCCTGTTGCGCCGCGAGCTGCGCGCGCCGGGCGTCCTCTTCCTGCCGGGCCTTCAACTGCTGCGCGCGGCGCTGCTGCTCGAGCAGCGCTTCACGCGCCGCCGCTTCCTGCTGCCGCTTCTTCTGCTGCAGCGCGATGTCGGCCTGCTCGTCGCGCACCGGGGGAGGGGGCGGCTCGGCCTTCACGGGCGGCGTCACGACCGGCGGCACGACGGGCCGCGGCGCGGGGACGTCGGGCACTTCGGTCCACAGCTCGGCTTCGGAGCCGGCCGGCGTGCTGTTCTGCCATTGCACGCCGTGATAGAGGAACAGCGCGAGCAGCACGTGCATCAGCGCGGCGAGCGCGAATGCGCGCCAGGTGCCGCGCTCGCGGGGAGGCTGAGGCGGGTAGGCGGTGCTGCGGTTGGGTTGCTGCCGGTTCATTGCGATTTGACGAGGAGGCCGACGCGCTTGACGCCGCGCGCCTTCAGATCGGACATCACGGTCATGACTGCATCGTACTGCACGGTCTTGTCGGCCGCGATGACGACCGGCTGGTCGGGATGGTCGGCCTGCCGGGCCGCGATGAAGCTGTCGAGCTCGGCCTTCGTCATCGTGTCTTCCTGGGTCGCGCCCGAGTCGCCCTTGTACTTGACGCTCATCGTGCGGTCGGCCTTGATGTTGACGACGACGGGCGGCGTCTGCTCCTGCGGCGCGGCGTTGCCGACGGTCGGCAGGTTGATGATCGACGGGGCGACGAGCGGTGCGGTGACCATGAAGATCACGAGCAGCACCAGCATGACGTCGATGTACGGCACGACGTTGATGTCGGCCATTGCACGGCGCGAGCGGCCGCCGCGCATGCTGGATCGGATGGGGCTTCCTGCCATGGCGCGCTCCTTACTGGGCCTGACGCTGCAGGATGTTCGAGAACTCTTCGATGAAGGTCTCGAAGCGGATCGCGAGGCGGTCGATGTCGTGCGCGTAGCGGTTGTACGCGACCACCGCCGGAATGGCGGCGAACAGGCCGATCGCGGTGGCGACGAGCGCCTCGGCGATTCCCGGCGCGACGTTCGCGAGCGTCGCCTGCTGTACGTTCGCGAGGCCGCGGAACGAGTTCATGATCCCCCAGACCGTGCCGAACAGGCCGATGTACGGGCTGACCGAGCCGACCGACGCGAGGAACGCGAGGTTCGCTTCGAGCACGTCCATTTCACGCTGGAACGACGCGCGCATCGCGCGGCGCGCACCGTCGAGCACGAGGCCCGGATCGCTGATGCGCTTTTCCTTCGCCTTCAGGAATTCGCGCATCCCCGATTCGAAGATCCGCTCGAGCGCGCCGATCGTGTGGCGGTTGTTGGCCGCGCTCTGGTAGAGCGCCTGCAGGTCGCCGCCCGACCAGAAATCCTTCTCGAAGCGTTCGGTCTGCGCGCGTGCGCGGCGGATCGCGAACCACTTGCGGAAGATGAAGGTCCACGACATCAGCGACAGCAACAGCAGGAGTCCCATCACGGCCTGGGCCAGCACGCTCGCGTTGAGGACGAGGGAAATGATCGACAGGTCTTGAGAAGTGTTCATAGAGGTTTGAGTAACGTCCCTTCGGGGGTGCCCGGCAAGGGCGTCCGGTCTGCGTACGGCGCGGCGCGCCGGCCATGCCTGACGCCGAACCTTGCTTAGTATCGAATCAGAAAGGCAAGTTCATGGGCTTTGTCTAAACGGCGCTCAGACGCGCTGCGTTGACAATACGGTGTGCCCGGTGTCGACGGCGGGCCCGCGCTGCAGCGCGGCGAGCACGGCCGGCGGGATGGCCGCGGGCCGGATGCCGGTACGGTCGACGCAGCCGAGGCGGATGTGCCCGGCCACGAGCAGCGTGTCTCCGCACCAGGCTTCCTGCGACAGTTCCACCGACGCGCGGCCGATGCGTTCCGGCCGGTTCGTGATCGCCAGCGTGTCGTCGAGTCGCGCCGGCGCGCGGTAGTCGAGCGACGTGCTGCGGACGACGAAGATCGCGCCGGTATCGTCGGCGAGCCGACGCTGGTCGATGCCGCACGCGCGCAGCCATTCGGTGCGGGCGCGTTCGAAGAACTTCAGGTAGTTGGCATAGAAGACGATGCCGCCTGCGTCGGTATCCTCGTAGTACACGCGTACCGGCCAGATAAAGCCGGAGGGCGCGTCCGGGGAGCGGGTAGGCTGAGTCATGGCGCGCATTCTACCGGAAGGCCGAGGCCCGATTCGTAACCGATTCGTAACGGAATGTAGTACGCCGTAGCACAACGCGGGCCGGCCCGAGGCCGGGCCCGCGGGGCTTCAGCCGCGGTAGACGGTCGGGCCGCCGGGTGCCTGCGCGATCGGCATCAGCTCGATCGTGTTGACGTTGACGTGTGCCGGGCGGGTTGCGATCCAGTAGATGGTGTCGGCGATGTCCTCGGGCATGAGCGGCTGTACGTTGTGGTAGACGTTCGCTGCTTTTGCGTCGTCGCCGCGATAGCGGACGTTCGAGAACTCGGTGCCGCCGCACAGGCCGGGCTCGATGTCGGTGACGCGCAGCGGCGTGCCGAGCAGGTCGGCGCGCAGGTTCAGGCTGAATTGCCGGACGAATGCCTTGGTGGCGCCGTACACATTGCCGCCCGCATAAGGGTACGAACCCGCGACCGAGCCGAGGTTGAAGATATGGCCGCGGCCACGCTCGATCATGCCGGGCAGCAGCGCGTGCGTGACCGTGACGAGGCCCGCGCAGTTCGTGTCGATCATCGTGTGCCACTCGTCGAGGCTGGCCTTTTGGGCCGGCTCGACGCCGAGCGCGAGGCCGGCGTTGTTGACGAGCACGTCGAGCGCCGCGAACTCCGCGGGAAGGGCGGCCGGCACCGCCTCGACGGCTGCGCGGTCGCGCACGTCGAGCTCGAACGGCAGAAGGGAATCGCCGAGCTCGGCGGCGAGTGCGTCGAGACGATCCTTGCGGCGCGCGGTCGCGACGACGCGGTGGCCGCCCTTGACGAAGGCACGGGCGATGGCGGCGCCGAAGCCGGCGGACGCGCCTGTGACGAACACGATCATTGCTGCTCCTGGTCGATGACAAAATAGCGGGTGAGATCCCGCAAGCCTACTGAGATTGCCGCACCGCGGCAAGGCGTCACAGCGTTCCGGCACGGGCGCGTAGAGTCTGGCCCCAATTGCCTCCGGCGGCCTGCCGCGCGGTTGCCTATTCATGACGCATCCAATACACTAACGCGCTCATCACCCCTGCGTGACTGGCGATAAGAACCCTTCGGGTTCAAGGTGGAGCATCCCACCGTGAAGCGCGGGGCGCCGTTTTTGCCGTTCGCCTGGGCAGCCGTTGTGCGCCGTCGCGTGCATTGCCGGTGGCTGTCCTGCCTCGCGTCATACGGATCCTTCCGCCACGTCGAGCCGGTCCCGCCTGCAACGCCTCGTACTCGGCCACTCCGGTCAACCTGTACACACTTAACGGAAACCGTATGTTTGACAGAGCCCAAAGCACCATCGCGAACGTCGATCCCGAAATCTTCGCGGCGATCGAGCAGGAAAACCGCCGCCAGGAAGATCACATCGAGCTGATCGCGTCGGAAAACTACACGAGCCCGGCGGTGATGGCTGCGCAGGGCTCGCAGCTCACGAACAAGTACGCGGAAGGTTATCCGGGCAAGCGCTACTACGGCGGCTGCGAATACGTCGACGTCGTCGAGCAGCTGGCGATCGACCGCGTGAAGCAGCTGTTCGGCGCGGAAGCGGCGAACGTGCAGCCGAACTCGGGTTCGCAGGCGAACCAGGGCGTGTTCTTCGCGATGCTCAAGCCGGGCGACACGATCATGGGCATGAGCCTCGCGCACGGCGGTCACCTGACGCACGGCTCGCCGGTGAACATGTCGGGCAAGTGGTTCAACGTCGTGAGCTACGGCCTGAACGAGCAGGAAGACATCGATTACGAAGCGGCGGAGAAGCTGGCGCAGGAACACAAGCCGAAGCTGATCGTCGCGGGCGCGTCGGCGTTCGCGCTGAAGATCGACTTCGAACGACTGGCGAAGATCGCGAAGTCGGTGGGCGCATACCTGATGGTGGACATGGCGCACTACGCGGGCCTGATCGCGGCGGGCGTGTACCCGAACCCGGTGCCGCACGCGGATTTCGTGACGACGACGACGCACAAGAGCCTGCGCGGCCCGCGCGGCGGCGTGATCCTGATGAAGGCGGAATTCGAGAAGCCGATCAACTCGGCGATCTTCCCGGGGATCCAGGGCGGCCCGCTGATGCACGTGATCGCGGCGAAGGCGGTGGCGTTCAAGGAAGCGCTGTCGCCGGAGTTCAAGGCGTACCAGGAGAAGGTGGTCGAGAACGCGCGCGTGCTGGCCGAGACGCTGGTGAAGCGCGGTCTGCGGATCGTGTCGGGCCGCACGGAAAGCCACGTGATGCTGGTGGACCTGCGCGCGAAGAACATCACGGGCAAGGCGGCGGAAGCGGCGCTCGGCGCGGCGCACATCACGGTGAACAAGAACGCGATCCCGAACGATCCGGAAAAGCCGTTCGTGACGAGCGGCGTGCGGCTGGGTTCGCCGGCGATGACGACGCGCGGCTTCGGTCCGGCGGAAGCGGAGCAGGTGGGCAACCTGATCGCGGACGTGCTGGAGAACCCGGAAGATACGGCGACGATCGAGCGCGTGCGCGCACAGGTCGCCGAGCTGACCAAGCGTTTCCCGGTCTATCGCTGATCGACGATGCGCTGCCCGTTCTGCCGGCATGACGACACGCAGGTCGTTGACTCGCGCGTGTCCGAAGATGGCGCCGCGATTCGGCGGCGCCGTCGCTGCTCGGCTTGCGACAAGCGCTTCACGACGTACGAGCGGGTCGAGCTGTCCCTGCCGTTCGTCGTGAAGAAGGACGGCAGCCGCACCGAATTCGACCGTCGCAAGATCGTCGCCAGCATGCAACTCGCGCTGCGCAAGCGGCCGGTTGCCGCGGACGCGATCGACGCGGCGGTCGCCCGCATCGAATATCAGCTGCTCGCCACCGGCGAGCGTGAAGTGCGTAGCGAGAAGCTCGGCGAACTCGTGATGAACGAGTTGCGCGGCCTCGATACGATCGCCTATGTCCGCTTCGCATCGGTGTATCGCCGGTTCGAGGACGTTTCCGAATTTGCCGACGTGATCGAAGAGTTCCGTCGCGCTTCTCCCGCCAAGGCGCCGCGTAAGCGCTGACGCGCTGCGTCCGTTCATCGTTTTCTCCGCTGGTTCAGTTCGCGCCGATTGTGTCGGTCGCGGCCGCATGCCGCCAGTCGGCCGTTCGGCAAATGGCGTTCACTCGCACGCGTCGCTACCCTTTTCGCATCATGTTGGCGAAGGACGACTGCGATGCGGCTGCGCTCTCACCCCCTGAATGAAGTGGCTCGACGCCCGGGCGGGTTCACGCTCGTCGAGCTGATGGTCGCGATCTCGCTGGCCGCCGGGCTCGCGCTGTATGCGGCGCCCGCGTTCGACCAGTGGCGCATGCGCGAACGCGTGGATGCACGCTCGCGCGCGCTGCTCGGCGCGCTGTCGTTCGCGCGCACCGAGGCGGCGCGTCTCGGTACGCGCGTCACGCTGTGCCGGGCCGGGGCCGGCGGCACCTGTCTGCGGGCCGGTGAGCGGTGCGATCCGGCCGAATGGTCGTGCGACTGGATCGTCAGCGGGCAGGTCGACGGGCAGTCGCGCGTGCTGCGACGCTATCCGCGCGATGCCGAAGTGGCCGTCGCGGGGGCCGCGCACGATCTGGCGTTCGCGCCGCCGGTCGGTCAGGCCATCGGCGGGATCCGGCGTTTCGAACTGCGGCCGCGCCGTAGCGGGCCGGACGCAGACGACGCGCGCGTTTCCCGTTGCGTGCGGATCGCGGCAGGCGGTCGGGCGCGCGTCGTCGCCGGCCGTTGCGACGCGGCGTGATCGCGATGGGTAATTTCATGCGCGGCACGTCGCTGATCGAGGCGACGCTGGCCATCGCGCTGCTCGCAACCGTGATGCTGGCTGTGGCCGGCAGCCAGCTCACGATGGCGCGTGCGCAGCAGGCGACGATCTGGCGCGAACGAGCGCTGTGGCTGGCCGATGCGCGGATCGAGCGCTCGCACGCGGCCCCGGAGGCCGGCGACGGTCTCGCGGCGCTGGTGGCGGCGTCGTTGCCGGGCGGTGCGATCTCGCGTGCCGACGGGCCGGATGGCATTCGCTACGCAATTGTCGGCTGGCGGAGCGGCAATGCGGCTGCCGCGTCGCGATGCGACGAGGCACGCGTATCGGCGCGGCCGCCGGCGTGTGTCCGGGTGCCGTTCCGGGAGGCAGGCGCCGATGAACGCTGATCGCCGCGGCCAGCGCGCGCATACGCTGCTCGAAGTGTTGATTGCGATGACCATTGGCCTCCTCGTGCTCGCGGCCGCCGGTGCGCTGTACCACGCACAGCGTGTCGCGCAGCGGCGTGCGGAAGACGGGTTCCGGATGCGCGACGCGGCCGCCTCCGCACTGACGCTGATCGGCCAGCAGATCCAGATGGCAGGATTCCGGCCGCTCGATGCCGACGCGGGGGCGTCGTTGCCGCCCGTGTTCGGCTGTTCGATGGCGCGCGTGAAGGGCGATGGCGCACGGGTGCGGTGCGAACCCGCACGCGCAGCGTCGGATGCGTTGCTGATCCGGTATGTCGGCGATGCCGTGTCGACATGGCCCACCGTGAGCGGCCAGGTGTCGGATTGCCTCGGACAGGGCGTCGGCGTGCCTGGCGAACGTGCGCCGGTCGAGAACCGCTTCGATGTGCACGTCAGTCCGTCGACGGGCGAGCCCGAACTGTATTGCGAAGGAAACGGCCGTGCCGGCACGCCGCAGCCCGTCGTGTCGGGAATCGATCAAATGCGGGTGCGCTATCTTCGGCGCGGCGGCACGCAGTTCGTCGACGCCGATGCAATGCGCATCGACGATTGGCGTGAGGTCGTGGCCATACATGTCTGCGTGCGGGCGCGTGGCGAACCGATGCGCGAGCCGGCGCGGCATGCCGACTGCGGTGGCCGCGCTGTCGTCGCGCAGGACGGCCGCGCGCGTTTGACGCTCGATCGTATCGTCGCGTTGAGGAATTCCACGGCCGCGTTCGACGATACGTTGCGTGCCTCGACTCTGGCCGGTGAGGCGCCGCGATGAACGGAGCGGGGCGGTACAGGCCGGAGCGGCTGCGATGCGTCGCGACAGGCCACCCACAACGGGGCCTCGCGACAAGCGGCGTCAAGCCGAGGCAGTCCGCCGGGGCGGATGTCCCGACGACGCGCGGGCACGAGCAGCGCCTACACTTGCGGTCAACTGGTCGTGGCCGGCGTCGCGATGTGGGCCTTGCATTGCCTGCGGTGATCGCGGTCGGGGCAGCGGTTGCAGCGCTGACGGGCACATGGTTCGAAGCCGCGCTGACGGAATCGCGCCGCACGCGCGCCTTGTCCGATCGGCTGGTTGCATTCCACGCGGCCGATGCTGCGCTGGCGGCATGTACCGCACGATTGCGCGCGGGCTCGGCGCCTTACGTGAGCGAAGGCGAATCGTACGCGGAGCCGCAAGCCTGGCGGCGCATGCCGGCGCTGGCGGCCGCCGAAGCGTTCGCGCCGTTCGCCGGATGGCCGATGGCCGCGCAGCCGCCGCGGTGCCTGATCGAGGCGTGGCGTGGGGCGGGGCCGGTCGGCGCCCGCGCGTATCTCGTCACCGCGCGCGGTGTCGGCGCGCATGCGTCGAGCGCCGTCTGGCTGCAGCATCAGGTCGCGATCCTCGACGGGCATGTCGTCGCGTTGCGCTGGCGACACGTTGCGACGGTGTTTCGATGAGCGGCCGCGTTTTCGCACCCCGGTCGCCGGGTCTCACGCTGATCGAGCTGATGGTCGCGCTTGCGATCGTCGCGGTGCTGGCCGGATGGGGCATTCCGTCGTATCGCGAGCATGTCGCGCGCGTTCATCGCGCGTCGGCGGCGGCCGCGCTGTTCCAGGCATCCCAATATCTCGAAATGCTGGACGGCGCGCCGCCTTCGACGCTGCCCGATGCGCTCGCGCAGGCGCCGCCGGACGGGCGCGCGGTCTACCGGTTGACGCTCCGGCGACCGGACGGCGACGATTCGCCGGTGAGCTACGAACTGCAGGCCAGCCCGCTCGACACGGGGCCGATGCGCGACGATGCCTGCGGCGTGTTCACGCTGCGTTCCGACGGGACGAAAGGCAATGCGCGAAACGAGGGCGCCGATGCGTCTGGCGCAGCTTGCTGGGGCGTGCGTTGAGCTTGCACGGGCGGCGCGCGGCGGCACATGGCCGTGCGCACCGGATGGCGGCGGTCAGTCGTCGCGCGCGTCGAGCCCGCGCTCGTCACGGGATTGCTTCCAGATCCGGTAGACCTCCCATGCGGCGAAACCGAGCGTGCCCCATTTCAGCGCGGGCCCCGCGCTCGCGCGCAGCAGCGAGCGGACCGGTTTCGCGAGCACGAGCGATGCGAGCGAACTCAGCATCGGGTACTGGTTGACGAGCTGGCCGAGGTTTGTGTTCAGGTTTTTTGCGGACTGGCTGAACTTGCTGCCGGACAGGCCGGGGACGAACACCTTGAGCCAGCTGAAGCGCGTGACCGCCTGGCGCATTTCGCCGGCTGCCTCCGCGAGTTCGAGCCGCTCGACTTCGGATCGCAGGATCAGCAGTTCCTTGCGGAGCGCGCGGTGCTGCGACGCGCTCCAGTTCGATCGCGACGAATGGGAGCGGGGTGAATTGCCCGTGACGTTCTGGCTCATGGCGCGTCGGCGAAGTAGGTGGGTGGGATGAGCGCGACTGCGTTCACGGCTTGCCGCGGAACAGTTCGCGGTCTTTCTCGATTTCGGCGAGCGTCGCCTCGAACACGATCGGCGCATTGCGCAGGCGCGTGCGCGCTTTCAGTGCGCACGCGATACCGCCGGCGGCGTACAGCGCGGTGATGGCCGCGAGCGATTGCCAGCGGTAGGTATCCCAGAACGCGATTGCGACGAGCACGGTCAGGCTGATGAACGCCATCGTGGCGAGCATCATCGCGGCGAGCCCGAGGAACAGCACGCCCATCAGGCGCTCTTTTTCCTCGGCGAGCTCGATGCCCACCAGTTCGAGGCGCGTTTGCAGAAGTCCGATCGCGGAGCCGACGAGGCGGCGCAGCGGTCCGTGGCCGGACGGCTGCGAGGTGGTGTCTGTCGTCATGGGTGAGAGGCTTGCGCGTGCAGTGAGCGGCTAGGACAAAGCCGGCCGGCGGGAACCGCCGGCTGGCTTCGACGCCCGTCGGCCGCGATGCGGCCAACGGGACGTAACGGCGCAGAACGCGTTACTTGCGGTTGATCAGCAGGCCGATCAGCACGCCGACGCCGGCGGCGACGCCGATCGACGTCCACGGATGCTCGTGCACGTAATCGTCGGTCGCGCGTGCGGCCTTCTTGCCTTTCTCGACCACCACGACCTGGACGTCGGCTGCCTTTTCCTTGGCCTGCTTCAGGCGCGACATGGCCTTCTCGCGCAGCTCGGCCGCACGGTCGCCCGTGCTGCTCGCGGCTTGCTTGAGCAGGTCTTCGGCGTCCGAGAGAACGGTTTTGATATCCGACATCAGTTTCTCCTTGTTGATTTCCGACATTGCAACTCCCTTCGTGCTGTCATGCTGCAGGTTCACATCGTAGCGAAACCCCTGCCTGCTGGCGAGCCGGGAAGATACACGGGGACAGTGCAAGACTGCATGGTAAACGACTTGTAATCATCAACAGAGCGGCAAACGGGGTGAAAAGTTTCCCACCGGCGCGTCCGTCTTGCGTCGATGCCGGTCAAAAATGACAAAAAAGTATGAATATCAAACGGAATAATCGTTCGCACGAGCCATTGCTTCCCGTAAGCTGACAGACTTTCCCGCGCCGTCCGGCGCGCGGTTTCAACCAGCATCGTTCGAGGAGGGAACACCATGAGTCTGCGTCTTGGCGACATCGCACCGGATTTCGAGCAGGAATCGAGCCTGGGCCCGATCAAGTTTCACGAGTGGCTGGGCAACAGCTGGGGCGTGCTGTTCTCCCATCCGGCCGACTACACGCCGGTGTGCACGACCGAGCTCGGGCTGACCTCGAAGCTGAAGGGCGAATTCGAGAAGCGCAACGTGAAGGTGATCGCGCTGTCGGTCGACGGCGTCGAATCGCACAAGGGCTGGATCAACGACATCAACGACACGCAGTCGACGGTCGTCGGCTTCCCGATCATCGCCGACGCGGACCGCAAGGTTTCGCAGCTGTACGACATGATCCACCCGAACGCGAACGAAACGCTGACCGTGCGTTCGCTGTTCGTGATCGACCCGAACCGGAAGGTGCGGCTCATCATCACCTACCCGGCCAGCACGGGGCGCAACTTCGACGAAGTGCTGCGCGTGATCGACTCGCTGCAACTGACCGACAACTACAAGGTCGCGACGCCCGGCAACTGGAAGGATGGCGACGATGTCGTGATCGTGCCGTCGCTGCAGGACCCGGAAGAGCTGAAAAAGCGCTTCCCGAAGGGTTTCAACGCGGTGCGTCCGTATCTGCGCCTCACGCCGCAGCCGAACAAGTAAGCAGCGGCTGCGCGTGAGCGCGCTACCGGGCCGGCGGCCCGGGGCGCGCCTCCGAAGCAAAGCGGCCCGCCCGGCAGTGATGCCGGGCGGGCCGTGTCTTTTGCGCGTGCGCGGCGCGGTTGTCGGGCGCGCCGCGTGCCCGGACGATCAGAAGAACGCCTGGATCCCGGTTTGCGCGCGGCCGAGGATCAGCGCATGGATGTCGTGCGTGCCTTCGTACGTGTTGACCACTTCGAGGTTCACGAGGTGGCGGGCGACGCCGAATTCGTCGGAGATGCCGTTGCCGCCGAGCATGTCGCGCGCGAGCCGCGCGATGTCGAGCGCCTTGCCGCACGAGTTGCGTTTCATGATCGACGTGATCTCGACGGCCGCCGTGCCTTCGTCCTTCATCCGGCCGAGCCGCAGCACGCCTTGCAGGCCGAGCGTGATTTCGGTCTGCATGTCGGCGAGCTTCTTCTGGATCAGCTGGTTGGCGGCGAGCGGCCGGCCGAACTGGTGGCGGTCGAGCACGTACTGGCGCGCGGTGTGCCAGCAGGACTCCGCGGCGCCGAGCGCGCCCCACGCGATCCCGTAGCGGGCCGAGTTCAGGCAGGTGAACGGGCCGCGCAGGCCGCTGACGTTCGGCATCAGGTTCTCTTCCGGCACGAATACCTCGTCGAGGACGATCTCGCCGGTAATCGACGCGCGCAGCCCGACCTTGCCGTGGATCGCGGGCGCCGACAGGCCTTTCCAGCCCTTCTCGAGGATGAAGCCGCGGATCGTGTCCTTGCCGTGCTCTTCCAGCTTCGCCCACACGACGAACACGTCGGCGATCGGCGAGTTCGTGATCCACATCTTCGCGCCGGACAATGCGTAGCCGCCGGGCACCGGTTTCGCGCGCGTGACCATGCTGCCCGGATCGGAGCCGTGGTTCGGCTCGGTCAGCCCGAAGCAGCCGATCCATTCGCCGGTCGCGAGCTTCGGCAGGTATTTCTGTTTCTGCGCTTCCGAGCCGAATTCATGGATCGGCACCATCACGAGCGACGACTGCACGGACATCATCGACCGGTAGCCCGAATCGACGCGTTCGACTTCGCGCGCGATCAGCCCGTAGCTCACGTAATTGAGGCCGGGGCCGCCGTATTGCTCCGGAATCGTCGGGCCGAGCAGGCCGATTTCGCCCATTTCGCGGAAGATTTCGGCGTCGGTGCGCTCGTGGCGGAACGCCTCGGTAACGCGCGGCGCGAGTTTGTCCTGCGCGTAGGCCTGCGCGGCGTCACGCACCATCCGCTCTTCTTCGGTCAGTTGCTGGTCGAGCAGCAGCGGATCGTCCCAATGAAAAGTTGCAGCACTCATCGTCTCATCTCCTGTCGGCCCGAGTTGGCGCTTCAGCGCCTACTCGGGCCCCATGCTTCGCGGTCGGTGCCGAGTCGGCGCTCGTTCGGGTCTCATGCTTCGCGGTCGGCCCCTGATTCAACCAGGCCTCTGCCCAAGGTTTGCTTGACTGAAGTTCCGCTGTGCGGAACAATGTTTTGCAAATCGAGCCCAGTGTAGCATCAGATGACACTTTCAACCATCGACGAAACCACGATCGACGAACGCAAGTTCGTCGTCGCGCTCGCACGCGGGCTGGACCTGCTGCGCGCGTTCCGGCCCGGCGAGACGATGCTCGGCAATCGCGACTTCGCGGAGCGTACGGGGTTGCCGAAGGCGACCGTCAACCGGCTCGCCTACACGCTGACCGTGCTCGGCTACCTGCGCTACGACGAGATGCTCGGAAAGTATGCGCTCGACGCCGGCGTGCTTTCGCTCGGCTACGCGCTGCTGTCCGGCTCGGGAACGCTCGACCTCGCGCGGCCGCACATGCAGGCGCTCGCGCGCGAGATCGGCGCGGCCGTGTCGCTCGGCTGCCGCGACGGGCTCGACATGATCTATCTGGAGACGATCCGCAGCGAGACCGCGCTGACGCTCGGGCTTGCGCCCGGTTCGCGGCTGTCGATGCTGACGAGTTCGATGGGGCGCGCGTACCTGGCCGTCCAGCCGGAAGACGTACGCCTGGCGCTCTACGCCGAATTGCACCGCGCGGCTGGCGGCGCGGCGGACGCCGATGCGCTCGTCGACGCCGCGCGGCAGGCGGTGGCCGAATTCCCGGCGGGCGGCTGCTGCTATTCGTTCCGCGCGTGGCACATGGACGTGAACGCGGCGGCCGTGCCGTTTCGCGAGCCGCGCGAGGGGCGCTGGCTGATCCTGAGCTGCAGCGGCCCCGCATCGTCGATGGACGAGGCGGTCTTCCGTACGCAGGTCGGGCCGAAGCTGAAGGCGCTCGCGCAGCGGCTCGGGCAGACGGCCTGAGCCGTACCGCACGCGGTAACCGTTCCGTCGCCGATGCCGGCGATAGCGAACGGCGCTGCCGCTGTTCCTGAACATTGCGCCGCCCGTCGGCGCCTGGCGCCGAGCGCGCCTTCTCGTCACGCGGCCCGCTCCCGAAAAGCCGCACGGCGTCCGATGCCTGCACCCGGCGGCGCGGCACAAGTCGTGCGCGCGCGCCGTTTCCCTCCGTTCAGGCCGTCACGACCTTCGCGAACACCGGCCCCTGCATGAAGCGCACGTCGTACTGACGCAGCAACTCGCACTGCGTCTCGTCGACCACGCCGTCGAAGATCAGCGGAATGCGCACGCGCTGCGCATAGGCGACGAGCGCCTTGACCATCCCGTCGCGCAACGCGATGCCCGCATCCATCTTGATGTAGTCGGGGCGCGCCATGTCCGATTCGACCGCGAGGATGCGGCCCGGATCGGGCAGCTTGTCCGCGACCTTGAAGCCGTGATGCTGGTAGCTGCGCGTCAGGTAGCCGAGGAAGGTCTTGTGCGCGACCGCGACGGCCGGCAGCTCGATCACGATCCGCTCGGTCGGCAGCCCGAAACGCTGCAGCACCGACGAGAAATGCTTGCCGTGGTCGTATTTCACGCTCTTGAGCAGCCGTTCGTGTACGCGCAGGAACAGCAACCCGTGGCGCTGCGCGCCGAAGAAGTTGATCGCGTGCAGCGCGCGCGACAGACGGTCGATCGCGACGAGCGTCTGGTCGTCGACGGCCGAGTCGACCGGGTCGTGCGGGGTGCCCGTGACCAGCGTGACGGCCTGGAAGCCGAGCTCGTCGCCGTAGCGCTCGATCGCGTCGGCGAACGACGTCGATTGCGGCGCGCCGGGCATCGTCACGTCGTAGATCGGTTCGTAGGCGCTGCCGAGCGTGCGCTCCGGCAGATTCGCGCTCGCGGTGCCGCCTTCGGCGAGCGCGAGGTGATCCCGCAGATACGGCAGTTGCCCGGCACGGGCGACCAGCTCGGGAATGGTGGGCGGAATCATCGGCGTAAGAAGGAAAAACGGCGGCCGAACGGGCCGCCTCGTAGTTCGATATTAGCAGCGCGCGCCACGCTCGGCTTGGCGTTTCGCTCATATGGTTATCCCGTTTCCCGGCCGTCGCCTAGGGTTTACGTCGATTTCACTATTCGTAATTGGTTTTACTATTCGTAAATCCAGAGTTTGTCGCCGATCAAGAAATGCGGCGTTCGGGCGCCGTGCGACGGCGCCGTTCACGAATCAACAGGAAGCGAGGAGCGAGACGTGGCGGTTGACAGGAAAGGCGGACAGGCGCGCCGGCGGGCGACGGGCGGGATGACGGGCGCGCCGGCGAGCGCACGGCGGGGTTGAGGAGCGGATGGCGACCATGAGCATCGATTACCAGACGCTGAAGTTCGAGTACCGCCCGAGCGCGCAGGACGCGACCGTTCACCCGGTGGTGGTGGTCGGCGCGGGCCCGGTGGGCCTGTCGGCCGCGATCGACCTCGCGCAGCAGGGCGTGCCGGTTGTGCTGCTCGACGACGACGACACGCTGTCGACCGGCTCGCGCGCGATCTGCTTCGCGAAGCGGACGCTCGAGATCTTCGACCGGCTCGGCTGCGGCGAGCGTTTCGTTGACAAGGGCGTGAGCTGGCACGTCGGGAAGGTGTTCCTGCAGGACGAGCAGCTCTACGCGTTCGACCTGCTGCCCGAGGAGGGCCACGCGCGCCCCGCGTTCATCAACCTGCAGCAGTACTACGTCGAAGGCTATCTGGCCGAGCGCGCGTTCGAGCTGCCGAACATCGACATCCGCTGGAAGCACAAGGTGACGGGCGTCGAGCAGGCGGCCGGGCACGCGGTGCTGACGATCGAGACGCCGGATGGCGCGGCGACGCTGCGCGCGCGGTACGTGATCGCGGCCGACGGGTCGCGCAGCCCGATGCGCACGATGATGGGCCTCGAAAGCCAGGGCCGCACGTTCAAGGATCGCTTCCTGATCGCCGACGTGAAGATGAAGGCGGAGTTTCCGACGGAGCGCTGGTTCTGGTTCGATCCGCCGTTCCACCGCAACCAGTCGGTGCTGCTGCACCGCCAGCCCGACAACGTGTGGCGCATCGACTTCCAGCTCGGCTGGGACGCCGACCCGGTCGCCGAGAAGCAGCCGGAGCGCGTGATCCCGCGCGTGCGTGCGCTGCTCGGGCCGGATGTCGAGTTCGAACTCGAATGGGTGAGCGTCTACACGTTTCGCTGCCAGCGGATGGAGACGTTCCGGCACGGCCGCGTGCTGTTCGCGGGCGATTCCGCGCACGGCGTGTCGCCGTTCGGTGCGCGCGGCGCGAACAGCGGCGTGCAGGACGCCGACAACCTCGCCTGGAAACTGAAGCTCGTGCTCGACGGCAGCGCGGCCGACAGCCTGCTCGACACGTATGCCAGCGAGCGCGAGTTCGCGGCGGACGAGAACATCCGCAACTCGACGCGCTCGACCGACTTCATCACGCCGAAGAGCCCGGTGTCGCGCGTGTTCCGGGACGCGGCGCTGAAGCTTGCGCGCGACTGCGAGTTCGCGCGCAAGCTCGTGAACAGCGGCCGCCTGTCGGTGCCGGCGGTACTGGCCGATTCTCCGCTGAACACGCCGGATCGCGGCGGCGACGCCTTCACGGGCGCGATGCGGCCGGGCGCCGCGGCGGCCGATGCGCCGGTGCGCGCGCAGGGCGTGTCGCGCTGGCTGCTGCAGCATCTGAGCGGCGGCTTCACCGGCATGCTGTTCGGGTTGCCGGGCGACGCGGCCGCACTCGCGCGGGCGGTCGAAGGCCTTGCGCTGCCGGTGCTGCCGGTGCTCGTCGTGCCGGCCGGGCACGCGAGGCCGGTGGCCGGCGTCGACGTCGTGGAGGACGTCGACGGCCTCGCGGCGCAACGCTACGACGCGCAGCCCGGCACGTTCTACCTGTTGCGCCCCGACCAGCACGTCTGCGCCCGCACGCGCACGCTCGACCGTCAGGCGCTTGCCGACGCGCTGGCGCGCGCGACCGGCGCACGCTGAACCCGCATTTGCCACGACAACGACACCGGAGACTCCGTCATGCCCCCCCTCGATACCCGTCCGCGCCTGGCCGATCCGGACGCGTTCTACGAAGCGCTGATCGACATGCATCGCGACCTGTCCGACAGCGACAGCCAGCTCGTCAACGCGAAGCTGATCCTGCTGCTCGCGAACCAGATCGGCGACGCCGACGTGCTGCGTGAAGCGATGGCGCTCGCGCGGCAGGGCGTGACGCCGCCCGTGCACCCGGTCGCCGAGGCCGTGCAATGAGCGCGGTGCCGACCCATGCGCGCGTGCTCGAAGTCGAGGGCGTGATCGACGAGACCCGTCGCCCGGGCTTTCACTGGATGCTGCTGGTGCTGTGCGGGCTGTGCCTCGTGATCGACGGTTTCGATGCGCAGGCGATGGGCTATGTCGCGCCGAGCGTGATCGCCGAATGGGGAGTGCCGAAACAGGCGCTCGGCCCGGTGTTCAGCGCGAGCCTGTTCGGGATGCTGCTCGGCGCGCTCGGGCTGTCGGTGCTGGCCGACCGGATCGGTCGGCGCCCGGTGCTGATCGGCTCGACGCTGTTCTTCGCGGTGACGATGCTCGCGACGCCGTTCGCGGGCTCGATTCCCGCGCTGATGGCGCTGCGCTTCGTCACGGGCCTCGGCCTCGGCTGCATCATGCCGAACGCGATGGCGCTCGTCGGCGAGTTCAGCCCGGCCGCGCATCGCGTGAAGCGGATGATGTTCGTGTCGTGCGGCTTCACGCTCGGCGCCGCGCTTGGCGGTTTCATCAGCGCCGCGCTGATTCCGGCGCTCGGCTGGCGTTCGGTGTTCTTCGTGGGCGGCGCGGTGCCGCTCGTGCTCGCGATCGCGATGGCCGCGCGGCTGCCCGAGTCGCTGCAGTTCCTGGTGCTGCAAGGGCGCGTCGCGCAGGCGCGCGACTGGCTCGCGCGCTTTGCGCCGCAAGCCGGCATCGATGCGGACACGCGGCTCGTCGTGCGCGAGCGTGCCGCGACCGGCGCGCCGGTCGCCGAGCTGTTCAGCCACGGCCGCCTGCCGGTCACGCTGCTGCTGTGGGCGATCAGCTTCATGAACCTGATCGATCTGTACTTCCTGTCGAACTGGCTGCCGACCGTGATGCGCGACGCCGGCTATTCGCAGGGCACGGCCGTGATGGTCGGCACGGTGCTGCAGACGGGCGGCGTGATCGGCACGCTGTCGCTCGGCTGGTTCATCGAACGTTACGGCTTCGTGCGCGTGCTGTTCGCGTGCTTCGCGTGCGCGGCCGTGTCGGTGGGGCTGATCGGCTCGCTCGCGCATGCGCTGCCGTGGCTGCTGGTGGTCGTGTTCGCGGGCGGCTTCTGCGTGGTCGGCGGGCAGCCGGCGGTCAACGCGCTCGCGGGCCAGTATTACCCGACGTCGCTGCGCTCGACGGGCATCGGCTGGAGCCTCGGCATCGGCCGGATCGGCTCGGTGCTCGGGCCGCTCGTCGGCGGACAACTGATTGCGCTCAACTGGTCGAACGGTGCGCTGTTCCATGCGGCCGCCGTGCCCGTGCTGTGCTCGGCGCTGTTCGTCCTCGGCCTGGCGGGCGTGACCCGGCGTGGCGGCGCGCAGGCGCCGAACGCCGCCTGAATTGATGGAGAAAGGAAACGATGACGCTTGACCTGTCGAAACCGGCGACCGCCGGCTACCTGAGCGGATTCGCGAACGAATTCGCGACCGAGGCGCTGCCCGGCGCGCTGCCGCACGGCCGCAACTCGCCGCAGCGCGCACCGTACGGGCTGTATGCGGAGCAGCTGTCGGGCACCGCGTTTACCGCGCCGCGCGGCCACAACCGCCGCTCGTGGCTGTACCGCATCCGGCCGGCGGCCGTGCACCGGCCGTTCGAGCCGTATGCCGGCCCGCAGCGGCTCGTGTCGGAATTCGCCGACTCGGCCGACGTGCCGCCGACGCCGCCGAACCAGCTGCGCTGGGATCCGTTGCCGATGCCGGTCGAGCCGACCGATTTCGTCGACGGGATGGTGACGATGGCCGGCAACGGTTCGGCCGCCGCGATGAACGGCTGCGCGATCCACCTGTACGCGGCGAATCGCTCGATGCGGGACCGCTTCTTCTACAGCGCGGACGGCGAACTGCTGATCGTGCCGCAGCAGGGGCGGCTGTTCATTGCGACCGAATTCGGCCGGCTCGACGTCGAGCCGTTCGAGATCGCGGTGATCCCGCGCGGCGTGCGTTTCTCCGTCGCGCTGCCGGACGGCGATGCGCGCGGCTACCTCTGCGAGAACTTCGGTGCGCTGCTGCGCCTGCCGGATCTCGGCCCGATCGGCTCGAACGGTCTCGCGAACCCGCGCGACTTCCTGACGCCGCAGGCCGCGTACGAAGATCGCGAGGGCGCGTTCGAGCTGATCGCGAAGCTGAACGGCCGCCTGTGGCGCGCGGACATCGGCCATTCGCCGCTCGACGTCGTCGCGTGGCACGGCAACTACGCGCCGTACAAGTACGACCTGCGCCTGTTCAACACGATCGGCTCGATCAGCTACGACCATCCCGATCCGTCGATCTTCCTCGTCCTGCAGTCGCAGAGCGATTCGCCGGGCGTCGACACGATCGATTTCGTGATCTTCCCGCCGCGCTGGCTGGCGGCCGAGGATACGTTCCGCCCGCCATGGTTCCACCGCAACGTCGCGAGCGAATTCATGGGGCTCGTGCACGGCGCGTACGACGCGAAGGCCGAAGGCTTCGTGCCGGGCGGTGCGAGCCTGCACAACTGCATGTCGGGCCACGGGCCCGACGCGGACACGTTCGAGAAGGCGTCCGCGAGCGACACGACGAAGCCGCACAAGGTCGACGCGACGATGGCGTTCATGTTCGAGACCCGCACGCTGATCCGGCCGACGCGCTACGCGCTCGACACCGCGCAACTGCAGGCGGACTACTTCGAATGCTGGCAAGGCATCAGGAAGCACTTCAATCCGGAGCAACGTTGACGTCTCCGCCTCCCTGACGGGGGGCGATTCCCGCGGCTGGCGATGCACGTCCGCACCGGAGAATGTTCAACGCAGCGTCGGTATCGCGATCGTGCACGACACCACGGCCATTGCAGCACCACGCGCTCGTTCGCAATCCCGCGATACCTTTCGGCCGCGTCGTGCCGTCGTTCGACCCGTGCGACGAACAGGACCGGGTAGAAGCGCTTTCGCCGGCTTCCTCGAACGGGGTTCCGTGCGCGATCGCGTTGTAACGGAGCGGGTGAGCGCGTGTCGTTGCAGACGTACTTCACCGCACGGCTCTGCGCGTCAAGCAGTCCGTCGGACGACTTCACCCGGTAGCGACAGACGAGCATCGTACCGGCCAACTTAACGATGAAATGCGGCTGTCAAACAGCGGCATTCCCTTCCACCTCGCCGTCAAAGGCGGGGTTACTCGGAGCATTTGATGAGCGATACCCAAGACTGGCGCGCGACGCTCGACCCGGCCCGCAAGAGCTGGGTCGAGTCGGCGAACGATCCCGCCTGCGATTTCCCGATCCAGAACCTGCCGTTCGGCATCTTCAGCGATGCGACGCACGCGGCGCGTCGCGCGGGCGTGGCGCTCGGCGACCAGATCGTCGATCTGGCGGCGCTCGCGCGCGCGGGCCTCGTGACGCTGCCGGCCGGCGCCGATGCATTCGCCGCGCCGACGCTGAACGCATTCATCGCGCTGGGTCGCGATGCGTGGCGCAGCGTGCGCGTGCAACTGTCGGACCTGTTCTCGCGCGACGACGCACGGCTGCGCGACGATGCGGCGCTGCGCGCGCAGGTGCTGGTCGCGCAGCGCGACGCGACGCTGCATCTGCCGGTCGAGATTCCCGGCTACACCGATTTCTATTCGTCGAAGGAGCACGCGACCAACGTCGGCTCGATGTTCCGCGATCCGAAGAACGCGCTGCTGCCGAACTGGTCGGAGATGCCGATCGGCTATAACGGCCGCGCGTCGTCGGTGGTCGTGAGCGGCACGCCGGTGCGGCGCCCGAACGGGCAACTGAAGCTGCCCGACCAGGAGCGGCCGGTGTTCGGCGCGTGCCGCAAGCTCGACATCGAACTCGAGACGGGCTTCATCGTCGGCCGCGGCAACGCGCTCGGCGAGCCGATCGCGTGCGAGGACGCCGAGGCGCATATCTTCGGGATGGTGCTGCTGAACGACTGGAGCGCGCGCGACATCCAGCAGTGGGAATACGTGCCGCTCGGCCCGTTCAACGCGAAGACCTTCGCGACGACGATCTCGCCGTGGATCGTCACGCTCGACGCGCTCGAACCGTTCCGCACCGCGCAGCCCGAGCAGTCGCCGCAGCCGCTCGCGTACCTGCAGCACGCGGGCCGGCACGGGTTCGACATCGCGCTCGAAGTGACGCTGCGTGCCGAAGGCGCGGCCGAGGCGACGTCGATCAGCCGCACGAACTTCAAGCACATGTACTGGACCATGGCGCAGCAGCTCGCGCATCACACGGTCTCGGGCTGCAACACGCGGGTGGGCGACCTGATGGGTTCGGGCACGATCAGCGGGCCGACGAAGGATTCGTTCGGCAGCCTGCTCGAACTGACGTGGAACGGCAAGGAGCCGGTTGCGCTGACCGGCGGCGGCAGCCGCGCGTTCATCGAGGACGGCGACGAGCTTGCGCTCGCCGGATGGTGCCAGGGCGACGGCTATCGTGTCGGCTTCGGCACGTGCGTCGGCAAGATCCTGCCGGCGTTGAACGCGTAACGCGCCGCGCAGCACGCTGGTGAGCATGACGGCCCGCATCGCGCGGGCCGTCGTCATTTGTGCGGAGCGATCGGCATGAGGGTGACCGGGCGGCGCGCGTTCGCGCCGTCGTCACACCGCGCGCTGCAACGCGGCGCGCCGCTCCCACAGCGCGGCCGCGACGAATGCCGCGACGCAGGCGACCAGCACGCCGACCAGCGCGTGGCTGCCCAGTTGCTCCATCAGCGCGCCGGCGACCAGCGGGCCGCCGAAGCTCGCGGCGCTCCACGAGGCCGACACGAGCGAACTCGCGGTGACGAGCGCCGCCCCGCGGAAGCGTTCGCCGCACGCGACGAGCGACAGCGTGTAGATGCTGCCGGCCGCCGCGCCGAGCACGAACAGCAGGGGCCAGCACAGCCACGGGTTCGCGATCACGAACGGCAGCAGCGGCAGGCCGGCCAGCACGATCCAGCCGGCGCCGAGGTGCACGCGTTCGCGGCCGAGCTTGTCCGCGAGCCAGCCGATCGGGAACTGCATCGCGGTGTCGCCGAACAGCATGATCGACGCGAGCAGCACGGCCGTGGCGCTCGCGACGCCGTGATCCATCGCGTAGAGCGGCAGCAGCGACAGCGCGAGCGTGTCGAACAGCGCGAAGAAGCCGGTGCCGATGATCAGCGCGGGCATGCGCGGCAGCACGTCGAGCCAGCGGTCGTGCGCCTCGTGATGCGCGTCGTCGCCGGCGAGCGGCGCGCGCCGGATCGTCGCGAGCGTCGGCAGCGCGAGCAGGAACAGCGCGCCGCACAGCGCGAAGCGGATGTGCGTCGCACCGGCGATCTGGCTCACGAGCACCGGGCCCGCCATCTGGAACAGCGTGAAGTTGGTTGCATAGATCGCGACGACGCGGCCGCGCGTCGAATCGTCGGCGAGCTGGTTGACCCACGCCTCGCCGATCGTGAACAGCAGCATCAGCGCGGCGCCGCACAGCACGCGCAGCGCGCCCCACAGGATCAGGTTCGACGTGAACTGCATCAGCGCGGTGGCCGTCGCGAGCAGCACGACCGACACGACGATCGCGCGGCGCGAGCCGATGTGCCGCGCCAGCGCGGTGACGAACGGGACGATCGCCAGGCCGCCGAGGGCCTGCGCGGCCGTCAGCATGCCGACCACGTTGGTGCCGTGTCCGGCTTCGGTCAGCGCGAGCGCGGTGAGCGGCAGCGTGGCGCCGGTGCCGAGGCCGACGACCGCGACGCTCAGGATCAGCGCGAGGAAATCGCGATTGAGAATGGCTTTCATCGGCCGGGATGCTACACCGTGGACCTTGAAAGGTCCATGAAGGCCATCAGGTTCGCGTGGAGTTGTGCGCGCAACGAATCGACGGCCGTCGCATTACACGTATTCGCTCGGCGCAACCATCGGGCGCCGCTCGAGCGATGCCGACCACAGCGTGAGCGCCAGCGCCGCGACGGCCATCGCGACGCCGACCCACGGCAGGTTCACGAGCGGCACGCCCGAGCCGATCGCCATCCCGCCGAGCCATGCGCCGGTCGCGTTGCCGAGGTTGAACGCGCCCTGGTTCAGCGTCGATGCTAGGTTCGGTGCATCGCTCGCGCGATCGACGATCAGGATCTGCAGCGGCGGCACGATCGCGAACGCGAGGATGCCCCAGACGAAGATCGTCGCGAGTGCGGCGAACGGCGCGTGCATCGTGCCGGCGAACAGCGCGAGGACGAGGCCGATCAGCGCGAGCGTGGCGATCAGCGACGGCATCCGGCGCCAGTCGGCGAGCTTGCCGCCGAGCGTGCCGCCGACCGTCAGCCCGAGGCCGAACAGCAGCAGCACGTAGGTGACCTGGCGCGGCGAGAAGCCCGTCACGTCCTCGAGGATCGGCGTGATGTACGTGAACACGCTGAACAGGCTCGCGGAGGCGAGCACGCTGATGCCGAGCACCATCAGCACCTGCGGGTGTTTCAGCACGCTGAATTCGCGCGTGATGCTGGTGTCGGGCATCGCGAGATGCTTCGGCAGGCACACGGCGAGCGCGGCGGCCGCGGCGATGCCGATGCCGGTGACGGCCCAGAATGTCGCGCGCCAGCCGAACGCCTGGCCGAGCGCGGTGCCGAGCGGCACGCCGAGCACGTTCGCGAGCGTGAGGCCGGTGAACATCAGCGCGATCGCCTGTGCGCGGCGGTTCGGCGCGACGAGGTTGCTCGCGACCACCGAGCCGATTCCGAAGAACGCGCCGTGGCAGAACGCGGTGACGACGCGCGCGGCCATCAGCACCGCATAGTCCGGGGCGATCGCGCAGAGCAGGTTGCCGGCGATGAACAGCCCGATCAGGCCCATCAGCGCGCGCTTGCGCGGCATTTTCGCGGTGACGACCGCGAGGATCGGCGCGCCGATCGTCACGCCGAGCGCATAGCCCGACACGAGCATCCCGGCGGCCGGGATCGACACGCCGAGATCGCGCGCGACATTGGGCAGCAGCCCCATGATCACGAACTCGGTGGTACCGATTCCAAATGCGGCGACGGCGAGGGCGAAAAGAGGCAGGGGCATCGCGGTAGGCTCGGGAAAGGCTGTCGCCCGGGCCGGGCGCAGGATGCGCGGGACGGGCGGACGGTGAAGCGGACGACGGACGACAGCCGCGATTCTACTTCAGTGAAAACCCCTAAGCGCGGGGTCAAAACGGATGTTGCCGGCGTGCGACGCGGCCGCCGCAGCGATGCTCACAATGTGGGATTTGCCCGGCTATGCGGCCGGAAACCGGCCGCGGGCGGCGGCGGGGGCGGGCGTCAGACGGCGCGTTTCAATGGATCGCCGGCGTTTGCGGTCGATGCGCCTGCACCTGCCGTATCGGCGTCTGCCGGTACGTCGACAAGCGTCGATGGCCCGCTGGCGCTTGCGGTCGATGTACCTGCACCTGCCGTATCGGTGTCCGCCGGTACGTCGGCAGGCGTTGATGGCCCGCCGGCGCTTGCGGTCGATGTACCTGCACCTGCCGTATCGGCATCCGCCGGCGCGTCGGCAGGCGTCGATGGCCCGCCGGCGGCGTCGAGCGCGGCCGGATCGTCCCAGCCGTTCTCGTACAGGCACGCTTCGAGCGGCATGCGCGCGGCCCAGCGCTCCTCCTCGAGCATCGGCTTCGCATAGAACGCGTCGACGTGCCCGATGCACAGCACGGCGATCGGCTTCGCGCCGTCGGGCATGCGCAGCAGCGCGCGCAGCGCATCGACGTCGAACAGCGACACCCAGCCCATCCCGAGCCCTTCGGCGCGGGCTGCGAGCCACATGTTCTGGATCGCGCACGCGGCGGACGCGAGATCCATCTCCGGCAGCGTGCGGCGGCCGAACACGTGGCGCTCGCGGCCGTCCGCGAGCGCGACGACCAGCAGTTCGCCGGATTCGCGCACGCCTTCGACCTTCAGCCGCATGAATTCGTCCTGGCGCTCGCCGAGCGCGTGGGCGGTCGCGCGGCGCTCGGCCTCGACCAGCGCATGGATCGCGGTGCGCAGCGCGGGATCGGTGATGCGGATGAAGCGCCACGGCTGCATGAAGCCGACGCTCGGCGCGTGATGCGCCGCGCGCAGCAATCGCGCGAGCGCGGCCGGATCGACGGGCGCCGGCGTGAAGTGGCGCATGTCGCGCCGTTCGAAAATGGCGCGATAGACGGCGGCGATGTCGGAGTCGTCGAAACGCATGGGCGGCACGGGCAGGGGAGAACGTCGGCGCAACGATATCAGACCGTGCGCGGGCCGCGTTACATCAGTCGAAACAAAGTGCGGAATTGTTGCCTGAATCCGGATAGGGAACCCGGACGCGCCGATTCAGCGGGCCGCGCTCACGACGTTGGCGGGCGTGCCCGCATGCCATGCCTCGATGTTCAGCAGCGTCGTGTGCGCGATCTCGGCCAGCGCCTCGCGCGTGAAGAACGCCTGGTGCGACGTGACGATCACGTTCGGGAACGTCAGCAGGCGCGCGAGCACGTCGTCCTGCAGCGGCAGGTCGGAGTGATCCTCGAAGAACAGCCCGCTTTCCTCTTCGTACACGTCGAGCCCGAGATGGCCGAGCTGGCCGCTCTTGAGCGCGTCGATCAATGCCTGCGCATCGACGAGGCCGCCGCGGCCCGTGTTGATCAGCATCGCGCCGTGCTTCATCTGCGCGAGCGTCCGCTCGTTGATCAGATGGTGCGTCGACGGCAGCAGCGGGCAGTGCAGGCTGACGATGTCGGCGTGGCGCAGCAACTCGTCGAGCCCGACGTAGCGTGCGCCGAACGCGATCAGCTCGTCGTTGTACGGCGGCACCGAGTGCGCGAGCACGTGCATCCCGAAGCCCATCATGATCTTCGCGAACACGCTGCCGATGATGCCGGTGCCGATCACGCCGACGGTCTTGCCGTGCAGGTCGAAGCCGAGCAGGCCGTTCAGCGAGAAGTCGCCTTCGCGGGTGCGCGCGACGGCGCGCGGCAGCCGGCGATTGAGCGCGAGGATCAGCGCGACCGCATGCTCGGCGACCGCGTGCGGCGAATAGGCGGGCACGCGTACGACCGTGATGCCGAGCCGCTCGGCGGCGGCCAGGTCGACGTGATTGAAGCCCGCCGAGCGCAGCGCGATCAGGCGCGTGCCGCCGTCCGCCAGCCGTTCGAGCACGGCCGCGTCGACGGTGTCGTTGACGAACGGACAGACGACGTCGTAGCCGTGCGCGAGGATCGCCGTTTCCGCGTCGAGGTGCGACGGCTGGAAGTGCAGCCGATAGCCGAACTGCCGGTTGGCGGCGGTAAACGAATCGCCGTCGTACTGCCGGCTGCTGAACAGGATCACGCGCACGCTGCACCTCCAATGGCTGACGCGCGCAGTTTACTGCAGGCCCGTGACGATGTCGGCGCGTTCGGGCCCGCGTGACGGCCGGATGAAGCCGTAGTCGGTCCGCTCGCGGGCCGCCGGTGCGCTGAAGTGATCGAGCGCGTGCTCGACGAAGCTGCGCGTGCGGGCCGGCACGTACTGGCGGTTCGGGTAGACGAGCGACAGCTGCGTGTCGGGATCGTCGATCCGGTAGCCGGCCATCAGCCGGACGAGCTTGCCGCTGGCGAGTGCGTCGGCGACGCACGGCTCGGGCAGCACCGCGATGCCGGCGCCGGCCACGGCGGCCGCCTGGACGAGCGCGAGCTGGTTGACCGTGCAGGCCGGGCGCACCGTGACGGAATGCGCGACGCCGTCGTGACCGACCAGTTGCCACGCGGGCGCGTGCTGGTGCGGCGCGAGCGTGACCCAGTCGTGGCCCGGCAGGTCGTCGGGCAGGCGCGGCTCGCCGCGTCGCTCCAGATAGGCGGGCGCCGCGCATGCGACGAACGGGTTCGGCGCGAGTGCGTGGCCGATCAGCGTCGGATTGCCTTCGAGCCGGTTGCCCGTGACGATGCCGACGTCGTAACCCGAATCGAGTACGTCGAGCGGCCCTTCGGCAACGGTCAGTTGCACGCGCAACTCGGGGTAGCGGTGCCGGAAGCTGCTGACGAGCGGCGTCAGCGCAAGCGGCGACAGCAGGCCCGACGCGACGACGCGCAGCGTGCCGGCCGGTTCGCGCACGGCGTGCGCGACGGACGATTCGAGGTGGTCGAATTCCTCGAGCAGCGCACGGCAGCCGTCGAGGTAGCGCACGCCGGCCTCGGTAAGCGACAGGTTGCGCGTGGTGCGGTGGATCAGCCGTGTGTTCAGGTGGCCCTCGAGCATCGCGATCGAACGCGTGACGAGTGCATTGGACACGCCGAGATGGTGCGCCGCGCGCCGGAAGCTCTGCTGCTCGGCGACGCAGACGAATACACGCATGGTCTGAATCTGGTTCATGGCTCGCGTATTTCTGGCCCGGTTGATTGATTATGGTAGTGATTTTTCGCCGCGCAACCTCGAAAGCGCATCGCACGGCCCCCAGTTCTCCTTCGTATCGAAAAATCGTTTTTTTCGATTCCGCAGATGATTGTTCAATACAGAAGCGATATCCGTCAACCTGAGAAAAGGGGCGGGTTGCGGAAAATCGAAATAGAAGGTACCGGTTAAACGCGGCGACGCCTCGGGCGCCTGCCGTTCAAAGGCGGCAGGATATTGGGATGTGCGTCGGCGTGACGAATATTTGTTATTTGAATCAATGACTTGATTGGAATTTCATCGGGCTCGCTCCGGTAATGGATGCAATCGATCCCCAATACATGCCGCGATAATAGATGTTTTTAGGCGCATGCGTGCATTGCGTTTTTGGATTCCATGCGGCGATTTTTATCGCGCATCCGGTCGATTTTTTCGATACGCAAGTCGTGCTGAACCGTCGGTATCGGGGAATCACGGCGTTATTGGCGGAGAAAATCGCGCGGATGGAACCGTTTCACTACCGGCCGGGATTGCCTTTCGAATCCCGCGCGCCGGCAGGCAATGCCGCGCGGCCGGCCGGCCCGGTCGGGCGACCGGGCCACCGGCGCGCTGTCCGGTCGCGTGTGCCTCTTGCGCGAGGCCGCGGAACGCGGAATGATCGATCAGTTCGCCAGGCAGCGCGGCGAGCGTCCGTGCACTTCCTTTCTTCACCTCTGACCAGCCATGTCCATCGATTACTCGCCGATTCCCTGTCCCGTCGTCGTGCCGCTCGACGCGATCCTGCCCGAAGAACCGCTGCTGATGATGGGGGCCGGCCCGGTTCCGATCCCGGCCGCCGTGGCGAAGGCGAACGCGGTCGTGATCAACCACCTCGGTGCGACGATGGCGAAGATCATCGAGCAGGTGAAGGAGATGGGGCGCTACGTGTTCCAGACGCGCACGAAGTGGGTGCTCGGTGTCGCGGGCCCCGGTTCGGCCGCGATGGAAATGGCGATCTCGAACCTGGCATGGCGCGGCACGCGCGTGCTGTCGATCCGCAACGGCTTCTTCAGCGCGCGGATGGCCGAGATGGCCACGCGCGTCGGCGCCGAGATCGCGACGCTCGAAGTGGCCGATCGCTCGGTCGCGAGCCTCGACGAGATTGCCGACGCGATTGCCCGCGAACGGCCCGAGATCGTCACGATCGTGCAGGGCGAGACGTCGAACACCGTGTGGAACCGCGACCTGCGCGACATCGCGGCGCTCGCGAAGGCGGCCGGCGCGCTGGTCGTCGTCGATGCGGTGTGCACGCTGTCGACGATGCCGCTCGAGATGGACGCGTGGGGCATCGACGCGGTGATCACCGGCGGCCAGAAGGGGCTGTCGTCGATCCCGGGCGTGTCGCTGATCGCGTTCTCCGATGCCGCGTGGGAGCGCATGAAGCATCGCCCGGAGCCGAACGCGCACTGGTGCCTCGACATGGCGCTCGCGGAGAACTTCTGGCACAACGCGGGCTACCACTACACGGCGCCCGTGTCGGGCGTGCTGGCGCTGCACGAGGCGTTGCGGCTCGTCTGCGCGGAGACGCTCGAAAGCCGCTTCGCCCGCCATCTGCGCTGCTCGCTCGCGCTGCAGGCGGGCGTCGAGTCGATGGGGCTCAAGCTCTATGCGCCGAAGGCGTGCCGTCTCAACTCGGTGGTCGGGATCGAGACGCCGGAAGGGCTCACGCCCGGGATGGTTTGCGGCCATATCTCGAAGCACTACCAGGTCGAGATTTCGGGCTCGTTCGGGTTGCCGATCGTACGGATCGGGCAGATGGGCGAGCAGTGCCGCGAACACAACCTGTTCCGCACGCTGCATGCGTTCGGCCGCACGATGGTCGACCTGAAGGTGCCGATCGACCTGCCGGCCGGCGTCGCGGCGCTCGAGCAGGAACTGTCGCGACGCGGCGCTTAAGCCGCCGGCGGGCCGCGCTCAGCGGCCCTGCATCGCGCGCCGGTAGGTATTCGGCGTCGTGCCGTGCGCATCGCGAAAGCGGTGGCTGAAGTGGCCGGCGTTCGCGTAGCCGCAATCGGCCGCGATCTGCGCGAGCGGCAGCGAGGTGGTGCGCAGCAACTCGCGCGCCCGCGCCAGCCGCTGTTCGGCCACCCACGCGTGCGGCGCGCGGCCGAACGACAGCCGGAACATCCGCGAGAAGTGGTATTCCGACAGCGCGGCGACGTCGGCGAGCTCGCCGAGCGTCAGCGGCTGAGTCAGGTACGTGTCGATGTAGTCGCGCACGCGGCGGCGCACGGCCGGCGCGAGCCCGCCGCGGAACGACGTGTCGGTGCGCGTCGTGCTCTGCCCGCGCAGCAGCAGGCTCATCACTTCGTGCGCGGTTTCGTTCACGCGCAGCCGTTCGTCGGCGTCGTCCCAGCCTTCGAGCGCGAGCCCCCGGAGCAGGGCGGCGACGCGCGCATCCTCGAAATAGGTGCGGTCGGCGAGCTTCAGTTCGCGCGGCTCGCGGTCGAGTTCGCGGATCGCGCGCTGCGTGAAGTGCTCGGGCAGGAAATACAGGTGGATGAAGTGCATCTCGCCGCGCACCCACCAGCGCGATTCATGGTCGCCCGGCAGCGCGCACAGCAGGCTCGGCGCGCCGTAGCGCGGCACGCGCTGGCGTTCCGTCCGGTAGCCGCCGTCGAGGTAGCACGACAGCGTGTGGTGGCCCGGCTGATCGTAGATCGTCTCGCTTTCGTCGGTGATGCGCGTCCATTCGGCGATCGCGAGATGGTCGCCGAGCCACGCGAAGCGCTCGAGCGTAGCGTTCGCTTCGGCGAGCGTGCGGCAGACCGACTGCAGGCCGAACGGCAGGTCGCCGCCGGCCAGGGCGGCGGCGCGGTCGACGGGCGGGGCGGAGAGGGAGAAGCTCATGATGCGCCGAGTATAAGCGGGCGCACGGCGGCGCGTGCGGCGGCCCGAAAAAGACCGCAAATCCGGACAATCGGCGCGCACCGGCCGGCGGCATAGTCGAAATCCCGTTTCACCCGATTTCCGGATGTCGCCATGAACCTGTCGCTTTATTTCGTCACCGTGCTGATCTGGGGCACCACCTGGATCGCGATCAAGTGGCAGCTCGGCTCGGTGCCGCCGCCCGTGTCGATCGCGTGGCGCTTCTGGCTCGCGGCCGCCGTGCTGTTCGCGCTGCTGCGCGTGATGCGCCGGCCGGCCCGCCCGCCGCGCGAAGCGTGGCGCTACCTCGTCGCGCAGGGCTTCGCGCTGTTCTGCCTGAACTTCCTGTGTTTCTACTATGCGGAGCAGGTCGTGCCGAGCGGCCTCGTCGCCGTGATCTTCTCGACCGCGCCGCTGCTGAACTCGATCAACGGCCGGTTGTTCATGGGCCGCCCGCTGCGGCCGTCGGCGATCGCCGGCGCGCTGCTCGGCCTGGCCGGCATCGCATGCCTGTTCTGGCAGCAGATGGCCGGCCATCTCGACGATCACGCGACCTGGACGGGGCTTGCGATCGCATTCGCGGGCACGATGTGCTTCTCGGCCGGCAACCTGCTGTCGAGCCGGATGCAGTCGATGGGGCTGCATCCGCTCGCGACCAACGGCTGGGCGATGCTGATCGGTGCGGCGATCCTGACCGTCGGCAGCGCGGCGGCCGGGTTGCCGTTTGCGCCCGACATGAGCCCGCGCTATCTGGGCGCGCTGGTCTATCTGGCCGTACCGGGCTCGGTGATCGGCTTTACCGCCTATCTGACCCTCGTCGGCCGGATCGGGCCGGAGCGCGCGGCGTATTGCACGGTGCTGTTTCCGATCGTCGCGCTGGCCGTGTCGACGGTGTTCGAGGGCTACCAGTGGTCGCCGCTCGCGGTGATCGGGCTGCTGCTCGTGGTGGCCGGCAATCTGGTCGCGTTCGACCTGACGCGCCGGTTGTTGCTGCGGACGGCGTGAGCGCGGCAGCCGGCATGCCGGCCGCAACACAAGAAAAAGCCCGCGCGATGCGGGCTTTTTCTTTGGGCGCTTGCCTCGGCGGCCGCTGCGCGACCGGCCGCCGTGCAACGGGCCGGCGCGCTCAGGCGGCCGCGCTGCTTCCCGCCATCCGGGCCTGCCGCTGGTACAGCACCATCGACAGCGCGACGCCCGCCGCCGCGGCGGCGGCCGCGAACAGGAACACCTGCGGATAGCCGAACGCGCCCGCGACATAGCCGGCGAGCGGGCCCGTGATGCCGAGCGACAGGTCGAGGAACACCGAATACGCGGACAGCGCCGCGCCGCGGCTCGCGGGCGGCACGAGCGCGACGGCCTCGACGCCGAGCGCCGGGAAGATCAGCGCGAAGCCGAAGCCCGTCAGCGCGGCGCCGACGAGCGCCACGTGCGGCACGGGCGCGAGCCACAGCAGCACGAGGCCCGCGCACTCGAACGCAAACGACACGATCGCGACGCGGAAACCGCCGTAGGTCTTGATCGTGTTCGCGAACAGCAGGCGCGCGCCGATGAACAGCGTGCCGAACACGGTCAGCGACAGCGCGGCGTTGGGCCAGTGGCGCGCCGCGTAATACAGCGTGACGAAGGTCGCGATCGACCCGAAGCCGGCGGAGCCGAGCGCGAGGCCGAGGCCGTGCGGCAGCACGCGCGTGAACACGCTCGCATACGACATCCGTTCGCCGTGCACGAGCGGCACGGAAGCGATCAGGCGCGCGAGGTAGAAGCCGGCGGCGGCCAGCGCGATCACGATCACGCCGATCAGCGCCGGATTCAGCGTATGCGCGATCGCGACGCCGACCGGCGCGCCGAGCGCGAGCGCGCCGTAGGTCGCGATGCCGTTCCACGAGATCACCTTCGCGTTGTGCGTGACGCCGACCCGCCCGATGCCCCACAGGATCGCGCCGGTGCCGCACAGGCTCTCGCCGACGCCGAGCACGAGCCGGCTCCCGACCAGCAGCACGAGGCTCGCGACCGGCCAGTGCGCCAGCAGCAGGGCCACCAGCAGCAGCACGCCCGACACGCCGCAGCCGATCAGCCCGCGCAGCACCGTCTGCTTCGGGCCGAGCGTGTCGGCCAGGCGCCCGGCGAGCGGCCGCGACGCGAGCGTCGCGAAATACTGGACGCTGATCGCGCCGCCCGCGACGATCGCGGAAAAGCCGAGATCGTCGTGGACGAAGCCCGGCAGCACCGCGAGCGGCAGGCCGATGGTCAGGTAGCAGATGAACGTGAAGCAGACGACGGACACGATTTGCAGCGTGACCGCGAACCCGCTGCGCGGCGGTATGGCGGAATCGGTGGACATGGGGTCGGAACGAATGGGTGAAACGTGACGGAACGGGAGGCGGCGAAAAACGGAATCGGGATTTTCCCATGGAACCGGTTTTCACGCAGGTACCATTTAGTTAATCGCGACCCGATTTCGTCGGGCGCGTCCCGGCGATGCGGATCGGCGCGCGGCGCGTCGCGGGGCAACGCGCCGGACGGCGCCGGCGCTTCGTCCGGGCCCATATCGCGGCAGTTATATGGGCCTCATGCGTGATGGGCTATGGGTTGCGAGATTTGACGGTGATAGCGTGCAAACTGTCAGAAAGACGTCGGTCGAGCGCACGCCGCAGGCCGCCTAGCCCCCATTTGAAGAATCATAGAGACATGAGTGAGCCGATCCGCTTCTACCATCGTCACGCGATCCGCGAAGTCAGCGGCGCGGACGTCACCCGCACCGTGCTGCAATACCTGCGCGAGGACGCGCATTGCACCGGCACCAAGGAAGGCTGCGCGGAAGGCGACTGCGGCGCGTGCACGGTCGTCGTCGGCGAGCTGACCGATACCGGCGCGGTCGAGTTCAAGGCCGTCAACGCTTGCATCCAGTTCCTGCCGACGCTCGACGGCCGGGCGCTGCTGACGGTCGAGGACCTGCGCCAGCCGGACGGCACGCTGCACCCGGTGCAGCAGGCGATGGTCGATTGCCACGGTTCGCAATGCGGGTTCTGCACGCCCGGTTTCGTGATGTCGATGTGGGCGCTGTACGAGAAGCACGGCCACGAAGGCTGCGGCGGCGGCGCGTGCGCGAAGGAGACGAGCGTGCCGACGCGCACCGAGATCGCCGATGCGCTGACGGGCAACCTGTGCCGCTGCACCGGCTACCGCCCGATCGTCGATGCGGCCGTGCAGATGTTCGGCGCGGCAGGCGAAGGCGCGTCGGGGCCGGTCGACGCGGCCGCGCTGGCCCGCACGCTCGCGTCGCTCCGGCGCGACGACACGTTCGACTACACGACGGCCGGCGGCGCGCGCTTCGCGGCGCCGCGCACGCTCGACGCGCTGGCGGCGCTGAAGGCCGCGCGGCCCGACGCGCGCATTCTCGCGGGCAGCACCGATATCGGCCTGTGGGTCACGAAGCAGATGCGCCGGCTCGACGACCTGATCTACGTCGGCCAGATCGCCGAACTGCGGCGCGTCGTGGAGCGCGACGACTGGATCGAGATCGGCGCGGGCGTGACGGTCGAGAAGGCATATGCGGCGCTCGCCGGCACGTATCCGGAACTGACCGAGATGTGGAAGCGCTTCGCGTCGCTGCCGATCCGCAATGCCGGCACGATCGGCGGCAACGTCGCGAACGGCTCGCCGATCGGCGACTCGATGCCGGGCCTGATCGCGCTCGGCGCGCGGGTCGTGCTGCGCGGCGGTGACACGGTGCGCGAGCTGCCGCTCGAGGCGCTCTATACGGGCTACCAGCAGAAGGACATGGCGCCGGAGGAATTCGTCGTCGGCCTGAAGGTGCCGACCCGCACCGGCGCGCGCGAGAAGCTGCAGTTCCGCACCTACAAGCTGTCGAAGCGGTTCGACTCCGACATCTCGGCCGTCTGCGCGGCGTTCGCGTTCATCGCGGACGGCGACACGCTCCGCGAGCCGCGCATCGCGTTCGGCGGGATGGCCGCGACGCCCAAGCGCGCGACCGCCACCGAAGCCGTGCTCGACGGCGCGCAGTGGCACGAGGCCACCGCGCAGGCCGCGATGCAGGCGCTCGAGCGCGACTATCAACCGCTTTCCGACATGCGCGCGACGAGCACCTACCGTCTCGATACCGCGAAGAACCTGATGTACCGCTTCTGGCTGGAGACGCGCCCGCACGACCCGCTGCCGCCGCACGCCCTCAGCGTGCGCGAAGTGGCCGCCGAAGCCGGCACCGGCGCGGCGTGCGTCTGAAGACGGAGAACACCGACGATGAACCAGCAAGCAGAACCGTTCCTGAGCACCCTCGATCCGCAAGCCGACGCCGCGCAGGTCCACGTATCGCGCGCGCATGAGTCCGCGCACCTGCACGTCAGCGGACGCGCCACCTACACCGACGACATTCCGACCGTCGCGGGCACGCTGCACGCGGCGCTCGGGCTGTCGGCGAAGCCGCACGCGCGGATCGTGTCGATGAACTTCGACGCGGTGCGCGCGACGCCGGGCGTGGTCGCCGTGTTCACGGCCGACGACATTCCCGGCGTCAACGATTGCGGCCCGATCATTCACGACGACCCGGTGCTCGCCAAGGGCATCGTGCAGTTCGTCGGCCAGCCGATGTTCATGGTCGTCGCGACGTCGCACGAAACCGCGCGGCTCGCCGCGCGCCGCGCGCAGGTCGACTACGAGGAACTGCCGGCGATCCTGACCGCGCAGGAAGCGCGTCGGGCCGAAACCTACGTGATCCCGCCGCTGAAGCTCGCGCGCGGCGACGCGGCCGCGCGGCTTGCCGCCGCGCCGCACCGCGAGTCGGGCGAGATGCTGCTCGGCGGCCAGGAGCAGTTCTACCTCGAAGGGCAGATCGCGTACGCGGTGCCGAAGGACGACGACGGGATGCACGTGTACTGCTCGACGCAGCATCCGAGCGAGATGCAGCACCTGGTCGCGCACGTGCTCGGCGTCGCGTCGCACAACGTGCTCGTCGAATGCCGCCGGATGGGCGGCGGGTTCGGCGGCAAGGAATCGCAGTCGGGCCTGTTCGCGTGCTGTGCGGCGCTCGCCGCGTGGAAGCTGCTGTGCCCGGTGAAGCTGCGCCCGGACCGTGACGACGACATGATGATCACCGGCAAGCGGCACGACTTTCATTACCGCTTCGACGTCGGCTACGACGACGACGGCCGCATCGACGGCGTGGCGCTCGACATGACGTCGCGCTGCGGCTTTTCCGCCGACCTGTCGGGCCCGGTGATGACGCGCGCGGTCTGCCATTTCGACAATGCGTACTGGCTGGGCGACGTCGACATCGCCGGCTATTGCGGCAAGACCAACACGCAGTCGAACACCGCGTTCCGCGGCTTCGGCGGCCCGCAAGGCGCGTTCGCGATCGAGTACATCCTGGACGACATCGCGCGTTCGCTCGACCGCGATCCGCTCGACGTGCGCTACGCGAACCTGTACGGCAAGACCGAACGCAACGTGACGCCGTACGGGCAGACGGTCGAGGACAACGTGCTGCAGGAACTGCTCGGCGAACTCGAGACGACGAGCGACTACCGCGCGCGGCGCGCGGGCGTGCGCGCATTCAACGCGCGCAACACGGTGCTGAAGAAGGGCATCGCGCTCACGCCGGTGAAGTTCGGCATCGCGTTCAACGTCACGCATTTCAACCAGGCCGGCGCGCTGGTGCACATCTATACCGACGGCTCGGTGCTCGTGAACCACGGCGGCACGGAGATGGGGCAGGGGCTCAACACGAAGGTCGCGCAGGTCGTCGCGCACGAGCTCGGCATCCGCTTCAGCCGGATCCGCGTGACGGCGACCGACACGAGCAAGGTCGCGAACACGTCCGCGACGGCCGCGTCGACGGGCTCCGACCTGAACGGCAAGGCCGCGCAGGATGCGGCGCGCCAGTTGCGCGAGCGGCTCGCGGTGTTCGCGGCGAAGCAGTTCGGCGACGGCAAGGCCGATGCGGCGGACGTGAAGTTCGGCAACGACGTCGTGTGGATCGGCGGTCACGGCGTGCCGTTCGGCGAAGTGATCGCGAAGGCGTACCTCGCGCGCGTGCAGCTGTGGTCGGACGGCTTCTACGCGACGCCGAAGCTGTACTGGGACCAGTCGAAGCTGCAGGGCCGACCGTTCTACTACTACTCGTACGGCGCCGCCGTGTCGGAAGTCGTGATCGACACGCTGACGGGCGAGATGCGCACGCTGCGCGTCGATGCGCTGCACGACGTGGGCGCGTCGCTGAACCCGGCGCTCGACATCGGCCAGGTCGAAGGCGCGTTCATCCAGGGGATGGGCTGGCTCACGACCGAGGAGCTGTGGTGGAACAAGGGCGGCAAGCTGATGACGCACGCGCCGTCCACGTACAAGATCCCGACGGTGAACGACACGCCGCCCGAATTCAACGTGCGGCTGTTCCAGAACCGCAACGTCGAGGACAGCATCCACCGTTCGAAGGCCGTCGGCGAGCCGCCGCTGCTGCTGCCGTTCTCGGTGTTCTTCGCGGTGCGCGACGCGGTCGCGGCGGTCGGCGATTACCGGGTGAACCCGCCGCTCGACGCGCCGGCCACCGGCGAATCGATCCTGCGTGCCGTGCAGGCGGTGCGCGCGGGTCGGGCAGGCTGAGATGAAACGCTCCCCGCCCGCTTCGTTCGCCGCCCCCGACGGGGCAGTCAGCCGCCCTGGTACGGCCCGACGGAGGTCGATATGAAACGACTTCCGCGCTCACTGCGTTCGCTGCCCCCCGAGGGGGTGGTCTGCTCCCCCGGGACGGCCCGACGGAGGCTGACGTGAACGGCCCCGCCCGCTCGCTTCGCGCCGCGCCGGTCCCGGCGTTCGCGCAGGGCACCGGCCGGCGCAACCGCACGAGCGGCACGCCGGTGCCGATGCACGTCGTGCTGTTCGGCGCAGGGCACGTCGGTCACGCGCTCGTCACGCTGCTCGGCGCGCTGCCGTGCGTCGTGCAGTGGGTCGACACGCGCGACGAACTGTTCCCGGACGAATGTCCGCCGAACGTGCAGCCGGAGCCGACCGACACGCCGGAGGCGGTGGTCGACGCCGCGCCGCCCGGCACGTACTTCCTCGTGATGACGCACAACCACGCGCTCGATTTCTCGCTCGCCGCGCGGATCATGCGGCGGCGCGATTTCGCGTACTTCGGGATGATCGGCTCGCGCACCAAGCGCGTGAAGTTCGAGCGCCGGCTGGCCGCGCGCGGCGTCGATCCGGCGAGGCTGGTGGAGATGGTGTGCCCGATCGGCGTCGCCGGCATCGTCGACAAGGCGCCGGGCGCGATCGCGGTGGCCGTGTGCGCGGAACTGCTGCAGGCGCGTTCGGGCATGCCGGTGGCCGATGCGAAGGCAGCCGCGTCGGCGCTTGCGCGCGACGACGCGGCCTGTGCGCGGTAACACCATGCCGCCGGCGCACCGCGGCGCGTTTTTGCATACACTGCACGACGACGCGCGGCAGCGGGCCGCGTCTTTTTTCGTGCACGCACCATGTCCGATCACCGGGTTTATCTCGACGCGCTCGAAGCGAGCCTCGTCGCCATCGAGCGCTGGTTGTCCGGCGCCGACACCGCGCCTGCGTCGCTCGACGCACTGCTCGCGCCGTTCTCCACCGATTTCACGATGATCCTGACCGACGGCCGCGCGGTCGACCTCGACGGCACGCGCGCGCTGTTCGCGAAGCTCGCCGGCGCGAAGCCGGGGCTGCGCATCGCGTTGTCGGAAACCCGCGTGCTCGCCGCCGACGCGTCGCATGCGACGATCACCTATCTCGAAGCGCAGCATGCGGCATCGGGCGCGCTGCCCGCCCGTCGCGCGACGGCCGTGTTCGAGCGCGACGCGGCGGGCGTCGTGCGCTGGATGCATCTGCAGGAAACGTTCTGCACGGCCTGAGCGGCCGCGCGGCGGCTTAGCGCTTGCGGCCGCGGGCGACCGTCAGCTCGTCGGACACGCTCTGCATCAGCGCGCACAGCCAGGCGACGTCGGTCGGGCGGTCGGGCTGCGGATGCGTGAGCAGGTAGCTCTTGATGCGCGGGAACGGCACGGGCGGCGTGACGACGACGAGCGGCAGCAACTGCGCATAGTGCGTCGCGAAGCGGCGCGTCGTCGTGAAGATCAGGTCCGCCTGCAGCAGTACCTGCGGCACGATCCCGAAATACGGCAGCGTCGTCACGATGCGTCGCGCGAGGCGCGCGCGTGCGAGGCCGATCTCGATCGCATTGCGCTTGTCGCCGGTGTACGGCGTGGGCGCGACATGTGCGGCCGACGCGTAGGCCTCGCGCGTGAGCGGCACGTGCGCTAGCGGGTGCGCATCGCGCATCAGGCACACGATCGTGTCGGAGAACAGGTCCTGGCGCGCGAACTGCGGGTCGGGCTTCGGCCAGTTGCCGATCACGAGATCGAGCGCGCCCGATTCGAGCGCGCCCGCATGGTCGAGCGCGGGATTCAGCGAATCGATTTCCAGATGCGCATGCGGCGCCGCGTCGCGAAAGCGCTCGATCAGCGTCGGCATGAAGAAATCGTTCAGGTAGTCGGGCGCGGCGACGCGGAACGTGCGTCGTGCGGAAGACGGATCGAAATCGCCGTGCGGCGTCGCGATGAAGTCCACTTCGCGCAGCGCGCGCGACGCGGCTTCGAGCAGCGACGCGCCATATTCGGTCGGCACCATTCCGGATTTGCCGCGCACGAGGATCGGGTCGTTCAGCGTCTCGCGCAGCTTGCGCAGCGCGGTGCTGATCGCGGGCTGGGTCTGGTTCAGCCGCAGGGCGGCCTGCGTGACGCTGCGCTCGAGCAGCAGCGTGCGCAATACGCGCACGAGCCAGATGTCGAGCGAGGCGGTACGGTCGTCGTCTTCCATCGATGCGGGGTGATTCGGGCGAAATTGGAGGCGGTCGGGATGCGAACCGGGCATTCCCGGGGCATGGATCCCGTCATGCGGGGTGGCCGCGAGAACGGCCCCTAACCTTACCGCAGCCGCGCGTTGCCGTGCGTAATACCGGCCATCACGCCCGCCCCTTGGGCAGCGTGCTGATGCGCGTGACCTCGTGCGATTCGAGCCAGTTCGGCGTGCGCGCGCAGTACAGCACCATCGGCAGCGCGTCCTCGCCCCAGAACAGTTGCCGGTTCATCCAGAAGGTCGGTACGCCGAACACGCCGAGCGCGATCGCGTCGGCGTTGTTGCGGGCCAGTTGCGCGGCGGTCCCCTCGAATTCGATCAGCGCGTCGCCGTGGCCGACGCCGACGCGCTCGCACAGCGCCGCGAAGCCTTCCGGCGTCGACGGATCGTTGCCGTCGCGCCAGATGAAGCGGAACATCTCCAGCACGGTCGCGATATCGGCGCGCAGCGCGATCGCGAGACGCAGCAGCTTGTCCGGATCGAACGGGTGCGCGGGCGGCATCTTGAAGCGGATGCCGAGCTGTTCCGCGCGGAACAGCGCATGACGGTACGTGAACACGCGTTTGGCCGGCACCTCGGCGCCCGGGCGCTGCCCCCAGTGGCGCTGCAGGTCGGCCAGCGATACGGCGACCGGCTCGAACGGCACGTCCGGCCACTTGTCGTGCTGCTCCAGCAGCAGATAGGAGAACGGCGACACGAAGTCGAAGAACCAGGCGGGCTGGGCGGTATCGAGGCCGGTTGTCATGGCGATCTCCAGTGGGGGCGCATGCCGCGCCCGGCGGCGCCGCCCTCCATGTTACGCGGCGGCGCGCGCATGCGGCAATGATCGCGGATCGTCCGCCTATGCGGAACCGGGAGTCGCCCGGGGGGGATCGCCGGCCGGCGGCGCGGCCCCGGCGCCGGCCGCCGGCGGGCCGCCCGTGCCGGGCGGATGCGCCGGCGCATCGTGGTCGTGCGCGGTGAGCCGCTCGCGCACGAAGCCGATGTGCTCGCGCAGCACGTAGAACTGCCCGGCGTACGCGAGCGGCATCTTCATCCGGTTCACGGCTTCCTCGATGTCGTCCAGCTCGTCGAGCAGCTGGACGCGTTCCTCGGCGGTGTGCTCGCCGAGCGCGCTGCGCTCGAGCGCGATCAGCGCGCCGTACCAGCGGTAGATGCGCGAGCGCACGCGCCAGCCGTACAGCGACGGCACGAGCCGCAACCCGGGAATCAGCACGACGATCAGCGGCACGACCACGACCAGCAGCCGGTCGACGAGGCTTGCGACCCAGAACGGCAGCCGCCGGTACAGGAAGGTCTTGCCCGACTTGTAGTAGCGCGCGGCGTCGTCGGACAGCGGGAAGCCGCGCGTGACGGGCGACGGGAACTCGCCCGCGTGCTGCAGGATCGTCGCATGGCCGTGCACCTCGCGCGCCGCCTCGATCAGCAGGTCGGACAGCGCGGGGTGCAGCGAGTCGCGTGCGACCAGCTCGATCGTCGGCGCGACCGTATGGATGTCGGCGGGCGGCAGGTTCCGGCCGAGATCGTAGACGCCCATCGGCAGCGTGATCGCGGTCAGGTACGGAAAGCGCCGCGCATACGCCTCGGCCTGCGTGAACGAATACACGTGCACGCCCGGCGCACGGAACAGCTTCGCCATCACCGGAATCTGCGTCGAGTCGCCGGACAGGAACGCCGCGTCGATCTTGCCCTCGAGCAGCGCGGTGGCGGCGTCCTCGCCGGCGGTCGGCAGCAGCTCGGTCGAGCCGCCCGGCACGATGCCGTTCATTTTCAGCAGGGCGAGGCTCAGCTCGCGCGCGCCGCTGCCTTCGGTGCCGAGCGCGAGCCGCTTGCCGTTGAAGTCGGACAGGCGCGCGACGACCGGGCCGCGATACATGATCGCGAGCGGCACGTAGCCGATGCTGCCGAGCGACACGAGGTGTTCGTCGCGCTCCTTCGGGCCGATGCCGCTCTGAACGAAACCGACGTCGACCGGCGCGTTCGGGTTCGACAGCCGGGCGAGATTTTCGGCAGACCCTTCGGACGACTGGACGTCGAGCGTGACGCCGTTCTTCGCGAGGATCTCCTTGTACTTCTGCGCGGCATTCCAGTACGTGCTGCCGGGCGGCCCGGACGAAATCACGAGGGTGGACGGCGGCGCCGGCTGGATCAGCCGGACCGCGAGCCAGACGGCCGCGGCGGCGAGCAGCACGGTGGGGCCGATCGACAGCGCGAGGTCGCGCCACGACACCGCGACGACCGTCACCGATGCGTCACGCC